>JAQVSS010000004.1:0-33507 GCA_028700415.1 Kiritimatiellia bacterium
ACAAGCACTTCAGCGGTTGAAATCACTCAAATCAGCCTGTTCGGCATCTGGCTGCTCTGCGGGGACAAGGAGCGTTTTCTCCCGTATGAGGATTTCCCGTGGTTCAAGAACGCCACGGTCTCCCAAATCCACGATGTGCAGCTCCTGCATGGAAAGCACCTGTACTGGCCGGCACTGGATGTCGACTTGACGCTCGATATGCTTGATCAGCCGCACGCCTATCCGTTGATGTACGCCGGCGAAAAGCCGTGATGTCCCTCGTTTAATTACAGAATGGCCTCTTGTTTTTTGTACCCCTTTCTTTCTTCCAACATCACTCCATTCCCATGAAATTCATCCACTTCCTTTCTACCGCCTCCGCCACACCGCGCACCGGCATCCTGCACGACGACGGCTCCGCCGAACCCATCGACGGGAACCTCTTCGGCGCGTGGAAGCCCACCGGACGGCGCGAACGCGTCGCCAAACTGCTCGCGCCACTCCAACCGTCGGTGATCCTCGCGATCGGTCTCAATTTCCGCGAGCACGCGATCGAAACAAAGCAGCCCCTTCCCGAGTTTCCTGTGCTGTTCATGAAAAGCCCGTGGGTGACGCAGAATCCCGGCGACCCGATTGTCATCCCCACACACCTGCCGAGCACCAAGGTGGACTACGAGGCCGAACTGGTGGTGATTCTTGGCAAGACCTGCAAGAACGCGACGCGCCGGAACGCGCTAGACCATGTGCTCGGCTACACCTGCGGCAACGACGTCACCGCGCGCGACTGGCAGAAGAGTTTCGGCGGCAACCAATGGTGCCGCGGCAAGTCGTTCGACACCTTCGCGCCGCTCGGCCCCTGCATCGTCACGAAGGACGAGATCCCCGACCCGCAGGCCCTGTCCCTGAAAGCGATTGTGAACGGCGAGGTGCGGCAGTGCTCCAACACGGCGGATCATATTTTCAGCGTGGCTGACCTGATCGTCTTCCTGAGCGGCAGCACCACGCTGCCCGCGGGCACGGCCATCTTCACGGGTACGCCTTCCGGCGCGGGCTTCGCCCGCACGCCGCCCGTCTATCTCGCCCCCGGCGACACGGTCACCGTATCCATCGGCGGTATCGGCGAACTCACCAACCCGGTGATCCGCGAACCCTGACCGTGCGGCGGAGCTGGCTCCCGCCCTCCGCTTCTAACGCTTCCCGCGCTTTTTGGGCGGTTTGCGCGCCAAGTCCAGAAACGGCGCATGTTGTAGCGCCTCTTCGCAAATGATCTCTTCCGCAGACGGCGCACCCTCCGGCACGGACGGCTCAACCGTCGGCGTCGCCCGCCACGTGCCCTTGGGTTCAGGACGAAGGATCTCCCACAGGCGTTGTTTGAACTGCGCGACCCCCTCGTCCCCAGGGTTAATCGCCGAAACCTGTAGCGGCGTGACCCCCGTCTCGCGGATGAACCGGGGCAGATTCTTGACCGCCTCGTCCTGATCCATTTTGTTGGCCAACACGAGGCACGGGCGTTCCAGCAGCTCGGGGTTGTGTTGGCTGATCTCCTTGCGCAACGCCAGAAAATCTTTCCACGGCTTCCGGTTGTCGGTACCCGCCATGTCGACGACATACACCAGCACGCGCGAACGCGCGATATGCTTGAGGAACCCCACACCGAGTCCCACACCGGATGCCGCGCCCTCGATGATGCCCGGCACGTCGGCGACCCGCAGTTGCGAGAAATCTGGGTATTGGATCGCGCCCACGAGCGGGTTGAGCGTGGTGAACGGATAGCTGGCGATTTTTGGGTGGGCTCCGCTGACGCAGGCGAGGAGAGAGGACTTGCCCGCATTGGGGAACCCAAGCAAGCCGGCGTCCGCAATGGTCTTGAGCTCCAGCCGCAGGCGGAACTCCTCGCCCGGATCGCCCGGCGTGTGTTCGGTCGGGGCCTGATGCGTCGAGGTCTTGAAGTGGACGTTGCCCAGGCCGCCCTTGCCGCCCTTCGCGATCACCACCTCATCGCCGTGGCCGATGACATCGGCCAGCTGCGCGCCGGTCTCCGCATCGAACACCGTCGTGCCGCACGGCACCCGGACGACCAGGTCCTTGCCCCTGCGCCCGTACATCTTCTGGCCGCGGCCGGCCACCCCGTCCTCGGCAAAGAGCTGTGGCGCGAAATAGAGCGCGATCAGGGAATCGACGTCGTGGCTCGCCTTAAAAATGACATGTCCCCCGCGGCCCCCATCGCCGCCGTCGGGGCCGCCTTCGGGCACACATGCCTCACGACGGAAACTGCTGCTCCCGTTTCCGCCCGCACCGGCACGCACATGCACCACGACATGATCTACAAACGTTCTTGTCTTCAAGGATCTCGTGTCTCCATTAAAATCAGGCATAGAATACAATAACCCCCGGCAGGCAACAAGAAGCAATACCCGCGAAACGGGACCACGTAACGGGAAGGTGGACAAAAGGCGGCGTTTTTGTCATCCTCTCACCGTTGTTTAGGACAAGGCTTGATGCCGTGCCCAATGGCCGAGGGAGGGGACTCACAAGAGCCTCGGCCATAGAGGCTTTCACTTCGCGTTACCCGTCGAGGAGATCTGCCATGAGAACGTTGTCCCGGTTGTCCAGGAAAACAGGCTGTCACTCTTTTGTCGCCGCTGTGGCCCTGTGCGCTTGCCTCGGAGGATTTTCCACGCGGGCCCGTGCCGAAGAAGAACCGGCCCAGTTGTATTCATGTCTCGTGAGGCAGGCGCAGGAGGTCACCAGCCGGTCCATATTCGAACTCCCGCCGCTTGAAACGTGGGAGGAACAGCTCCCCGGAAAACGCCGCAAGTGGCTGGAAATGCTGGGTCTCGACCCCTTGCCGCCGCGCACAGACCTCAACGTCACGGTGACGGGCACGCTCGACCGCGGCAGTTACCTGGTGGAGAAGATGCATTTCCAGCCGGTGCCGGGCTGCAGGATTGCCGCCAACCTGTATCGCCCGAAAGAGGTGAAGGGCAAGCTTCCCGCGGTGGTCTACGTCTGCGGCCATTCGAAGCGGGGCAAGTTCCATTATCAGTTTCATCCCCGCTGGTTTGCGGAACACGGCTATGTGGCCATGATCCTTGACCCGATCCAAGTCGGCGAAAACGGCGGCTTCCACCACGGGACCTATTCAAAGGGCTGGTGGCATTGGTACAGCCAGGGGTACTCGCCCGCCGGGGTCGAGGTGTGGGCGGCCATGCGTGCGGCGGATTATCTGCAGGCCCGTCCGGAGGTGGATGCGGAAAGACTCGGCATAACCGGACTGTCGGGCGGCGGGACAATGTCGTGGTTCACAGGAGCGGCCGATCCGCGTTTCAAGGTTGTTGTACCGTGCTGTCAGACCGGGAACATGTACCAGCATGTCCGCGACCGGACCGTCGACGGACACTGCGACTGCACCTACTGGGTGAACACCTACGGCTGGGATTTCCCTGACCTTGCGGGCCTCATCGCCCCGCGCGCGCTCCTGGTCGGCGCGGCGACGGAAGACGTTCTCTTCCGGCCCTACGCTTTCCGCGACTTGGTTCACCGCGCGCGGCACGTGTATATCCTCTATGGGTGTGAGGATAAGGTCGGCCTGACCGAGGCGGTCACGCAGCACGGTTATTCGCCGAAGATGCGCCGGGCCGTTTTCAACTGGTTCGAAAAGCATCTCAAGGGGTCGGATACCCCGGTGACGGACGACATTGCGGAGACCCCTGAAAAGGATGAGGATCTCGCCGTCTACACGGACATGAAACCGCCTGCCGACGACAGGCTGAAAGATGTGGACACGTTCTTTATCCCTTTGCCCGGTCTGCCGGAACTCAAAGGCAGGAAAGACTGGGAGAGCCACCAGGAGACCTGTCTGAAGAAATTGCGCGACCTGACATTCCGGCAAATCCCGACGGTCATCCCTGTTCCCGACACCTCCTGCAGGCGGCAGGGGCAGAGCGGCAGCCACCAGTTCCGCACCTACGAATTCCACTCGGAGCCGGGGATGCTGATCCGCGCCCACCTGGCTATCCCGATCAAGGGCCCGCGGCCTTATCCGCTGGTTGTCGGAGCCATGCAGCCTGACGCGCGTTCCCCGTTCTGCGCCGCCGGCGCGGGTAATGCCTCGTTCAGCACGAATGCGGCGGGGTATGCCTGCGTGGAAGTCCGCGGAACAGGCGGGGTCTCTGTCGGCCCGGGCATCGAATGGACAGCCCGGCGCGCTTACCCGCTGGTCGGGCAGACCTATTACGAGCGGAAGACGCTCGACCTGCTGACGGCCATCCAGGCGCTCCGGCAGGAGACGAATGTGAAAGAAATCGTTGTGTACGGGCGGGGCGCCGAGGCGGCCGTGGCGGTTTATGCGGCCCTGCTCGATCCGGGCATTTCAGAAGTCATCTTGCAGGACCCGGTGGTCACGCATTGGAAGGGCGGCCCGGAATTCATGAACGTCCTCAAAACCGGCGATCTCCCCCACAACCTCGCGCTGGTATTCCCGCGCCCGATCAGCTTCATCGGCAGGATGCCGAAAGAATACGAATGGACAAAGCGGTGCTACGACTCATGTGGCGAGGGCGGGAAAGTGCGGGTTTTCAATCAACAGGACAGGTGGAGCCGGTATGCGCACGACTAAAAGGTTGAACGGGATGTTTGTGAAACAGGCGGGGCTCATCGCGGCATGCGTGCTGGGCGTTTGCGTGACGGGCGCGGCGAAAGAAAGCGCCCCGGGCGCGCTCCGCGCGGGCGCGGCGAAAGGGAACATCACGCCTGCGCTGGGCGCAAGCATGTACAGCGGGTTCCTGCCCTTCCCGTCCAAACACGTGCACGACGACCTCTGGGCGCGGTGTCTGGTGCTGGACGACGGCAAGACGCGCGTGGCTTTTGTCGTGTGCGACGTTCTGGACGTGATGTGGCAGGTGAGCGAGGTGGCGCGGCAGCGGATCGAGCAGGAGACCGGTTTGCCGGCGGGGCACGTGCTCATCTCCGCGACGCACACCCACACGTCGCACGACGTGGTGGGCGACCGTTTCGTCGTCACGCCGGAGCTGAACAAGGTTCAGGAGGTTCTGGTGCGCCGCATCGCCGACACGGTGCGTTGCGCGATCAACAACCTTGAGCCGGCCCGCATCGGCTGGGGCACCGCGACCGAGCCGCGCCATGTTTTCAACCGCCGCTGGTATCTGAAGCCCGGCACCGTGCCGGCAACACCCTTCGGCGGCACGAACGATCAGGTCAAGATGAATCCGGGGCTGCTCAACCCGAACCTGGTCAAGCCGGCCGGGCCGACCGATCCGGAGGTCGGTGTGATCGCCGTGCAGACGGCTGGCGGACGGCCGCTCGCCCTTTTCGCGAATTACGCCTTGCACTATGTGGGAGGCAATCCCGCCTCGGACATCTCGGCCGACTATTACGGGATGTTCAACGACCGCATCCAACAGCTGCTGGGCGCGGACCGGCAGGATCCGCCCTTCGTGTCCCTCATGAGCAACGGCGCGAGCGGCGACATCAACAACATCGACGTCACGAAGCCCGCCGCAAAGCTGCCGGCCTACGCGAAGATGAAGATTGTTGCGGACGACGTGGCGCAGAAAGCCTGCGCGGTCTACCAGACGATCCGGTGGCGCGACCGCGTTCCTCTCGGCGTGTCATTCGGGAAGATCGATCTCCCTTACCGGCGCCCGACGCCGGAACAGCTCGCGTGGGCCAAGGGCATTCTCGCTTCGCTCGCGCCCGGCAAGAAACCGGAAACGTGGTCGGGCATCTACGCCGAACGCCTTTTGCGGATGGACGCCATGCCGGCACGCTGGGGTTTCCCGCTGCAGGCTTTCCGCGTCGGCGACGTCGGCATCGCGACGTTTCCGAACGACACCTTTTGCGAGGTCGGGCTGGAGCTGAAGCGCCGCAGCCCGTTCAAACCGACGTTTGTCGTGTCGCATGCGCACGGCTATTTCGGCTATCTGCCGACCGTGGAGCACCACGCGCTCGGCGGTTACGAGACCTGGCCCGGCTCCAGCCGGCTGGAACCCGATGCCGCCCCTCAAATGATCGACCGCCTGCTGTCCATGCTCAACCGTCTCCAGAAAGGCGAGTGAACGGCAGGGGCAACCCAACACGGAAGGAAAAACTCGTGGGCAGGATTTTTTTGAAAAGACGCTTGAACGTGAATCCAAGTGTCACGCGCATCGTTCTGACAATGGCGGGCATGGGCATGGCCCTCGGCATCAGGGCTCAATCCGCCACTGGCTCGTGGCTGGTCTCGGCAAACGGCGTAGCCTGCGACAGCGGCGCGCTCAGGCTCGCCTGGGTCAGCCGGACACTGTTGGAAGAAACGTTCCCCAACGGGTCCGGCACGTGGCAGACCGAAAACTACGACCAGGCGCTGACGTTCGAACGGCAACAGGAAGCCGGCGCGTCGTACCTTTCCATTCGCCGGAACGGGAAAAAGCGCGACACGGCCTTCAGCGTTTTTTCGCGTGCCGTCACAGTCACGCCGGGCACGCTTTTCGACCTGCGCATCATCGCGCGCGGCGAGTGCCTCTTTGCGCGGCCGCGCGGCCATGCCGGAAAATATGAGACGTGTATCCAATGGTATGCGGCGGACGGCCAGCCGTCGGGGGCGCTGCCTTTCGGACTAGACTGCCAAACGGACGTGTGGCAAGAGACCCGCGTCTCGGGCAGCGTGCCCACCGGAGCCGTCAGCGCCGTCATCCGCATCGGCGCGGACTCGCCCAACATTCTTCCCGGCCAACCGCTGGACATCCGGAAAGTGGTTTTTGCCGCACAAACGCCCGGCGAGTTCATGACGAAGGGCAAGGCGGTCTCGCGCCCGTTCCCAGTCACGGCCGCCCCGTCCGGAATCCGGTGGCAGGCCGCCTGTCCGGCAGGCACACGGGTGACGTTCCAGATTTCATGCGCCCCCGATGACAACGGCACGCCCGGCGTGTGGTCGCCCTTCATCGGGCCGGACGGCACGGCCTCCGGTCCGTTTGAGAAGCCCGGGCACCCCTTGCCGCCGTTGGCGGACTCAGCCCGCTGGCTGCGTTACCGCGCGCTTCTGACTTCCGGCAATGCCGCCCACAGCCCGGTCTTGAGCCGGGTCATGATCGGGACCGTTGAAGACGGCGCTTGGAACGGCGTGGACCACACGCCTCCTGTGCTGGAAACACTCAGCCCGAAATTGACGGGTGACGCGAGGTCCCCCATCATCTTCCGCGTATCTGACCCGACGGGCATCAACGCCTCCACGCTCCGTTTCTGGGTGGACGGCAAAGAAGAGACCCAAAGCCTCCAGCGGAAAAACGGAATGCTCGTTTTCACACCCAAAACGCCTTTTGTGCCCAACGGGAAAGCGCGAGATCCGTCGGACATCCCTCCCAACCTGCACCACGCGCGCGTGGAGGTCGAGGATCAGGCCGCCAACCGCCTGCAAGAAAGCTGGCCGCTACTTGTCGGCGGGCAGAACACGCGGAACCGGGTCACCCTGAGAAAAGACGGCACCGTGCTCATCGACCGGGAACCCTTCTTCCCGATCGGGATCTATGCGGTCTGGAAAAAGGCGTTCAACAGCAACAGCTTTGACCGCGCCTTTACGGAACTGAAAGCCAACGGGTTCAATGTCGCCCACACCTATAACCCGGGGCGCACGGCCGATTTCCGGGAATTCATGGACTCCGCCGCCCGCCATGGCATCCGCCTGTTCCTCTCTTCGGGACAGGGCGCGAACCGCATGGACGTGCAGACGGTCCTCGAGGATGTCGCCCGCGAGCGGTCGCACCCCGCCGTGCTCGCCTGGTATCTGGCCGACGACACCTCCGCGCATGTCTCTCCCCGTGACTTGACCAGGCTCTCGGAAGCGATCCGCGCGATAGACCCCGGCCACATCACCGTTCAGGCCGACGGCGTCGGACAGCCGCCCTCCTCGAATTACTCCGCGTTTGTCGGCGCGACCGACGGGTTCCTGCCGGAAATCTACCCGATCCGGGGGGACGACAATGTGCCGCAGGTCATCACCGACATGCAGACGCTCCGGGCCGACATTCAAGCGGCCGGGAATCCGGTCAAAACCGTCTGGCCGATCATCCAGTATTTTGAGGGCTGGGGCTGGCCGCGTTTCCCCACCGCGGAAGAATTGCGGGCCATGAGTTTCCTCGCGCTGATCCACGGCGCGAACGGCATCACGTGGTACACCTACGGCGGACGGGATAAAAACCACGGGGCCACCCATACGGAAGAAACCTGGCGCACGATGTGCGGGGTTTCCAAAGAAATCAGCGGCCTGCAAGCCGTGCTGTTGTCCGAGACAAGCGAGACGCCGCACGTGACCATCAACGCGGGGCCGCAGAAAGACAGCCAAGGCCATCCCGCCATCAGCGTTTTGGGGAAACGTTACCAGGGCAAGCTCTATCTGCTCTGCGCCAACTCGGCCAAGGCGGAGGTCAAAGCCGCCTTCACTTTCCCGGACGCGGAAAAGGTCACGGACCGGCAGGAACCGGCACGCGCGCTCACCTTCGCAAAGGGCGTGCTGACGGACACGTTCCCGCCCTACGGCGTCCGCGTCTATATGGCGGAATGAGATCCGCAAGCCGCAGACACAGAAAAGGCGTTCCGCGCAGGAAAACCGTGTTTCCGCACAAAACGCCCACCTGCCTACACAACTTCCACGCGCAGGCAGAAACCTGATTCATCCACAAAGGTTCTTGCCCTCGCGGGGCTGCCCGCAAACGGGACGGATCCGCTTACTTCGCCGCGGCTGCGGGAAGGATGCTGACCACCGTGCCGTCTTTCATGAACTTAACGGCGCCGTCCACCAGAGCGAACAACGTGAAATCGCGCCCGCACCCGACATTCGCGCCGGCATGGACCTTGGTTCCGCGCTGACGGATAAGGATCGAGCCTGCCCGGACAACCTGACCGTCATAACGCTTCACGCCCAAACGTTTGGAGTTGCTGTCACGACCGTTTCTTGCTGCTGCTGCACCTGCCATAAATCACTCTCCTCCGTTTAGGCGATCGCCTTGACCGACGCAACCGTCAATTCCTGACGGTGTCCAACCCTGCGTGAATACCCCTTGCGGCGTTTCTTTTTGAAGTTGATCAGCTTTACGCCGCGCTTGTGCCCGACCACCGTAAGGGTCACCTTCGCGCCCTGAACGTACGGCATGCCGATCTTCAATTCCTTGCCGTCCGAAACGGCCACGACCGAATTCAACTCCACGTCGTTTCCGGCTTCGGCGTCCAGAAGTTCAACCTCAATCGTGTCGCCAACGCACACACGATACTGCTTGCCACCGGTCTCTAAAACCGCATACGCATCCATGTTATGACCCTTCGTCAGATGAGGAATCCGCCAGTCCCGGGAACCTTCTACCGGAACGAATAAGGTGTTTAATTTACCCGATTCCGGTATGGGCTGTCAAGTGACCCTTTTTTATTTAATCGCCGCACCCGGAACACCCTTCTCCGGCGGCGTTATTTCACTTCTGGAATCACCTGAACCAGAAGATTGGTCACCTTTTCGGCGTTCTTTTTGAACACGTCAACAATCGCGTCCCAACTCACCGGCTCTTCATCCGCTTTCCAGCAGTCGTAGTCGGTGCTCATGGCCACCACCGCGTAGGGAACGCCCGCTTCGTTGGCCAAGACCGCTTCAACCGCAACCGACATGTTGATAATGTCGGCACCCCACAACCGGAACATGCGCGACTCTGCGCGCGTGGAGAAACGGGGGCCTTCAATCGTGACCACCGTTCCTGTCTCGTGATGCTTGTAACCGAGCTGCCTGCACTTCGCAATCAACAGGTTGCGGAGCTTTTCGTCGAACGGTTCAGCCATCGGCGTGTGTACCGGCGCATGGGGTTCAAAGGCTTCGTGGAAGGTCAGGTGCCGCCGTTTTGTGAAATCGATGAACTGGTCGACGATCACCAGATCCCCCCGGCCGATTTCTTCGCGGAGCGAACCCACCGCGGTCGTTGCAAGGATATGCGTGCACCCCGCTTTTTTGAGCGCGGCGATATTGGCGCGATAGTTCACCTGCGTCGGGGGAATGGTGTGCCCCCGGCCGTGACGGGCGAGAAGGACCACCTCCGTCCCGCCGATCCTGCCGTGTTTCAGCGGGGATGACGGTTCGCCGTAGGGCGTGGTGACCGCTTCGTCGCGTGGACACTCAAAAATGTCAGGATTGTCCAACCCTGATCCGCCGATAACCCCGATGATCATTCGAGTGCTCCTTTCGCATAGACCGCTTTCACAAGCGCCAGCGCCGATTTGACCGAACCGCCGTAAGCCATGATCCCTTCATCGTGGCCCGCGATGACAAAAAGGCCCTCACCCGCGCCGATCGAGAGGGCCAGCGCTTCGATGGCGCGCGCCAACTCCGGCGTCCCAAAGGGGATGGACGGATCCGTCTCGGGGTAGTGTCCCGCGCGCATGAAGTCAAAAAGCCTCCGGCTGTGAATGTGGATCACCGCGCTGACCGAGGGAAGCGCCCGATAGACCGCGCCATGGCTCATCGATTCTGATGACGCATCAATCCAGCCGGTCGATTTCACGCTGTTTCGGGCCAAGTCAAACGACTCCACCAGCGCGTAGTGCTCTTTTGAAAGGTCGCGGATCCCGCCCGTGGCGCTTCCCGAAATGATAAACTGCGACGCCTTCACGCGAATGCTCACATTGCCGTAGCCGATCCCGTTCGGGTACATTCCGATCAGCTTCAGGTCGAACAGTTCCGTGCGGCAGCGGTTCAGCTCATCCCAGTCCACATGATCAGGGATCGGGCCTTCCGTCCGTTGCGCACGATACTTGATGTAGCCCTCGTGGATCATGTTTTTTCCTCCGGGAACAAGCCAAGAATGCCGGCTTCGGAAGCCTCGCAGACACCCCGTTCGCAGATCAGCCGGGTGATCAGCCGGGCCGGCGTGACATCGAACCCCCAGTTGCGCGCCGGGGTCGTATCCGGGCAGATCTGCACGGTTTCGATTTTCCCGTCCGCGGTCTTGCCGGCCACGAACCGCACCTCGCCCGAATCGCGCTCTTCGATCGGGATGTTTTTCACGCCGTCAACCCGCCCGAAATCGAAGCTCGATGAGGGCAACGCCACATAGAAGGGGATGCCGTTGTCTTTGGCTGCTGCCGCTTTGAGATAGGTGCCGATTTTATTCGCCGCATCGCCGTTGCGGGTCACCCGGTCCGCGCCGGTGAGCACCAGATCAACCAGACCGTGCTGCATGAGGTGGCCGCCGGCGTTGTCCGTGATCAGGTCGTGGGGCACGCCGTGCTGACCCAATTCCCAGGCGGTGAGGCTCGCGCCCTGGTTGCGGGGGCGGGTCTCATCAACCCAGACGTGGACCGCCACACCCGCATCGAAGGCCGCATAGATCGGCGCCGTGGCGGAACCGTAATCCACAAAGGCAAGCCAGCCCGCGTTGCAGTGGGTCAGGATGTGAATTGTGCCGCCCCGTTTCTTCCTGGCCATTTCGATGATGATTTCTTTGCCGTGTCCGCCGATGCGGCGGCACGACTCGGCGTCTTCGTCGGCAATGGCCGCTGCGGTCGAAAGCGCGGCCTTAACGCTCTCTTCGCGGGTGGGACAGGCACGGATCGCTGCGAGCTGGCGGTTCACCGCCCAAGCCAGGTTCGCCGCCGTGGGGCGGGTCGCCACGAGAATTTCCGCGGCTTTTTCGATGAACGCGCGGGTGCCCTTCTCCGGCGAGGTGAGCGCCGCGATATACATGCCGTAACCGGCCGTCGCGCCGATCAGCCCCGCGCCGCGCACGGTCATGTCTTGGATCGCCGCGCGGCAATCCTCCACCGTGCGGAGCTCCAAAACCTTAAAAGCATGGGGGAGTTTCCGCTGATCGATCACCTGTACGACGCCCGGGTCGTCCCCTTTAAGCCAGATGGTGCGGAAGCGTGTTCCGCTCACCTTCATGGCCGCCCCTTTCCCTCGTCCACACCTTGAGCGTTCCCTTTCCCCACTTGAGCGTTGAGAGTTGAGCGTTGAACGTTCCCGGGACCCGGGGCGGCGGGCTCGTTCATCACTCCGGCGTTCGGCGTTCGGCGTTCACCACTCAAGTTATCCCCCCGTTCATTCCCGTTCTGCAGACAGCGGCGTTTCCACTGTTCAGAAGCTTATCACACCGAGGTTGGGACTTCAACCGCCCACCCGTTTTTCAAAAAACGTGACACGAGGCGCACCAGTCTTTCCTTGAAACCGTGCCGGACAGGAAGTAAACTATCCGGTAAATGGAAACGGGCTGGAGGAACATGTTGCAGGCTGATGGCGCGTGCCAATACAGCCCCTGTATGTGTCGTTTTCATTTTTGCCCGCCCTAACAAAGGAAGGCCGTCATGGCGTTCAACCTTTTCACCATGCAGTTGAAACGCAAGGGCCGGAAGGCCGGCCTTGCCATCCCGGTCATGCTGGTGGCAGGCGTCTTGTTCGTCTGGCTGACCGTGCTGCGGGCTGACCGGCAGATGCGCAACGACCTGCTGTTGCAGGCCCGCCTGATCAAGCAATCCTTGGACATCCATGCGCTCAAAACGCTTTCGGGCTCCAGTTCCGATATTGAGAAAGCGGAATACAAGAAGCTCAAAGAGCAGTTCATCACCTTCAGGGAGACCAATCCCAAGTGCCGCTTCCTCTACCTTCTGGGGCGCAAGGCCGACCCGGCTGTATCCGGCAAGGCGGGCGGCCAGATCTTCATATATCTAGACTCCGAACGCATCGGCTCTGACGATTATTCCCCGCCCGGCGAGGTGTACGATGAATTGTCCGCCGAGGAGGTGAGCATATTCGAGACAAAAACCGCCGCCGTCACAGGGCCGTCCGCAGACCGCTGGGGAGCCTGGGTCTCGGCCTTGGTGCCGATCACCGATCCCGCCACGGGAGCACTGCTCGCGGTGCTGGGGATGGACGTTGATGCCCGCATGTGGAGATTGGATGTGGCCGCCCAGGCGGCTCTTCCCATAAGCCTGATATTGGCCTTGCTGATCACCCTGACCGCCGTGCTGACCGCTACCCATCCGGACAACGGTAAAGACCCCAACCGAGTCAAACCGATTCAGCGACGCTTGCTGCCGCCGCTAGCCGCCCTGCTGTTTCTTCTGACCGCCGGAGCGGCTTTCCTGCTGATCAAACAACAGCACGACGGCTTGAACCGACTCAGCCGAAACACGCTTCAGGGGGTCGTCTCCGATTTGGCCGCAGCGGTGACCGAACAGACCCGGACACTGGACGCGATGGGAAAACTCCTGCTCAGGGAGGCAGGTCTGCATGAGGCGCTGAAGGCGAACGACCGGAATCGCCTGATCGAAAATTACGGGCCGGTTTTCGCGACGATGGCGACCGTCCGCAACCTTTCCGAATGCACGTTCATCGGTCCAGACCGCACCTGTCTGCTCCGTATCCATCAACCGGACTTTTCCGGCGACCGTATCGACCGGCTCACGCTGCGTGAGGCTGAACGTCACGGCAGGACAGCGGCAGGGCTCGAATTGGAGCCAACGGGTCTCTTCACACTAAGGTCGGTACACCCGGTCTTTGACAACGGCACGCTCATCGGCTATCTGGAGCTTGGCAAGAAAATCAAAGTTGTCTTGGACACCCTGCACGCCACGAGAGAGGTCGATTTCGCGGTCATCATCCATAAGACGTTATTAGACCGGGCCAGTTGGGAAAAGAGCCTGCGTATGCTCGGACGGGAAACTGATTGGGACCGGTTCTCCGCTGCCGCGCTGATTTATTCGACCCTGCCCGCGTTTCCCGCCAATATCGGGCGTTTCATCGAGGATTGGCTGCCTATGCGAGGGTCTGACGTCATGGAAACGACCGCCGGGGGTCAAACATGGCGCGTCATGGCCGTCCCGCTTAAGGACGTTTCGTCGTCCGAGGTGGGCCATTTGATCGTGCTGTTCAACGTTACGGAGGCTAAAACGGCGCAAAACCGGCTGAAAGCGGTCGGTTTCGGGGGTGGAATGGTGCTCCTGACCGGACTGTTCGCGTTCCTGTATGTCCTGTTGCGCCGCACCGACAACAGCATCCGGCTTCAGCAATCGCAATTGCAAAAGAGTGAGCAACGGCTGAGCGCCACGCTGCGGTCCATCGGGGACGGCGTGATCACCACGGATGCTTCCGGGCAGGTCACGGATCTGAACACGGTGGCCGAACGCCTGACCGGTTGGACGGCGGCAGAGGCTGCGGGGCAACCCCTCGGGGAAGTCTTCAGGATCGTCAACGCCTTAACCCGCGGCGCAGCGGAAAACCCAGTCGAAAGGACGCTCCGTGAAGGGACCACCGTGGAACTGGCCAACCATACCGTGCTCCATGCAAAAGACGGCTCGGAACATCAGATCGCAGACAGTTGCGCTCCCATCCGCGGCACGGACGGCAGAATCATGGGGGCGGTGCTTGTCTTCCGCGATGTCAGCGGGGACTATCAACGGAGGGCGACCCTGCTGGCAAGCGAAAGCCGGTTGCGCGCGATCACAGACGCGGCTCAAGACGCGATCCTGATGATGGATGCGGATGGGCGCATCTCTTTCTGGAATCCGGCGGCGGAACGGATCTTCGGTTATACCAGCCAAGAGGTGCTCGGCCTCGATTTGCACAAACTGATTGCGCCGCAGCGTTTCTTCGCCGCGCACGATGCGGCGTTTGACACGTTCCGGGAAACCGGGCAGGGAGCTGCGGTCAACCACACCACCGAGCTGCGAGGGCTCCATAAGAACGGCAAAGAAATTCCTGTCGAGCTCTCGCTCTCTGCCATTCACCTTGAAGACGGATGGCACTCGGTGGGGCTCTTGCGCAACATCACCGAACGTGAGCGGGCGAAGGCAGAGCTGATCGAATCGAACCGGCAGCTCATGGAAACGACCGCCCAAGCCCGGGAGCTGGCTGAGCAGGCCCGGACGGCCAGCACCGCCAAATCCGATTTTCTGGCCAACATGAGCCACGAGATCCGCACACCGATGAACGGGGTCATCGGCATGACAGGCCTGCTTCTAGACACCAAGTTGACGGACGAGCAGCGCCGCTACGCCGAAACCGTGCGGGCCAGCGCCGAATCGCTCCTTGGGCTCATCAACGATATCCTCGACTTCTCAAAGATCGAAGCGGGCAAGATGACCTTGGAGATTCTGGATTTCGACCTGCAGGACCTGCTGGAGGACCTGGCCGCGACCTTGGCTCTGCGGGCTCAGGACAAAGGTTTGGAACTGCTGTACAGCATCGCCACCGAGATTCCCTGCCTGTTGCGGGGCGATCCCGGGCGGCTGCGTCAGATCCTCTCCAACCTGGTGAGCAACGCGATCAAATTCACCCCCGCCGGAGAGGTGGCGATCCGCGTGCTGCTGGAATCGGAATCCGCCGATTCCGCCGTGCTCCGTTTCTCCGTGCGCGACACGGGCATCGGCATTCCGAAAGAAAAGATCGGCATTCTCTTCGAGAGATTCACGCAGGCCGATGCGTCAACCACCCGCAAATACGGAGGCACCGGCCTGGGGCTGGCCATCTGCAAGCAACTGGCGGAACTGATGGGCGGCGAGGTGAGCGTCGAAAGCGAAGAGGGCAAGGGCTCAGAGTTCTCGTTCACCGCGCGTCTGGCCAAACAGGCGGAAGGCATGAAAGCCGCGACGCCCCCGCCCGCGGACCTGCACACGGTGAGGGTTCTGATCGTGGACGACAATGCGACCAGCCGGGAGATTCTGACCGCGTACGTGTCCTCGTGGGGCATGCGGCCGTCAGAAGCGGCGGATGGCCCCACAGCGGTCCAGTTGCTCCTGAAGGCGGCAGAGGCTGGCGATCCCTTCCAAATCGCGGTCCTGGACATGCAGATGCCTGTTATGGACGGGGAGATGCTCGGCCAAACCATCAAGGCGGATAAACGCCTGGCCGCAACCGCCCTCGTCATGCTCACCTCCTTGGGGACGCGCGGCAACGCCAACCGTTTTGAAGAGATCGGCTTTACGGCTTGCCTGACCAAACCAGCCCGGCATCAGGAATTGAAACTTGCGTTGTCGCGTGCTTTGGCGGGCCAACACAAGGGCAGACCATATCCCCAGACGGTCGTGAGGCACCCGCACTCCAAGGATCTCTCGACCCTGTTCGCCGGGAACAGGGCACGCATCCTGTTGGCCGAGGACAATATCACCAACCAGCAGGTGGCGTTGGGCATCCTGAAAAAGCTGGGCCTGCGGGCCGATGCCGTCGCCAACGGCGAAGAGGCGCTCAAGGTCCTCGCCACCCTTCCCTACGATCTCGTGCTTATGGACGTGCAAATGCCCGTGATGGACGGCTTGGAAGCCACCCGCCAGATACGCAATCCGCAATCGGCAGTCCGCAATCACGTAATCCCGGTCATCGCCATGACCGCCCGGGCCATGCAGGGCGATCAGGAAAGTTGTCTGGCGGCAGGCATGAACGATTATGTTTCCAAACCGGTGACCCCACAGGCGCTGGCCAGGGTTCTCGAGAAATGGCTGAAGCCGGAGAAAGGCCCGCCGGGGGCGGGAGAAGAGGCCGGTGCCAACGGGACCGCACGCCGCCCGGAACCCCCCGCTTCCACACAGCCCGTCCTGGATCTTGCGGGTTTGATGGAGCGCGTGATGGACGATAAGGAGCTGGCCAAAACAATCTTGGAAAATTTCCCGGAGGACATCTCGCAACGGATCCGGGCGTTGAAAGCGTTCCTGGAGACGGGTGACCGTTCCGGAGCCGAACGTGAGGCCCACTCCATTAAAGGGGCGTCCGCAAGCGTCGGGGGAGAAGCGTTGCGTGCGGAGGCCTTCGAGATCGAGAAAGCGGCCAGGGCCGGAGACCTGGCCGCCGCGGATACGCGTCTGACCGGTCTGATCCAGCGCTTCGGGCAGTTGAAAGAGGTGATCGGAAACCAACTGAAGGCTTGGAGGAGTTGACATGCGGATTCTGATTGCGGAAGACGATTTGACCTCGCGCACCATGTTGGCCGCCACGTTGCATAAGAACGGGCATGACGTGGTAGAGACCGTTAACGGGGAAGAGGCATGGGAAGCGTTGCGGAAAAGCGACGCGCCCCGGCTTGCGATTCTCGACTGGATGATGCCGGTGATGGACGGGGTGGAAGTCGTGCGGCGGATCCGTGCGGAAACATCAGGCCCGCAACCCTATATCCTCATGCTGACCGCCAAAGGCACAAAAGAGGATATTGTCGCCGCCCTGGATACTGGCGCCAACGACTATCTGGTTAAACCGTTTCATCCGACCGAGCTGAGAGCCAGAGTCGAGGTCGGGAGACGTTTGGTCGACATGCAGGACCAGTTGACCGAACAAGTCAAGGAACTGCGCAAGGCCCTGGAAGACATCAAGACCCTGCAGGGCATCCTGCCCATCTGCATGCACTGCAAGAAAATCAGGAACGACAAGGGATACTGGGAACAGGTTGAGTCGTACATCAGCGAACACTCTGCGGCGCTTTTCAGCCACAGCATTTGCCCCGAGTGCATGAAACAGCACTACCCTGACCTCTTGTAACTGTCGTTGGCCCGCACGGCTTCAAAAATGCGCGTTCAAAAATGCGCCGGCACTTCCACGTTGCGCGGCCAGAAAGGAAAAGTTATTCTACGTGACATGAATCACGTTCTGGCACATTTCCTTCGGCACGCCCTCGTGTTCGTGGCGCCGCTATGCCTCTGCCTTCACGCGCAAGGGGAGCAGCACCCCCCGACCCGCATCTGGACGTCGGTCAACGGCAACACCGTCGAGGGCTCATTCGTAAAGGAAGAGGAGGGCAAGATCTTCATCAAACGCCCGGACGGCTCTCAGGTCGCCACCACCCGCGCCAAGCTCTCTCCCAACGACCTCGCCTGGATCGATGGGCGCAATGCCCCGGCCGCTCCCGCGAAGACGGAATCCTTCCCGAAAGCGGTCCTGCTTGAGACGAACAAAATGGAGGAGTACAAAAAAGTCCGGCGCCTGATCCTGAAGACGTACACGCTGCTCACCAACAACGACCGGAGCGACAAGATGCTCGCCTTCCTTGAGCGGGACGCCCTGTCCATGTATGGCTGGGCGGCGATCAGTTCCGACTGTTACCCGACGCCCTCCGGGAAGCGCGGCAAACTCAAGACGCTCACCTTTATCCCGCAGGCGCCCATCCCGCTGCGCGAAGCGGTGCAGATGGCGCGCGACAAATTCACCCTTGCCCTGCCCGATCCGGCGGTCGTCAGGGAAATCGTTTTAGACGGCGAAACCTATTGGGAAGTGCAGTCTCTGCCGCCTTACGTTTCGCGCGCCCTCTTGCTGGCCGGCCCTACACCCAGAACCGTCACACGTTTCGATTTCCAGTTTCCCCCGCCGCCGAAGTGAGCCTTACAGGCCGCCGAAAATCGGCTTCAGGTGCCGCCCGTAAAGGTTGCCGGAAACGTGTTTCGCCACAACCGCTTCGTTCGCCCGCAATGCGTCCAGATAGCGGCCTCCCAGCTCCGCCGCCATTTTGTAGGAGACATGGATGAATTGGCGGAAATCCGGATTGAACCGCGAATCGTCCGGCACATGCCGCAACGCCGCCGCAAAGCGCTCACCGTCCCACGCCTGCACCTCTTCCACACGCGGCAACCGCTCAGGCTTCACATCGATCACCGCCGCGTACGGCCCGCACAGCTCATCGAAATGGGGCATTGCCCGCACATAGATCTCTTTCGCGATCGCCAGCCCTTCACCTCCCGCCACCGCCAGCCCCGTGACCTCCTCCAGCCATGTGGTCCCCGCCGTTTTGACATGCACGCCCACACCCCGGCTTTTCAGCGTCCGCGCCACATGCGGATAAAGCGAGAACTTGTCGCTGCCGGAGTGAATGCTGAGTTTGAGGTTTTCCGGCAGGCCAAACCGCCGCACCGCCTCGCGCACCACACAGGCGTCCGCATCAAACTCGCGCCCGAACACCGCCGCATCGCCCACATAGTCCACGCCCTTGTTGAACCGGCCCGTGAATTTCGGGGCGACCGTCTGCGCCGGGATACCCTCTTCCGCGATCGCCGCAAGAATCACCAGCAGCATTTCCGGTGTCTGCGGCAACACCGTCTCATCCATCGAGACCTCGGTGACAAAATCGTCCGAGCCTTTCACCTCCACGATGTGCCGGTAAAGCCGCCCGGCCTGCTGAATCGCAAAAAGCGTGCCCCTCACAATCTCGGCCAACTGCGGGCGCGTCAGCGTCACCGGCTCCGCCAGCCCGTCGACCGCGTGCGTGCCGATCAGGTCCTCGTGCCGCGCCACAAAACCGTAAATCGCGCCTTCGTCCGTGGTCTCGCCGATATAGTCCGCCACATCCAGCGTGAAAAAGTCCGAAGCAGCCACAAACCCGTCCACATTCTTGAGGCTGATGTGATCGGCGTCGACATGGTAAGGCGCCCCCCAGCCGGCCGCGCTCACCGCGGCATCCGCCTCCAGCCGCACCGACTCGGGTTTCGTGCCGATGATCGTGTGTTCGCGGTTGGACTTGTTCCATACCGGCGTGACCGCAACCCCCTCGTTCTGCGCCAACAACCGGAAAGCCTCAAGCTGTGCACGGCCTTGCAGGCCGAACCGGTCCCCGATTCCCATCGAATACTTCGCCAACTTTTTCATGCGCCTTAACCCCATACCCGAACCCAAAGACGGGCAAACCAAAAAAGACAACCGGCTTCTATGCCCGCCCATTGACAAGTCCGGAAATTTCAAAGGGAGTGTAGCAAACCTGCCCTCCCCCTTAAAAGCCGATTCTCCGGCCAGGGGTCAAATCGCCCAAAAATGGCGTGCCCCTTCTTATTGCCGTTCCGCACGCCAACCCGTATAATACCATCATGAATGTTTTCTACTTCCTTCTGACAATCGGCCTGTCCGTGACGCTCTGCAACGCACGTGCCGCCGGCGTCAAAATCTGTTTCGAGGCTGAGTCGGCCGGACACCTCGAAGCCCCGATGGCCGCCGTCTCGAACGGCATCGCCGGCGCCTCGGGCGCATATCTCGAAATCCCCGAGGGGGCCGGCAACCCCCCAAAACTGGAGGCGGGTAAAGCGGCCTTTACCCTCGACGTCCCCGCGGACGGCGCGTTCACGCTCTGGTGCCGCGTGTGGTGGGAGGGCGAGTGCAGCAACTCGTTCACCGTGACGGCCGACGACCAGCCCGCCTTCCTCTTCGGCGAGGACGCCACCTATAAATCTTGGCACTGGGTGAAATACCCGGTTTCGCGCACCGTCGCACCCCTGAAGCTCAAGAAAGGCCGACACACCCTCACGTTCCATAACCGCGAGGACGGCGTGCGGCTCGACCAGATCCTGCTCAGCGCCGACAAGCGCTTTGTCCCGGTCGACATTGAACCCCCGGGAACACGTCCATGACCGGACCGCGCCTCCACACCTTCCTGCAAACCGCCTTTCGCTGGGGCATCCTGGCGACCCTCTGCATCGCGCCGACCCAATGGTCGTTCCAGCCGCGGCCCAAGCTCCACCTCTCGCCCGCCGACCTGACCCTTGCCCTGGCTGCGGCCGCCTGGTTCCTCGACCTGCTGCTTTCCCGCGACTGGCGCCGCCTGCGGCCGCCGCACTGGACGCAGGCGCTCTTCGTCGCGCTCGCCGCCGTCTCGGCGCTGACCGCGACCAACAAAGCCGCCGCGCTCAAAGACCTGATCCAATACACCGAATACTTCCTGGTCGGCGCCCTGCTTTTCGAAGCGTTCCTGCGCGGGGACACCCGTGCGGCGCGACACGCGATGATCCTTCTCGCAAGCGTGACCGCGCTCATTCTCGGCCTCGCCCTGACCCAGTACTTCGCGCCGGACGCCGACCCGCTCTCCGTGCGCGGCACCTTCGGCAACCGGAACGTGCTGGGCGGCTACCTCGCGCTCGCGCTGCCCCTTGTTTTCGCCGGCGTGCTCGGGATCCGCAACGCGCTGCTGAAAGCGGCGTTGGCCCTGCTGCTGCTGGCGGGCCTGACGGTCAACCTGTCGGGGGCCTCTTATCTGGCGGTCGCGGGCGTCATCGCCTGCATGGCCGCCACGCGCGGGCCCGCCCTTTTCATCCCGGTCGCGGCCGCCCTGCTCGTGTGGCAGGCCGCGGTGTTGAAGCACCTGCCGTGTGAAAACGACTTGGCCCATTTCCAATCGCTCGCCCTGTACGACGGCAACGGTGACGTCAACCGCCGTTATCCCGACTGGCAGGCCGCCTACAGCATGGCGCTCACCCACCCTTGGCTGGGGGTCGGGCTCGGCAATTACCAGAAGCATGTCGGCCAGTATTACGACAACATCCCCCGCAAAACCGGCCCTTCCGAGCCGGACATCCAGAACCTCTATCTCGTGCTCGCCGCATCGGCCGGACTGCCCGCGCTGGCCGCTTTCCTCGCCCTGCTCGCCACCGCCGCGGGCCGCGCCGGAATCGCCGCCAGCCGGAACCGTTCCGCGCTCGCCCTCGGCGTCTCCGGCTCGCTCTGCGCCTTTGCACTCACCGCCGTGTGGCACCCGCTGCTGGTGCGGGGCATCGGCCTGCCGCTCGTTTTCGCGCTCGCGCTCGCACGCCATCTCGCACAACCGGAGGCCAGCGATGGAACCTAAACAAACCGAAGCTCCGCGGATTTTCGAACTTCCCATCCACAAATTCCACACCCGGGTGCTGCGGTTTCTCGTGCGCCTTGTCAAACGCCCGGTCGAAAGCGTCAGCGGCCTGCGCGCGGCGGACGACATCTATGCCCGCGCGTGGAAAATGCCGCGGGAGATCCCCTTCTGCGACCGCGTCCTGCAGGCGGTGGGCGTCCGCGCCAACTTCGCGGAAGAGGACCTTGCAAGCGTGCCCAAAGAGGGCCCGGTGGTGGTGGTGGCCAACCATCCCTTCGGCGGCATCGAGGGCGTCATCCTGCTTTCCCTGCTGCGCCGCGTCCGGCCCGACGTCAAGGCGATGGCCAATTACCTGTTGAGCGCGATCCCCGAAATGCTCAACGACTTTATTTTCGTCGACCCTTTCGCCTCGAAGAATTCGGCCAAGGCCAATCTGAAGCCCATCAAGGAAAGCCTGACCTGGCTCAAGGACGGGCACCTGCTGATCGTCTTCCCCTCGGGCGAGGTCTCCAGTTTCGACCGCCGCACACTGCGCGTGCGCGACCCCGCGTGGAGCGCCAGCATCGCCGCGCTGGTGCGCAAGACCAACGCGACGGTCGTGCCGATGTTCTTCCCCGGCCGCAACAGCGTCTTTTTCAATCTGGCCGGCTTCCTTCACCCGCGCTTCCGCACCTTGTTCCTGCCGCGCCAGATCGCCAACAAAAAAGGGCGTGTCCTGACGGTGCGCATCGGCACGCCGCTCACCACCAAAGCCCTGGAGCCCTTCTCCATGGACGACGTGCAGCTCATCAAGTACATGCGCTTCCGTTCGTACCTGCTGGCCGAGCGCGAGACGCACCGCACGCGGCGCTTCATTTCCCTGCATCCGCCGATGATGCCGCCCGACCCCATCATCGCGCCGGTGCCCTCCGAAATCCTGACCCGCGAAATCAGCCGGCTGCCCGACGACTGTAAACTGATCGCCGCCGGCGACTTTGCGGTCTACATCGCCTCGGCCCGCCAGATCCCCTCCTGCCTGCGCGAGATCGGGCGCCTTCGCGAGGCCACCTTCCGCGCCGTGGGCGAAGGCACGGGCAACGCGATCGACCTCGACGCGTTCGACGAATACTACAACCACCTTTTCATGTGGAACACGGTGCGGCAGGAGATCGTCGGTTCCTACCGGCTCGGCCTGACGGACAAGATCCTGGCCGACCGGGGCGTCCACGGCCTTTACACGCGCACGCTGTTCAAGTTCGACGACCGGCTGATGAAGGAAATCCCGCCCGCCATCGAGATGGGGCGTTCCTTTATCCGCACGGAATATCAGAAAGCCTACACCTCGCTCTTCCTGCTCTGGCGCGGCATCTCCGCCTTCATCGGCCGCAATCCGCACTACCGCGTGCTCTTCGGCCCGGTCAGCATCACCAACGAATACCGCGAGGCCTCGCGCTGCATGATCCTCGCCTCCATGCGCCAAACCTGCATGGCGGACAACCTCGCCTACCTGGTCAAGCCCAAATTCCCGCCCAAGCCGCCCCGGCGCTCGGAGTGGTGCCTCAAAGAGTACATGGAATACCTCAACGACATCGATCAGGTGGCCGGTTATGTCGCGGAGATCGAGCCCGACGGCAAGGACATCCCCGTGCTGTTGCGCCAGTACCTCAAGCTGAGCGGCAAGCTGCTCTCCTTCAACGTCGACCCCGAGTTCAGTTCCGTCGTAGACGGCCTCATCATGGTCGACCTCTCCCAATCCAGCCCCAAAACCTTGCGCCGCTACATGGGCAACGAGGTCGCGGAGGCCTACTTTAAATACCACGGCATCACGGAAGCGGCCGACCCGCCCCCGCAGACCGCAACCGCTAACCCCTGACGGGCCAACCGGCGCCCCTCAACCGCCCGCACAACCTGCCCATGCTCCAACACCTGTCAGTCCGCAATCTCGCCATCGTCGAAGAGGCCACCGCCGCGTTCGGCCCCGGCCTCAACATCATCACCGGCGAGACCGGCGCGGGAAAATCCATACTCATGGGCGCGCTCGACCTGGTGCTCGGCGGGCGCGCCGACAAGTCGGCCATCCGCGAGGGGGCCGCCGAAGCGTGGGTCGAGGCCTCCTTCAGCCTTTCCGATTCCCGTGCCGTCGACGCGCTGCTCGACGCGGGCGGGCTGCCGCCCTGCGAAGAGGGCAGCCTGCTCGTGCGCCGCTCGGTCGCCGCGACCGGCGCGGGCCGCTGCCTCGTCAATGACGCCCCCGCCACCGCCCAGACTTTGCGCAAACTCGGCAGCCTGCTGGTTGACATCCACGGCCCCTACGACCACCAGTCCCTGCTCGACCCCGACTTCCAGCGCGATATCCTCGACGCCTACGGCCACTGCGCCCCGCAGTTGGACGAGTACGCCCATTCCTGGCAGACGCTCAAAGCGCTCGAATTCCGCCTCCGGGAACTTCAGGGCGACTCCGCCGACATCGCCGCCGAGATCGACCGCCTCCAGTTCATTGTTGACGAGATCTCCCGCGCCGGCCTCACAGAGGCCGACGAGTCGGAACTGGTCGAACAGCACGCCCAGGCCGCCAACGCCGAGCAGATCCTGTCGCTCGGCTCCGCCGTCACCGGCGCCCTCACCGACGGCGACACCTCCGCCTTTGACGTGCTCGCCAATGTCCAGTCCCAACTCGCCGAACTCGCGCGCATCCTTCCCGCCGCCGTCGAATGGAAAGCCGGGGTGCAGGAGGCGGCCGTGCAGCTTCAGGAACTCGGCCGCGCCATCAATGACCGCCTGAGCCGGATCGACGCCGACCCCGCGCGTTTCCAGCAGCTCGAAGAGCGCATGACGCTGGTACAGCGGCTCAAACGCAAGTACGGGCACACCGTCGGCGAAGTCCTCGCCACCCTGAAAAGGCACCAGACGCGGCTGCACGACCTCGCCACGCGAACCGAGCAGGTCGCGTGCCTGCAAACGGAAATTGCCGCCGCCAACGGGGCCCTGTCCGGAAAAGCGGCGGCCCTTTCCAAAAGCCGGGCAAAAGCGGCCGGGAAACTGGCACGCGCCATCACCTCCGAATTGCATGACCTCGGCTTCCTCAAAGCCGGGTTCTCCATCGGCCTCGCGGACTGCGCGCCCGGCCCGCGCGGCGCGGACGAGGTCTCGTTCGGCTTCGCGCCCAATCCCGGGGAGCCGATGCGCCCGCTCAAAGCCATCGCCTCCAGCGGCGAAATCGCGCGTGTCATGCTGGCGGTCAAGGCCGTGCTCGCGGCGCACGACAGCATCCCCGTGCTGGTGTTCGACGAGATCGACGCCAACATCGGAGGCGAAGTCGGCCGGGCGGTCGGCCAGAAATTGCGCAAGGTGGCGGAAAACCACCAAGTCATCTCCATCACACACCTGCCGCAGTCCGCGGTCTACGGCCAGCAGCATCTCGTGGTGTCGAAAGAGGTGGTCAAAGGCCGCACCAAAATGCGCATCGAAGCGCTCGGCGACGCGCAGCGCGTCGACGAGATCGCCCGCATGTTGGGCGGCAAAGGGCTCACGAGCGTGATCGAGAGCCACGCCCGCGAGCTGCTTGCCTCAGCAAAGTGACCGCGTCCAAGGCTTACAGATCCAAGGATTCGAGCCGAAGTTTGACGCCCTTCCAGTTTGGGCAAAGCCTGTCGAGTTCGGCATGGAATGCCTTACCGTGTTGCGGGTGCTTCAGGTGGCACAGTTCGTGTGCTATCACATAGTCGATACAGACCGAGGGTGCCCGCACCAGCTCGGGATTGAGAGCCACCGTGCCGTTCTTGTGCGCGCTTCCCCACCGCTTGGGCATGGACAGCAGACGCAGGCGCGGTTCCGGCAGTTCCCGTTCCGCGCACCACGTGCGCCAGCCTTTGAGCCGACGCGCGAACTGTTCCTTGGCTCGGGCTCGCATCCAACCCGACACCAGAACCGCCACGGATTTCTCGCTCCCCGTCCGTGACACAACGCACAATGAGGCACCACGGAGCTTGACGCTTTGCTCCGCGCCGACGGTCACCTTCAGCCGGACCTGCCGCCCTAGATACCGATGCGTCGCTCCCGTGCGGTACCGTCGCGGCGGTCGCTTGGCGTTCAACGCGGCGAACGCCCGGCGCTGACGCAAAATCCACCGCGTTTTTTTCTCGAGCTTCTCCCGGATCGCGTCTTCCGACGCACCGACCGGCGCGACCACCTCGACCGCCCCGTCCGGCAACACACTGATCGCCAGCGTCCGCCGCCGCTTCCGCTTAAGCACACAAGGGCCGATGGATGAATGCAACGTCATCAAGAATTCCCCACAGTCTAACAGCCTACAACCTAACGGCCTTCATACTACACATCCTCGGGCCGGTTGCGCGCGATACCCAGACATGTCTCGATGATCGCGTCCATCTGCTCAAGCGTCAGGTCGACCTTGCGTTCCTGCCTAAGCTGAAAAAGATAGTCGTCCATCGCGTTGCGCATCCGGTTCTGCACGTCCGGATTCTCGCGCCACCGGACAATCGCCTCGTCGCGGATGATCGCCTCCAGCCGCAGGCTCATCTCGGCGCGCAGACGGTCGGCCTCTGACACACGCGGCGACTCCTTCCCGTAGCCGACCGGCTCTTCATTCACCGTCCACCCTTCCGCCGGCGTCACGCGCTCGCTGACCACGCCGTAGAGCGCCTGCGCAAAATCGCGTCCCTCCAGTTCTGGCGGCACGTCGGACTTTCTGCGATCTCGGACGCGTTCCATGATCTCACGAACTCGGGCCAGATACTGCGCCTCGGTGATGCGCTGCCGCCGGTACTCGTCGATGGCCTGCTCCAACAGCAGCGAAAACTTCCGGTAGAAGAAGGGGTCTTCGTCCATCCGCTCGGTGATCGTGCGCTTGGTCCGGTTGACGATCGTGTCCGCCTTGGCCCGCGGGGTCTTCGCCCGCTCGACCTCTTTCTCGAAGGCCTCGCGCTCGAAGATGTTCACCGGCTCGACGACCTGAATGACCTCCTCCGCGCGCACGTAGGTCGCCAGCATCTTCTGGATCTGCCGCTCGTAATCGCGGTAGTCGATCTCTTCCGCGTAGCGGATCTTCACCGCCGCCCGCAGGTTCTGGAAGAAGACCGCGTCGCGCTTGTACCTCTCGGTCGTCTCCTGCGGCGTGGCGTCCGCCCACCGGATGCACGCCAGCGCCATCTTGAGTACGCGGCAGAACTTCGAGAAACGCGCATAGAATTCGTCGCGCCGCACCGGATCGGCCAGCGCCAGCTCGAAGGCCTCCTCGTCCCGCTTGTTAGGCACGTCACGGAACAGATCCCACAGCCCGTCGCGCAGGCCCGGCAGCGACTTGATCTCCTCGGCGAGGTTCGCGAGCATTCCTTCCAGGTCCGCGGAATCGAACTTGCCCTCCAGAGAGCTGTAGAGTTCCAGCGCGTCGTGAAGCTGCGTGACCACCCCGTAGTAGTCGACGACGTATCCGAAGTCCTTTCCAGGCGAGAGCCGGTTCACGCGCGCCACCGCCTGCAGCAGCGCGTGCTCCTTCAGGCTCCGCGCGATGTAGAGCACCACGTTGCGCGGCGCATCGAACCCGGTCAGCAACTTGTCCACCACGATGAGCAGGTCGGGCGCATCGGTTTTCTTGAAGGCCGCGACGACCTGACGGTTGTACGCTTTCTCGTTGCCATATTTGTCCATCATCGTTTTCCAGAACGTCTCGACGCGCGCGTCGGGCGCCACCGACGCGCTCTCCTCGCCCTCAATCTCCTGCGGCGCGGAAATGATCACCTCGCTCGTCACCTTTCCGAACTGGTCGAGGAAGCCCTTCAGCATCAGCGCTTCTTTCTTGCCCGACGCGGTGACCTGTCCCTTGAAACCCGTGCCCTTCCACTGCTCCGCGAAGTGCTGCGAGATGTCCCAGGCGATCAGGTACAGGCGGCTCTCCAAACGGTTCAGCTCGTCGCGCGAGGCGAACTTGCGCTTGAGGTCGCCCTTCTGTTCGGGCGTCAGCCCCCGACACATCGCCTCGAACATCGAGTCGACGGCCTTCTCGTTCACCGCCTGCAAGACGTGCCGCCCCTCGTAGAGCAGCGGCACCACGGCTTGGTCCGCCACTGCATCGCGGATCGTGTACGCGGGCTCGATGAAGCCGCCGAACTTGAGCGCCGTGTTCTTCTCCGCCTTCATTAACGGCGTGCCGGTGAAGCCGATAAAACAGGCGTTCGGCAGCGTCTTCCGCATGCGCAGATTCGCTTCGCCGTACTGGCTCCGGTGGCTCTCGTCCACCAGCACGAAGAGGTTGTCGTCGGTGTTCTGATATCCCGATGACGCATGGGCCGCCGCACGGAACTTGTCGATCACGGTGGTGATCACCGCCACCCGTCCGTCGCGCAACAGCTCGTGCAGGTGCTTGCCCGTGCGTGCCATCTGCGGTTCCTTGCCGCAAAGGTGGAAGGTCTTCCAAATCTGCTCGTCCAAGTCGATCCGGTCCGTGACGATCACGATGCGCGGATTGAGGATCTCACGGTCCATCGCCAGCGCCTTGGCCAGCAGCACCATCACCAGCGACTTGCCCGAGCCCTGCGTCTGCCAGATTACACCGCCCTTGCGCCGCCCCTCGGGATCGCGCTGCCGCACCCGCTCCAGCGTCTTGCGGATCGCAAAGTACTGCTGGTAGCGCGCGATCTTCTTGACCGTGCCGCCCTCGTCGTAAAGCACGAACTGGTGCACCAACTCCAGGAGGCGCTCCGGACGGCACAGCGACCAGACGAGCCGGTCCTGCCCAGTCGGCTCGCGCTCCTGCACCGCCAACTCCTCGAACGCCTGCTTGGCGTAGGCGAACACGCCCCGGAAAAGCTTCTCGTGCTCTTCCAGACGCACGGGACCGTTGACTGCGGCCCGCACCTCGGCGTCCGCGTCGCGCATCTCGCGCCATTGAGCCCAGAACTTCTGAGGTGAGCCCGCCGTAGCGTAGCGGCCCTCGTTCTTGTTCAGCGCCAACACGAGCTGCGCGTAGAGGAAGAGCTGCGGAATCTCGTCGTTCTTCCAGTTGCGGATGTTCTGGTTCACCGCCTGTTCGAGCGAATGCTTCTCCTCCGGCCGTTTGCACTCGATCACCACGAAAGGAATGCCGTTCACGAAGCAAACGATATCCGGACGGCGCGTCTCGCGGCTCGCGGTGCGCTCGACCTCGAACTCCGCCGTCACATGGAAAACGTTGTTACGCGGATTCTCCCAGTCGATGTAGCGCAGGGTAAACCCCTTGGTCTCACCCAGCACGGTCTGGTCGAGGCTCTTGCCCAGTGTGAGCAGATCGTAGACCTTCTCGCTCGTGCGCACTAGGCCGTCGAACGGGATCTCCCGCAGCGCCTCCACCGCCTTCGCGATGTTTTCGTCGGAGAACGCCGCCTCCTGGCCTTTGAACGAAATCGTGTTCAGCCGCCGGAGCTGCCGCGCCAGCACATCCTCCAGCAGCACCGACCGCCGCTTCGCCCGCCGCTCGGCATAGACCTCCTCGGGACTCAGGTACGCGTACCCAAGCTGCTGCAGCAGCCGGATCGCCGGCAACTGGCTGATGTGCGCCTCTTGGAAGCTAGGTGTCATCTCCACGTCCTTCTCTGTCCGTGTCCGTCCGTGTTTGTCCGTGTCTGTCCGTGTGTCCGTGTCTCTCCCTCTCGCTCCCTCGCCTCCCGCCTGAGCCGATACATCCGCTCCGTGATCCCGCCCTCTTCGAGGAAACTCTTCTCCAGCGAGGCCAGTTGCTTGCGAGTCAAGTGCAGCGCGAGGTTCAGCAGCGTCAGCGTCCCGTTCGCCGCGATCTGATCCGGCGGCAATGTCTTGCCCGACGCCGTCCACACGTCCTTGGTCCACCCGCGGAACGCCTCCAGCGACTTCACATGCCGCGCCTTCAGATCTGCCAGCGCTGGGTACTCCGGCGGCCACTCCTCCAGCTTCTTGCGCTTCAGGTACTTCACATAGTCCTTGGCCAGCTCGTCCATGCAGCCGATCGCGATACCGGTCAGCTTGATCTCGCTCTTTTTGGAGACGCCCGAGTCGACCGAACCCTCGGCGATGTTCTGAAAACCCGACCGGCCCGACTGGACCATCTGGTCGTTTGTGCGGTCAGAGACCGGCACGAACTTTTCGCAGAAGAGGACGGTGATGTCGAAGATCAGTTCCGCGAGCTGATACGTGAGCAGGTTCTTGTAGCCGCCGTGCTTCGGCAGAAGGTTCTCGCTCATGTCTCTCTCCTCTCTCCTCCACACGGACAATCAAGGACTAACACAGACCTTCACGGACACCCGTCCTTGTCTGTCCTTGTTTGTCTTTGTTTGTCCTTGTGTCCGTGTTCTCCACCCGTGTCTCCCCCGTCAACAGTCTCTGCATCAGCCCCCGCTTCTGCCTCTCGACTGCCGTGCGCGTGGCGCGGAGCAGGCGCAACTCCTCGTCGCCGGTGTCGAGAATGTCGGCGATGGCGCGCTGCTCTGGAAGTGCAGGGAGATTCACGGGAAGTGCAAGAAACTCAGGAGGATTCACTCGCCTTGCTTTGCGTCCACCAGCGGCAGCACCCAACTGGCGCGTATAGAATTCAGGCCGCACCACGTATGCAAGCAACCACCGACCATCGCATTTCTTTGCAACGTCAAAAGCAGGCAGGTCTTGAGTGCTTTCAAATCCCTCCAAAGAGGGTGGTACAATGCCGAAGGCCCCATTCAAAAAGTCTAACTTGCTGTAAATGAACTGTCCCGTGTGCCTGACGAAATACTTGGTATTCTCAGACCCGCTCATGCGTTCTTGTTTAGCATAAACACCCTTGCCATACAACTTCACTGTAATCTTCTGTGCAAACAGGCCATGACTTCCCGGATTTCGTGATTCCTGCAAGAGATTTCCAAATGTTGTTCGCTCCCATTTTCCAGTAAACCCCTTCACCCGCCTCTTGCCCGTCAGCAACTGCTGCATGAGCCCCTTCTTGCGGAGCTCTTTGGCGGCGATCAGCGCGTCGAGTTTCTCCAGCGCCTCGTCCCATGCGCCCAGAATCTCCGCGATCTTGCGCTGCTCGGGGAGCGGGGGGAGTATGACATCCAGTTTACAAAATTGCTCTCGTGTCAGATGCGCAATACTGGACTGCGTTGTTAGGTCACTTACTCGTTTTGAGCCCGATATATAAGACATGTAGGCGAACATGAATTCTGTAACGATCTCATCAGTTGTCGGGCGCAGGCGATGAAGCGTCTTCTGAAAGAAACAAGGAGATATCTCCTCTCTCCAGATCGCGCACCGGCCGACCTCGCCACCTTCGCAAACAACCAAGTCCCCTTTCTTGAGTGTAAATTTGGATTTGTCTCGCTCTGAAAAGTGCATCTCATTCAGCTTTGAAAGATCAAATCGGCCCCATTGTACATTGCAGTTCGTCAAGTATGGCTGTTGTTCTCCCGTGGTTCTTGCGGTCTCGTTCAGCATTTTTCCAAGCTGAACATCAAATAGACATCCGACTTTACCGATTTTCCATCCCTTCGGCAGTTTCATACGCGCACCTCCGAAGGGCATTCCAACCCCGTCGAATTCGACGGGGCCAGACGTCGGATAGTTGCCGTGCGCAATGGAGTCCGAGAAGAGGTATCACGCATTTTCAGTCCTTTTCTTTTCATCCAGCATCTTCGCCGTGTCCCGTGCCGTCAGGGACTGCAATTGCCGGATAGCGATCTGGTTCAGCCGGACCAAGCGGTCAGATTGGGGGACGCCCATGCGGATGAACTCGGCGTTCATGCCCTCGATGTTGGCCAGCACCAGCAGTTGCTCGATAGCCGCGTAATCGCGCATGTTGCCTTCCATCGACGGGTTGGCATCCCGCCACTGTTTGGCGGTCTGGCCGAAGAGCGCGACATTCAGCACGTCGGCTTCACTCGCGTACGTCATGCTGATCTGTTCGGGTGTCAGCGCGGCCGGAATCAAATGATCTTTAATCGCGTCCGTATGGATGCGGTAGTTTAGCTTGGCCAGCGTCCGGTTGAGATTCCAGGCCAGCGACAAGCGCCGGTTCTCGTCTTCCTTGAGACGCTGAAACTCCTTGATCAGGAACAACTTAAACTCGACGGAAATCCACGAGGCAAACTCGAAGGCAATGTCGGGGTGGGCATACGTTCCACCATATCGGCCCGGCGTTGACTTGATCCCCACGGCGTTCGTTTTTTCAACCCATTCTTTTACGCTAATCTTATAGCTGTTCAGGCCGGCTTGACTTCTAATTATGGCGAATTCGCCATAATTAAAAGACGGATTGAAAATAGACTCCCAGACGCCCAGAAACTCGACTGTATTCCTGTTCCGAAGCCAATCTGAGATGAAAAACTCTCCATCTTTCGCACGGATCATATCGGTCAGAGAGATGTAATCACCGTTCTTTCCGGAGATGATAGAGACCGCCGTCCCTTTCACATGAACCGACATGAGCTTGTCTTTCTTCATGGCCAATCCTTGTTCGTTTTCGTGTCTGTCCGGGCCGGTCCGTGTTAGTCCTTGTGCTGAGCGTTTTTCATAGCCTCAGCTCCTTGAGATATCCGTCCATCTTGGCGCGGACAGTGGCGAGCTGTCGCTCCAGCCCGTCGATCTCCTTCTTGACGGCCTTGAGGTCGATCTCGGCCTCCTCCTCGAAGGTGTCGACGTAGCGCGGGATGTTGAGGTTGTACGCGTTGTCGGCCAGTTCCTGCGCCGTGGCGCGGTAGGCGTACTTATCGACGGTCTGGAAGGCGCGGTAGGTCCGGACGATCGTGTCGACGTGCGCGTCGGTCAGCACGTTCTGGTTCTTGGCGCTCTCGAACGCGCGGGAGGCGTCGATGAAGAGCACGTCGCCGTGGGCCTTGCCCTTGTTGAAGAGCAGGATCGCCGCCGGGATGCCGGTGCCGAAGAAAAGGTTGGCGGGCAGGCCGATGACCGCCTCCAGCAGATTCTCCTCGATGAGCCGCTGGCGGATCCTGCCCTCGGCACCGCCGCGGAAGAGCACGCCGTGCGGCACCACCACGCCCACGCGGCCCGTGCCTTCGCGGGCGATCTCGATCATGTGGGAGATGAAGGCGTAGTCGCCCTTGGACTTGGGCGGCAGGCCACGGTGGTAGCGGTGGAAGGGGTCGGCCTCGGCCTCCTCGACGCCCCATTTTTCCAGCGAGAAGGGCGGATTGGCGACCACGATGTCGAACTTCATGAGCTGGTCGTGCTCGACCAGGCGCGGGTGGCGCAAGGTGTCGCCCCACTCGATGCGGAAGCTGTCCATGCCGTGCAGAAACATGTTCATCCGGCACAGGGCGTGGGTCGTGCCGTTGCTCTCCTGACCGAAGAGCGCGAAGTCGCGCTTGTCGGCCTGCCGCCCCACCTTGATCAGCAGTGAGCCGGAGCCGCAGGCGGGGTCGCAAATCGTATCGCCTTTCTTCGGCGCGAGCAGGCGGGCCAGCAGCGTCGAGACCTGACCCGGCGTATAGAACTCGCCCGCCTTCTTGCCAGCGTCCGAGGCGAAGCGCTCCAAGAGATACTCGTAGACGTTGCCGATCACGTCCTCGTCGCCGACCGCCGAGGGCCGCAGGTCGAGGCGCTCGTCGTTGAAGTCCTCGAGCAAGTGCTTGAGACGGGCGTTGCGCTCCTTGGTCTGCCCCAGCTTGTTCTCAGAGTTGAAGCTGACCTCGCGGAAGACGCCTTCCAGCTTTTCTTTGTTTGCCTCCTCGATCTCGCCGAGCGCCACATCGATCCGCTCGCCGATGTCCGGCTGCGTGCGGTAGGCGTAGAGGCTGGCGAAATCGCACCCCTCGGGAAGCTGGAAGCGCTCGCGCGACAGGCGGCGGTTCACCCGTAGCACGTCTCCCCGGTACTCCTTCATGTACTGGTCGCGGTGGTCGCTCCACACGTCCGAGATGTACTTTAGGAAAAGCATCACAAGGACATAGTTCTTGTAGTCGGCCGGATCGAGCACGCCCCGGAAGGTGTCGCACGCCCGCCACGCCACATCGTTGATCTTATTCTGGTCAATCGTCTTCATAAGTCGTCC
>JAQVSS010000004.1:33607-60048 GCA_028700415.1 Kiritimatiellia bacterium
TTAGGAAAAGCATCACAAGGACATAGTTCTTGTAGTCGGCCGGATCGAGCACGCCCCGGAAGGTGTCGCACGCCCGCCACGCCACATCGTTGATCTTATTCTGGTCAATCGTCTTCATAAGTCGTCCGTGTTAGTCCGTGTTAGTCCGTGTTAGTCCGTGTTAGTCCGTGTTAGTCCGTGTTGGTCCGTGTGTCCGTGTCTCCGTGTCTCTCCCCGCCTCTCGCCGCCCCAAGCAACTCGCCTGCCACCAGCCGCGCCTTCAGCGTCGCGAGCTTCTCGCCCAGGATTCGCTCCTCAACCGCAAGACAAGCCACGTCCACGATCTTCCGTTGCACCTCCAGCGGAGGCAGAGGCAGCTCCAATTCTTCCAAATCACGGCGCTCGACGATTTGCACATAGGTGCCTTTGCGCCGCCCCTCGAAGTGCCGTGCCGATTCCTCGGTCCTCAGAAACCAAGCGAGATACTCCGGCAAGACCCTCGACGCTTCCGGCCGCAAGACGAAGAACTGGGCGCCAGCGATGGTGCGGATAGTGTCTAGGCGGAAGACGATTGCCGTGGTGCGCGTGCCCCGGTTCGGGAAGAGCACATCACCGGAACGGAGAAACTGTTCTTCACGGATACGTTCCGCCGGCTCGATCTGGGCGAAGTCGGCATTGAGCCATGTGCCGTCCTGTGACACGTCACTGATCCGGACAAGTCGGCAGGACCCGTTCTCAACCGCGCGTGTCGCATCGCGGCCCCGCAGGGTTATGCCCATCCGAATTTCGGCTATAGAATTGATTTTGACCATCTGCTCAAAAATTCCCAGTGCCCTCGCACCTGCCATCTACCTAATAGCGCGTTTCTTTTTTGAAGTATATTTATTTAGTGCGCAGATTTCAAGTGTAATCTTTAATTTTTTTCACACACTCTTTAATCGTGCAAATTAAGCACCAAGTATTTTATACCCAGTTCCTATGATGGATGACCAATTCCGCCGTTCTTCAGTTGACGCGGAAATAGAACGTCGCGGCACGTCCGGACGCGAGTTCCTTGGCGCGAATCTGCCAGAGGCCGGGGCGGTCGTTCGCCGCCAGATCGAGCTTTAACTCCAGCCGGCCGGCCTTCGCACCGTAATACCCGCTCCACTCGGCCTCGCAGCCGGACGGGTCGCGGATCTCCACCCGCACCGGCACCACCGCATCGAGCGGGTGCCCATCGTCGTCGACAACGGAGATCGCGCATGCGACTGGCTCCCCGCGTTTCGCCGCCGCAGGCGCTTCAATCTTGACGCCGTCAATCGCCTCGTCCGTGACCATCAGCACGCACCCTTCGCACGGGCCGAAGGCGCGCGGAATCTGGAGCCGCCCCCTGCGGGTGTCCGTTTCCACCTCGCGCCCCGCCACCAGATCGTAAACGTGCCCACGCTTGCGGCCCAGCGAGAGCGTCGTTTCCGAAGGCAGGCCGTTCTCCATCACCAGCCCGTACTGCCCCACATAGTCGCCGAACTCGCGCAGGTCGTTGACCGCAAAGAGGTAGTCCGTCCCGCCATACGCCCGGCAGCGCGTCACAACATCCGGCGTCGCCGAATCGCCGTACGGGCGGTAACGCCCCTCCAGCGCCTTGCGGAGTTCCCCCGCCTTGGCGACCAGCGCCGCACGGTCTTCGGCGGCCTTGCGCGTGCGCGTGTAGCTTTGGATCACGACATCGGCTTTGACCGCCGGGCAGAGCCGCTCGTCGCCGACGATGATGCCGCCGCCCTTCTGGAAGGCTTTCACCTTTGCCGCCACGGATGCGGTCAGCACGTCGCAGTCCATCATCACCAGCACGCGGAAACCGCCGAGCCCCCGCCGCACCACCGTCTCGTCATAGACGATCTCCGGCTGGAGGCGTGCCCACATCAGCATCTGATACGCGTCGCCCGCCCAGCCGGTCCCCCACCCGTACGTGCCGCGCCGCGCAAACATCTGCGAAGCGAAACTCTCCAGAAAAGCCACGTCGGCCGGGCGGTCAGGCACCTGCATGAGCGCCGGGCCGAGCGGCTCGACCACCTCTTTCACCAGCCGGCGCAGCTCGTGCTGAGTCTGCGGATGCGTATACCGGTAGCCCCCTTTATTCCCATCCACAGGCACCAGCGATTCCCAGCCGTGATACATGATCCCCTGCACCGGCCTCGCAAACTTGGTCCAGAACGCCTCCCGCAGATGCATCGGAGCGATGGTCGGAAAAGCCGCGTCGGGATCGGTGTCCTCCCAAGGCGACTTGGTCGCCTTGGTGACCTCGTCCCCCTTGACCATGGGCGCGGTCTGGGACCGGTACCAGATGATCTGCGTCATCTTCATCACCTGCTGCGGCTGCGCCGCGCCGCGCGCCATCGCGAACAGCTCGTCCGTGGCCACGCCGATGCGGATCGGGTCGGGATACGAGTAGGTCCACTGCGAGATCACATCCACCCCGCCGCCGCTGCCGTACGTGCCCGCCACACGCACGGCCGGATCGTTGAACGTCCAGAGATCCTTGCGGCCGGTGGACTTCAGCCCGCGGTGCAGCTCCGTGTTCAGACGGCTCCAGCCATCGCCCTCTTTCCAGTACCAGGACAGGAACCGCAGGAGCGGATGGTCGTCGGCGATGACGCGGTCGGGCGGGAAGTCCTTCAGCTTGGTGTAATCGACGCCCCTTTTGCTCGGAGCGTCCTTCGGGTAATCCTGTCCGGTCGCCTGCCGGTACGCCGCGCGGTCATGCTCGTGGAAACAGACCTCGGCCCCGTCGCGCACCTCGGAGTGCAGCAGCGCCGCCTGCCACGCCGGGAACGCGCCGAAGGTTTGGGCCATCGACGCGCCGACGTTATAGCAGAGTGCCCTCATCTCCGGGAAGGCCGCGCACACGGCCGGCCGCCCCCCCTTGGGTTTGCCGTCCCGGCCGATGCGCAGGAACGGACTTTTCCTCTCCGCCCAGCTTCCCGGCGACAAAGAGGGGCACACGCCGAAGTCGTTCGCCAGCGCAACGTTCAGCATCCGCTTCACTTCGGCAACACGCTCGGGAGCGTCCGGCTCCACCGGCTTGCCCGCATCGAAAATCCGGCTGATCTCAGCGCCGAAACCGAGGCAGTGCGTGAACCCGATCTCCTTCAGCCGCGGCAACTCCTTGATCACTCTCTCGGCGCCGTAAACGCCCCACATCACCACCGGCATCCGCGCAGGCCTGCGCGGGACCAGCGTCACGGCGAACGCCTCCTCGCTCGAATAGGGCTGGCCACCGGGGATCGACACGCGGGCCCGCAGCGTGTAAGTGCCGGGCCGCAACGAGGTGTCGAGGGAAATCTCCTCCACCCTCCGCGCGCCGGCCGCCAAATCCGGCAATGCGCTACGCTTCACTTCCGCGCCGTCGAGCGTGAACATGGCCACCGCGCCCTTCATCGCGGCGCGCTGCAAATTAACCACTGAAAAAGAGAGGGGGGCCGACTTCTCCATCCTGACAAAGACATCGCGGTCGGAATCGCACTCGACCGTAGCCGAACGGAACTCCAGCACACCCTTGCAGAGCCGGACCTGCGCGATATATCCAGGGAAACCGTGCCACAGGCTCCCGATGCGGTCCCCGATCGAGAGCGGATGCCGGCCCGCCACAATACTGCCGCGGCCGGGTTTCGCGGCACCGCCCAACGACATGCCGTCGCAGGTGAAGCGCCCCGTGCCGGCCCCATCGTACGTGAACGCGACATGGTGCCAGACGTTCGTCTCGTAGACCGCCGCTTCAGATGCGTAACTCTCCGAGTCCTCGCCGAACCCAAGCCGCATGTTCAGCCGTCGCAATCCGCTTTTATCCGCCGGGCCTATCGTGAATTGGTAATCCGTATGCGCCACGTATTTCTTGTCCGCGAGAAACGCCTCCCCATAACCTGCGAATTCCGCTTTCGGTTTAATCCACATCTCGAGCGTGAACGCGCCTTTGGGCGTGAGCACAGGCGAATGGGCGACCACGGCCGCATGTTGCTTGTCCTCGACCGGATAGCCGCAGAACGATTCGAGGCACGCGCCGAACTTGCCGCACGAGGCAATGGCCGCCCCTTTCAGCTTGGCGTCCAACCCCTTGCCGGAGGCGTCTTTTTCCCCCGCAAACGTCCACAGGCCGATCACGTGCCCGCCCGTGGCATCCTGCCCCGCATACGCCTGCCGCCAAGGTTCGCAGAGTTGCGGGCTCACCCCGCCCGCCCATGCCGACAGCGAGAAAACAACCGCGGAAAAATACGCAAGACCCATCACGGGCACACGAAGCCCCAGTCCGTTTCTCATCGTTCAGTCCCCTTTACCTATAACTTGAAAGTTGAGCGTTGAACGTTGAGCGTTGAGCGTTACCCCCTCGATCATTCGCGGAGCAGCCGCGCGGCGGGCTCGTCCATAACTGGAACGTTAAGCGTTTGAACTCTCAACTTTCAACGTTCAACTCTCAATTCAAGAAGTTGCCCTCTTCGTTTATTCCCGCTCCGCAGGCGGCGGGCTTGCCACAATCCTTCCCCCGTACCCCCACCGCTTTCAGCCGAGGGCTACCGCGAGGCGCCTGCCTGTTTCATCGCGGCATGGACCGCGCTGAAGACCGTCTCCTCGACCGCCTCCGTGAAGGGACCCGGCTGGCCGTAGTAGATCATGCTGTCGTCCGCCTCGTACCCGCCCTCTTTCAGCACGCGCAAAGATGGGATGTAGCACTGTACTTCATTGCAATAGCCCGCCACAATCAGATTCTCCCCCGGATAGTCGCGCTTGGCCCGCAGCGCATAATCCACCACGACCTCGCCGCTCAAGAAAAGCAGGGCGGGGCCGGCCCCGAAACGCAGCGCCTGCACGGGATACGGGATCGAGCGGACCGGATTGCCGGAATTGTACACCTCCAGCATCAGCTGCGCGCGGCGCTGCCGGAACTTGTCTTTGCCCAACAGTTCCGCGCGGTACACCTCCACGTCAAACGGCGGGAAAGCCAGACGCGTCTCCGCGAACCCGGTGCGGACCGGACCGCCCACCGGCTTCATCTCCCCCGCCAGCACGGCCTTGACCGCGTCCGCCAGTTCCTTGCCATACTTCCGGGCATGCGCCTCCGTGCCGCGCGGGTCGGGATTCTGATCCGCCCCGCACCCCTGCACGTAGAGCGCGGTCGCCCCGGGATAGGCCGCCTCCAGCTCCAGCATCGCGAAGCCCGCATAGTCGCCGTTGAGCAGGAGGTTGCCGCCCGTCAGCGTCGTGTTGTGGCAGGCGTAGTTGAACAGCACTGCCCGCACCGTGCCGTCCGGTGCGGCGATGCGCAAGACCGGCACGGTGTGGTCCACGGGCGCGACGTCGCGTTTCCGGCGGTTGATCGCGAACCCCGCCGCGCCGCGCCCGGCCGACAGGCGCGCCGGCGCGAGGTTCGTCATGGCCATGTCCACGGCCGCGACGAGGTTGTCGGTAAGCCTGCGGTTCTGCGCCACGACATGCAGCAGTCCGGTCTGCGTGAAACCGCAGCAGACACTTAGATTCGGCCAGATGACCGGCCCCGAATGGGTGTGCGACGAGTTGAAGAACACGCGCGACCGCTCGATCCCGTACCGCGCGTTCAGCCGCTGCGACACGACCGCCGTGATCTCCCGCGTCAGGCCGAGCACATCGGCGGTGATCAGCGCGACCCGGTTTCCGGGCGTCTCCTCGAACACCAGCGCCTTGGCCCACACGTGGTGAATCATTCCGGTCGCCGGCGTGGTGCGCGCCGCGTAGCCCGCCAGCCAGACCGGCTGCGTGTCGGGCGTGACCGCCGCGCGCCCGACCCCGACCCGGAGATCCGCGCCAAGCGCGACGCCTGCGAAAAGTAATGCCCATGCCGCAATCGCGTTTCTCATGCTCATTTCTCCTTCGCCAGTTTCCCCGCGTTCGCGTGGATTTTCCCGATGGCGTCGGCGATGCCGTCCATGTCGGCTTTCTCCGCCAGCAGCAGGCTCTGGGAGAGCCAGACCGCCTCCTGGCAGAGCAGGTCGTTCTCGGGGCAACGGGTCCGCTCCAGCCACGCCGCGTAGTCCAGGTCCGCGGGCGCGTACATCCGCCTGAAGTTCTTGGTGGCGAAGGCGTGCTTCACATACTGCCCCTTGTTGAGAGGCCCGTAGCCGGACGAGCAAGGTACGCCTTCCGCGCTCAAAGCCTTGAGGAACGTCCCGAACGGCAGGCCGCCGAAGGCCTCCTTCTTGTACCGGAACGGGAAGAGGTGGAACGCCGCGCGGGTGACGCCCGGCGAAAACTCGTAGGGCACGATGCCGGGGATGTCCTTGACCTTGCCCTTCAGGTACTCGGCGTTCTCATGACGCCGGGCGCTCTCCTCCCCGAGCCGCGCGAGCTGCGCCAGCCCGATCGCCGCCTGATACTCCGTGATCCGCTGTTTGGTCCCCAGCATGACCGTGCCGCCGCCGACCGCGCCCACCGCCGTTCCGTACGCATTGCCGTAGTTGTGGTACGAATGGCAGCGGTCCATGAACGCCCCGTCGTCGCTGACGATCGCGCCGCCTTCGCCGATGGCCATGTTCTTGGAGTTTTGGAAGCTGTAGCAGCCGGCGTTGCCGAACGTGCCGCACTTCTTGCCGTTGATCTCCGCCATCCACGCCTGGCAGGCGTCCTCCACCACGATCAGGTTGTGCTTCTTGGCAATGGCCATGATCGCCGTCATGTCGGCGGGCAGCCCGAGAATATGCACCGGCAGGATGGCGCGCGTCCGAGGCGTGATCTTCGCCTCGATCTTTTTGGGGTCGAGCTGGTAAGTCGCGGGGTCGATGTCGCAAAAGACCGGGATCGCGCCGTTCATCAGGATTGACTGCGGCGTGGCGATGAACGTGTAGGGCGGCAGGATCACCTCGTCGCCCGCGCCCACGTCGAGCTGCGCCAGCGCGGTGATCAGCGCGTTGGTGCCGTTGACCACGGCGAGGCAGCGCTTCGCGCCCATGGCCTCGGCCCAGCGCCGCTCGAACTCGCTCACAACGCCCGCCCGGGACCAGACGCCGCTGCGCATCACCTTGAGCAGTCCCGACTCGTCGGTTTCCGGGATCCAGCGCGGCCACTTTGGCCAGCCGCCCGGGTGCGCCTTTCCGCCGCCAAGCAAGGCGGGCACGCCTGCGTCGCCCGTGCCGGCCCGCACATTGAACGGTGCCTGCGTGAAAGCCGCCCCCGCGGTTGCCGCTCCAGCGGCTTTGATGAATGCCCGGCGCCCAACGCCGTTTGCCGTACCGTTACCAACCGTTGTCCCAATCATTTTGTTTCTCCTGCAAAGCCAGACACAAGGTCTGCAGTCATTTTATCACGCATTAGTTTGAAACGTCACTTCATGGCTTCTTGCATCCTTTTCACGGCTCGTCCTTTTTCGCCTACCTCTTCATTTTGATCTGAATCAGGTCCGTGCGCGTGTGGCCGTTTTCCGTAATACGGGCCAGCGTGTAAACCGAGCCGTCCGCCCCCACCGCGATGGAGTTGACGTAGGTCGGGCGCTGGCCGTCGGCGTAGAACACCGGCCCGTGGTCTTTGTAGCCCCGCGTGGGGATATTATAGGTGACCAGGTGCAGGTTTTCAATGCCCTTGGCCATGCCCATCGCCACCTTGTCCTGGCCTTTGACGCGTTTGCCGTTCTCGTAGACCGGCCCGCCCGTGAGGTAGTAGAGCGTGCGGCCGTCCGGCCCCAGCGTGAAGCCGAGATAGCCGTAGCTGAACAGGTCGCCCATGCCCGCGCGCCGCGAGGGTTCCGACGTGATGCGGTCCAGCACGTCGATGCGCGTCGCGGCGGGGTCGAACCGGAACAGGTAGCCCGAGTTGCCGTGCACGCCGTAAAACGCCTTCTCGCCGGGATGCCAGACCGTCTGCCGCCAGTTGTACCCCATGCTGCCGGAGTCCGCCGGGTCGTACTTCCCGAAGTAGTCCTTGCGCATGTCCTCATCCCCCACCTTCTCCGCGCGGTCCGCGCCGGGACGGTAGCGGAAGATGTCGCCCTCGGGGTTGGTGAAGTAGGCGCAGCCGGTCTCCTGATCCACCGCGACCGAGCGGCACAGCACGCGGTAGGTCGGCCCCTTGCCGTTCTCGCCCTGCCCCGCGACCGGCCCCAGGTTGCGCAACGCTTTTTTTCCAACGTCGTAACTGAAGAAGTAGCCGATTGGCCAGGTGATGCCGTACAGCACGCCGCGCCGCCTGTCCATGCTCATCGACAGGACCGCCTCGCGCTCCGGCACCATGGACAGGCCCTCGAAAGCGCCGGACTTCAGGCCGTAGGCCAGCAGGTGGCCGCCGGGATAGGGACGGTACCCCTCCGGCACCACGGTCGCGAGCCGCTCCATGCCGTCGACCACGTTGTAGTAGCCCGCGTGGGTCGAAAAGTAGAGCTTGCCCTTGTACTCGTGGAACAGCACGTGACTCTTGCCCTGCGGCACAGTCTTGAGACCCTTCTCCCCGCAGATTTCGGTCAGGTCACCCAAGTATTTGATTTCGTCCCGGCGCGGGTCGTACCGGTAGATCCTACCCCCGAAGTCGATCGACGTGGAGCAGAGCGCGTAGTAGACGTTGCCGTCGCTCGCGACCGAGATGCCGTTGTAGGTGTCGTGCGCCTCAAGGAACCCCGAGTTGAAGACGCGTGCGGTCAGCCCCCCCCCGTAAAGTGAACAGGCCGCCAAAGACAGTAAAATGAGAAGTGTGCGTTTCATGGAAGTCCTTTTGTTTTAAGAGGGTCAAACGGTTCGCTCAATCGAAGTTCCCGATTGGAAACACATTTATTATGCGGCCGCGCACTCCCACACGGCAATTGCATGATCGGTAAATTTCATGCAAGAAAAGAACTGCGGGTGCCCCTCAGTGCCCCCGCGTATCCGGGAGCGGCTTCACGTCCATGACGCGCGCCTGCCAGTCCGGTTCGCGTTCGCGCTGCATCAAAACGGTCCCGCCGCACCCGGTCTTGCCGGCCTGTTGATCCTGCGGACGGACGCCCCGCATCTTCACAACAACCCGGTACGTGCTGCCGGTATCGACCTGCCCGACCCGCAGGCGATAGATGTTGCCCGTGCTGAGGTGTGCGGTTTTCCCCTCATGCGCGTCGGCACAGAGCTCGACCCGCTCCGACGGCTTGCCCTTAGGGCTCGCCACAAGGGCCACGCGGGAGATCTGCAGTCCGTTCCACCCCGAGGTGTACTGGAATGTCACCGCGTACGTGCCCGGCGCAACCACGTTCCCGGTGACATCATATTCCTTCAGAATAGCGGCCTTTTCCTGAAAATCAGCGGACTTCCATGCGCCGATGGTACCCGGCAGAAACAGACGGGCCGGGTCACACACGCCGTAAGGCTTGAGCGCGTCCGCCACCGCCTGAACCGTGCCAACCGTGGCTTCGACGCAGTCGTCGAACCGGCTTCCGCCCGCCCCGGCGTTGACGGCGCGTTCCCAATCGCGCAGCGCCTCGGTGTTCAGGGTTCCCGCCAGCACCAGGCGGTTCATGCCGTCCTGAAGCGCACGGCGCTCAGGCAAGCCGATCGCGCTCTTCGCCGACAGTACGTCGCCAATGCCGCAGATCTCGGTGAGCATGTCGTAGTACCCAAGGATCGCGCGGGTTTCGGCAACCATGGCGGGCGACCCCGTTTGGTTGGCCAGCCGCAAAGCGTCCACACAGGCCTCCCGGTTGGCGCGCAGTCGCGCCTCATCGGGGAACGCCGCGAGCAGGCCTTTCCCGAACGCGGGTTTCGCGCGTTTCGATAGCATGGCCCCGATGCCCGCAGGCCGGAACAGGTGACGCTCGACCAGCCGCGCACCGTAGAGATCCCACGCAACCGGCCCGAGCCTCATGACCCAGTCTGCCACCGTCTCGGGCTGGCGGAACCCTTGGCGCGTCGCCCAAGCCACGGCGAACTGCCGCTCGCTGCGGCCGCGCGCGTTCCACCCCCACTCCGCCGCGGCGGTCACGTTGAAGTCGAACAGCCGGTTGTCCGGCACCACGTACCCCACCACACAGGCCAACTTCTTGTCCACGAACTCCGTCATGCGGAACTTGACGAACTGCGGACAGCTCCACGGGCTGACGATGCGCCAGGACGGCGTGAGCTGCGGGTAAACGCCCAGCCACCGGCCTTTGGCCGCATACTCCTCGAGCAGAGGGTAGATCATCGGGTTCGGCGAGGAATCGTATGTCCGTCCCCCGTCGTAGTAACTGACATCGACCCCGGGCGGGATTTCCGCCAAGACCTTGTCGTTAGACGTGTAACTGCCCTGGGTCAGCAGAATGCGTATCCGCAGGTCGGGGTACTCCTTGACGGCCAGCCTCCAGGCCTTGACGAAAGCCCGTGTCTCGAGCGCGAACTGGTTCGATTTGGCGCATTCCGCGCATTCGCAATGCAGCGAGAGTTCCCCCAACCAGCAGGAGATGTCGCGCACGCCCCCGTGGCCCGCATAACCCCGCATCCAGCCGGACAAGATTTCGTAAAGCTTGGGGTTGGACGCGCACGGCGCGCAAAGCGTCGCCGACAAAACGGCGTTTTCCACTTCCTGCGGCCCCTTGCTTTCGCGCCAGATCGCTTTTTCGCCTTTGCCCCTCAAGCCGGGAAATGCGGCATAGGCGCCGCTGCTTCCCCTAAAGTTCAGGTGCGAAATGATCGGCACCATTTTAACCGCATTCAGGCGGCCGCGCCGCAGCAGCGCGCTGTCCATGCCGGTCGTGACGGTGCCGTTGGACGCCACGTCATGCGGCGTATGGAATTCGACCAGATTCATCTTGCGTTCCGCCATCCACTCGATGTCGCGCGTCGAGGAGCCGCCCCACTCGCCGCGCTCCGCCAGGTCCGGCCAGTCCGTGATGACGGCCAGCGGCACGCTGACGCGGCCGCCCTTGAAACGGGTTTCGAGCAACTGCCGCAAGGTCAGGGCGGCGTAGAACACACCGCGCGCGTCAAGCCCCGTCAGGACGAGCCGGTCCGTTCCGACCGGCCGGATCAGGTACGCCTGCTCCCGGTTCGGCAGCGTCTGCAGCCTCGCGGCATCCGGCACGGCCACGTCGCCAACCCGGCCACCGGCATCGCAGACGCCGAGCAGGATCTCAAACGCCCCGGCCGCCGCGTTCTCCACACCCGCTTTGTCGAGGAACAGCGTCTGCAGCTTACGCAGCGCGTTGCGTTCGAGCTCGTCCGCGCCGCCCCGCAGCGTGAGCGTGACGCCGCTGGCCGGCAGCGTGACCTGCCGCGCGAGGCTGACCTCTTTCGGCAGCGGGATAACCCCGTTCAGCCATTGCCCGGCACCCTCCACCGCGGTCGGCACAACCCCCTCAGCAACCGCACACAGCACCATCCCCGCCGCCAGCGCAAACGCCCTTCCAGTCGCCGTCTTCATCGTTTCCTCCCCTTCGTTTTTACGGGCGAACCGACCATGTCGTTCCCCCCGATCGGGCCGATTCCTTGGGCATACTTTCAAAAAGCCAGCGGGCTCATGTCAACGTTTCGCGAGCGGGCCGAAGAACTCGCGGCGGAAAAAAGCGACGCGCTTAGACTCAATCGATGCGGAACACATCCGCGTACGTGTCGCCGCGAAACCCCGCAGACAAAGAAAGAACGATCCCGTCCCCCGTGACCTTGAACGGGATTTTCTCGCCGGTCGCAAGCTGGGTGACCGCCGAGCACAGGCCCCCATACGGGATCATGGTCGCGCGGGCGTTCGAAATCGGCTTGAGGAAAATCGCGTAGACGGATTTACCCTTGCCGGTGAATCCCCATTCGCCGCGGCGATACGGCGCGGCGGGCCTGGTCGCATAGATCGCCTCGCCGTTCGCCTTGAGCCACGCGCCGAGTTCGTCGAGGTTCTCCACGGCCGGACGCGGAATGCGCCCGTCGGGGCCCGGCGCCACGTTGAGCGCGAGGTTGCCGCCTTTCGCGACGATGTCGACGAGCATGCGGACGAGTTCGCGCGCCGGTTTGTATACGTCGTCGAAGCGGTAGGAAAAGCCGGTTCCCATCGTGATGCAGCTTTCCCACGGCACGGCGAGCGGTTCCGGCGGGATGGTCTGCTCGGGGGTGATCACGTTCTCGCAGACCCCGCCGGCGGTGCGGTCCGCCGCGATCAGGTCAGGCGTGACCGCGCGCGCTTCAGCGACGATCTCCTCGATGTTGATGTCGAGCCCGGTCTTGCTCTGCACCTGCCCGCCGTCGAGCCAGAGCACGTCGATGGGGCCGTAACCGCGCACGAGCTCCAAGATCTGATTCTTGGTGTACTCCCGGAAACGCGCCCAGCGCTCCGGCGATTTTTTCACGTCATACGACGGCATGCGCGTCGTGTACCACCCGAGTCCGCAAGTGTCCCAGTAGTCGGGATGGTGCCAGTCGGGTTTCGAGAAGTAGCACGATATCCACAGTCCCCGCGCGCGGAAGGCGTTGAACACCTCCTTGGCGACGTCCGCGCGCTTGTTTTTCGAGAACGGGCACTCCGGCGCGGTGACCTTGAAGTCGGAATACTTCGAATCGTACATGCAAAACCCGTCGTGGTGCTTCGTGGTGAAAACGACGTACTTGAAGCCGTTGCGCGCGGCGAGAGAGGCCCATTTCTCCGGCTCGAAACAGACGGGGTTGAAGGACCGGTTGAGCCCGAGATACTGGCGCTTGAAATCCTCGCCCTCCGCCCAATCGACGTAATCGCGCGACCACGCGGCCTCCTTGTCGACGAGCGGCCACGACTCGTGGGAACCGATCTGCGCGTACACGCCCCAATGGATCATCAGCGCGAGCTTCAGGTCCTTGAACTTCTCGAGCTTGGCGCGCACCTCCGGCTCTTTCGGCACCACGTAATTCGCCGGCATGTAGCCGTGAGTGCCGTTCATGATCGCGTCCGCGGACATCTCGCCCGCCGCCTTCACCTCCGCCGCAGCGTAGACCCCGACCGCCGGAATAACGAGAACGGCAGTGACAACCGCCGCAAACACACCCCAAAAAGATTTCATGCGGCATTTTACGATTTCCGCGAGTAGGCGACAACAGGAGAGTTTGGAAAAAGGGCCGGCTAATTCTTAACGCCTGCCTCACGCGGTTCCCTCAGCACAACGAAGCCGGGCAGCCCGCGCACGTCGAACGCCTTGAGCATCTCTTTCGCGGGGGAGTGGTCCGGCTTCTCGGCCTGCACCTTCACCACCACGTAACCGGACAGCCGCGCCTTGACCCGCGCGTCCCTGAAGGTTGTCCGCTCCATGACCGAACAGTTCTTGCACCACGTGGCCCAAAAATCCACAAGCAGCGGCTTGCCTTCGCGGCGCGCCTGCGCCACCTTCTCCTCCCAGGCCGCGCGGTCGCCCGCCAAAATCGAGCCTTCGCGGGCCCCGTGAGCAACAGGCGAAAAACCGACCCAGGCGAGGTAGGAATAGTACGCCGCCAGCACGGCGAGGAACACGCCAAAGGCCTGCTTCACCCGCACCATCCACATACCGGGTTTCGGCAAAACCGACAGCCCCGCACCCGCAAACGGCCACGGCAACGCCATGCCCAGCCCCAGCACGAACGGCAAGAATTGCGCGCTGGACGCACCGCCCGCGTAGAGCGTACCGGCCAGCAACAACATCGCCAAGACAACCGGCGCGACACAGGCGCCCGCCAGCAGCGCCGAGAGCGCGCCCGCCGAAAAGGCCGCGAACGTGCCCTGACGGGCGTTCGCTTTGGCCGAAGTAAACCGCGTGAAATCAATGACGAACACATCGAACAGCGCCAACGCCAGCGCGGCGAAAATCAGCGCGACCGTTAGGCTGAACCACGGCGAGGCCTGCAACGCCCCGAAAAAAAGCCCGCTGCGCAGGATGATCCACCCCAACCCGCCGTACACCAGCACAATCCCGGCACCATACGCCGCACCCAGAAAGAAACCGCGCCCGCGCGTCCCCGCGCCCGCACCGATGATCGCCAGATTGATCGGCATCATCGGCAACACACACGGCGTGAGGTTCAGCAGAACGCCGCCGGCCAGCACCAGCAGCAGCGTCAGCGCCAACCCATGCGCATGGAAAAAGGCCACGGGATCACGGAGAAAGCCGGCGAGGCCGGCGCCGCCGCCCGCTTCCGGGGCGCCCCTGCCCTCAGCCTGATCGAGAAACGCGAGGAACTCTCCCGCGCCCATGTAGCCCCCGCCCGCGGTCATCGCCAGTCCCTGAGACCACGCTGACGGTTGAGCGTCGAACGTCGGGCGTTGAGCGTCCCCCGCTCCCCCTTCCGCCACGAACCTAGCGGCCGCCGCATCGAACCGGAACGCATGCTCTTCCGGCATGAAGCAGACCTTGTCGTCGCACCCCTGGTACGCCACGGTCAGCCGCACGCCGTCGTGCGGCGGCGAGACCCGCCAGAGCGATTCGAACGGATGCGCGTACACGCCGACCGTCTTCGCGCGGTCAACGGGATCAGGCTTCTGCTCCGGCGCGGGCAGTTGAACACGTCCGGCAACGGCATCCGCGCCTGCTGTGACCTTGAAGGTGTCGGCATAGATGACGTGCAGCTCGGGAACCGACACCGTGATCCGCACATCCACATGCCCGGCGGCAACCGCCGCGCTCTCCAGATTCAGCGCGAACGGCGACTGGGCGAACCCCGCAGAAACCCGCGCGAAAGCCAGCAAGGCCACCCACACACCGCGCCGTGTCAGACGCGCCAGACATGTCGGACGGGTCAGGCTCATAAAGACCCCCTTACGCTTTCATCGCGATCTCAGCCAGTGCGCGGCCTGCGGCGCGGCACTTAGCCAGCGTCTCCGCGTCCGGCGCGAAGCGGCACACCACCGGTGCGCACGCCGGCGTCATCTGCATCGCCTGCAGATACTGGGAAACCTCTTCGGTTCCCTTCGGGGCCCAGCCGTAGGAGCCGAACGCGAAACAGGTTTTTCCAACCGGCTTGAGGCCTCGCAGGTAGGTCAGCGTCGCCGCCATACGCGGCATGAGACCCATGTTCAACGTGGCGGAGCCAACCGCAAACGCCGCGCAATCCATGACTTCGGTCACGACCTGCGTGTCGGACGTTGCGTTCACATCGATCAGTTTGACATCGACCGGCAGTTCCTCGGCGCCCGCCACCACGGCTTCTGCCATCACATGCGTGCTGTTCCACATGCTGCAATAGGCGATGACCACCTTCTTCGCGGGCCGGCACACCATCCACGCCTGATAGGCCGCGAGGATCTTGTCGAAATGGCTGCGCCAGATCACACCGTGGCTCGGCGCGACAATCTTCAGCTTCAGGCCGCCCAGCCGCGCCAGCGCGGCAGCCACCGGGCGTCCATAGGGCAACACGATGTTGGCGTAGTAGGTTTTGGCCTCCTGCATCACCTCGCACAGATCCGACTCGTCGTCGAAACGGAACCCCGAGGCGTAGTGCTGACCGAACGCGTCCATGGAGAAAAGAAGCTCATCCTCGACCACATACGTGGCCATCGATTCCGGCCAGTGAACCATCGGCGTGTCAAAAAACTGCAGGGTCTTACCCCCGAGCGCGAGTGTCTCGGCGTCTTTGACCACCTGAATCTTCCAACCGCTCACGTCGTAGTGATGCGCCAAGGCATCCCTGCACTTGGCGTTGCAGAGCACCGTCGCGTTGGGGCAGGCTTTCACCGTCGCGGGGAGTCCGCCCGAGTGATCCGGTTCCGCGTGGTTGCAGACGATATAATCAATTTTATCAAGCGGGACATGGCTTTTGACGTTTTCCAGAAACGCCGCCACATACGGCGCTTTCACCGAATCGATCAGCGCCGTTTTCCCCGCCATCACAAGGTAGGCGTTATAGGTCGACCCGCGGCTTGTGGTGTAACCGTGAAAATCGCGGACCGCCCAATCGATGTGCCCCACCCAAAAAACATGATCCGTCAGTTTCGTATTCATGGCCACAATTCTCCTTAAAATTTGTGAAACCAGTTTACCGACTTGAGGGTGTGGCTTCCACCCTAAAATCCATACGGCGCTTGCATCGCATACCTGTCCCCGCTATCCTGTTGCCTCGACCTGACTCATGGCGACAGACACACCCCTTATGAAAAACGATTTTCTCGCTTCCGAATTCAAACCCGCCCCGGCCGATGCCGCCGCGTTCCACATCATCCCCGCGCCCATGGAGCTGAGCGTCTCCTACGGCGGCGGCGCGCGCCTGGGACCGCAAGCCATCCTCGATGCCTCGCAGCAGCTCGAGGCCTGCGACGGCGAAGGCCACGCCTGTGCCGCCAACATCCATACGCAGAAGCCCGTCGCGCCCCGTTCTAAAGAGCCCGGGGCCTGGATCGACGCCATCGCGGCACGCGTGGCGCAAGCGCTCGCCTGCCGCGCTGTTCCGGCCGTGCTCGGAGGCGAACACACGGTCACACTGGGTGCGGCCCGCGCCTTTCACGCCGCCGGCGCAAAAATCGGTTTCATCCACTTCGATGCCCACGCCGACTTGCGCGACGCGTACGAGGGCACACGCCTGTCGCACGCCTGCGTCATGCGGCGCGTTCACGAGCTCGGCTTCCCCTGCATTCAGATCGCCACGCGCGCCGTCTCGCAGGAGGAGCGCGAGTACCGTGCGGACCACCCCAAGACGATCACCGCCTATGACGCTAGTGAAATCGCCGACGGGAAAATGACGCGCCATTTCATTCCGCGCGGCTTCCCGAAGCACGTCTATGTCACCTTCGATGTGGACGGGCTGGATCCCGCCGTGATGCCCGCCACCGGCACTCCGGTGCCTGGCGGACTCTTCTGGTACGACGTGATCCGCATGCTTCGCAGGATTGCCGCCACACGCCGCATCGTGGGCTTCGACATCGTGGAGCTCGCCCCGGTCAAGGGGCTGCACCACGCCGATTTCACCGCGGCGCTCCTGACCCAAACCCTCATGGGCTTCGCCACCCCCAACGGCTGATCTTCAACCCCTCCTCATTTAAGCTCATCTATGGCTCTTCTTTCTTTGCGCAATGTCAGCATCCAATACGGCGGACCCGCCGTTCTCGACACCGTCAGTTTCAGCATCGACCCCGGCGACCGGGCCTGTATCACCGGACGCAACGGCGAGGGGAAGTCCACCCTCCTCAAGATCATCGCCGGGCTGATCCCGCCCGACTCCGGCGAGATCGTCAGCCAGCCCGGACTGCGGGTCGCCTACCTTACCCAAGACGTGCCCGAAGACATCGAGGGCACCGTTTTCAGCATCGTCGAACAAGGCGTCGGCTCCGCAGCCGATCAGGCCCACCATCCCGGCGCGTCGCTTTTCCTGACCCAGCTCGGTCTGGACGGCGATGTGCCGTTCAACACGCTTTCGGGCGGAATGCGCCGCCGCGTGCTGCTGGCGCGCGCGTTGGCCTCTGAGCCGCACCTGCTGCTGCTCGACGAGCCCACCAACCATCTCGACATCGAATCCATCGAATGGCTGGAGACTTTTCTCCGGAAAAGCCGGTGCGCCTGCCTCTTCGTCACGCATGACCGCGCCTTTCTCAAGAGCGTCGCCATCAAGGTGTTGGATCTCGACCGCGGGCAGCTTGCGGGTTGGGATTGCGACTACACCACCTTTGTCCAGCGGAAACAGGACTTGCTCAGCGACGAGTCCGTCTTCTGGGAACGCAAAACCAAGAAGCTCGCGCAAGAGGAAGCCTGGATCCGCCGCGGCGTCAAAGCCCGCACCACCCGCAACGAGGGCCGCGTGGCGGCTCTCCTCAAGCTGCGCGAAGAGTTTAAGCAGCGCCGCACGCAGTCGGGCGTCAGCCGTCTCCACCTCGACGCAGGCGGTTCTTCGGGCGAACAGGTGCTCAAGGTCAAGAACGTCTCCTTTTCCTACCCTGGCGCGGAGCCGGTCATCCGCGACTTTTCAACGAAAGTCCTGCGGGGCGAGCGCATCGGCATCATCGGCCCGAACGGGTCCGGCAAGACCACCCTGCTCAACCTGCTGTGCGGGCGCCTGCCGCCCGCCACCGGCAGCGTCACCGCCGGTGCCCGCGTGCAGATCGCTTTTTTTGACCAGCTTCGCGCCCAGCTCAACCTCGAAGAGAGCGTGCTTCATAACCTCGCGGACGACAAAGACGAGGTCGTGATCGGCGGCGTTCACAAACACGTGTACGGCTACCTTCAGGATTTTCTCTTCACCCCTGACCGAGCCCGCACCCCGGTGAAAGCCCTCTCCGGCGGTGAACGCGCGCGGCTGTTGCTCGCCAAGCTTTTCCTCCAGCCCGGCAATCTGCTGGTCATGGACGAGCCCACCAACGACCTCGACATTGAGACCCTCGAGCTCCTCGAGGAACAGCTTCTCGGCTATGCCGGCACGCTGCTGCTCGTCAGCCATGACCGCGTCTTCCTCGACAACGTGGTCACCAGCACGTTCGTGCTGGACGGGAGCGGCACCGTCGGGTTCTACCCCGGCGGGTACGCCGACTGGCTGCGCCAGCGCCCGGCGCCCGCCCCCCTTCGCCCGCAGGCCGCAGCACCCCGGGCTCCGGTGCCACGCCGTAACCGCGTCAACCTCAGTTACAAAGAACAACGCGAACGCAAAGAGCTGCCGATCCTCATCGAAAAACTGGAGACCGAAATCGCAGCCCTCCACGCCACGTTGTGCGACATCGCGCTTTACCAGAAATTGCCCGATTCCGTCAACGCCGCCAAAGTCCGGCTGCCACAAGCCGAAGCGGAACTCGAGGCCGTCTTCGCGCGGTGGGCAGACATCGAAGAGCATGCCGCCCGCCAGCAAGGTTAGAATTGCCCCGCCCGCCCAAATGTGCGAAGATTGAGCCATCTTTTTTGGGCACGGCCTGACAAGGCCCGTGCCGGAGGGCGGGCCGGTATAGCCCCCTGCCTATGCGTTGCGTCGCACCCGTCATGAGAAACCCTGCGAAAAAAGAGCCGATCACCCAACGCCTGAGCCCGCAATGGCTGATGGCTTTGGGGTTCCTGTTCGCCATCCTGACCGGCACGTTCCTGCTGACGCTCCCTGCGGCCAACACCAACGGCACCTGGATGGCACCGGTCGCGGCACTCTTTACCGCCACAAGCGCCACATGCGTCACAGGACTCTCCGTCATCGATATCGGTTCGGAACTCACTCTTTTCGGCCAGCTTGTCGTCCTCACGCTCATCCAGCTCGGTGGGCTCGGGATCACCACATTCGGCACCTTCCTGCTGGTGCTCGTCGGCCGCCGACTCAGCGTGCAAAGCGAATTCGTGCTGATGGACGCATACGGCGTCGAGGAGGTCAAGGGCATCCGCTCCCTCCTGCTCTGGACCATGGGGTTCACGTTTCTCTTCGAGGGTATCGGCACGCTGCTGCTTTGGACACGCTACCTGCACCCTCTGCCCGGTGTACCGGCCCCTGCCAACACCTGGACATCTTTTTACTATGCGGCCTTCCACGCCGTCAGCGCCTTCTGCAACGCGGGGTTCTCCCTCCACCGCGACAGCATGATTCCCTTCCAGAACGACCTGTTCTTCCTCGGCGTGATCGATCTCCTGCTCTTTTTCGGAGGCATCGGGTTCCTCGTGACCTACAACCTCGTCACCATCAAGTTCTGGCGCCGCAACCTCAAAACGCGCGGACGCATCAGCCTGCACTCCAAAATCGCACTGTCCACCAGTTTTCTCCTGATCATCGCGGGGATGGCCACCTTCCTGGTGCTGGAGTGGTCGAACACGCTCGAAGGCCTACCCCTCGCCAGCAAGCTCTCCTGCTCGCTTTTCCAGTCTGTTTCCCCCCGTACCGTTGGGTTCAACGCCGTCGACATGGGGCAGATCAAAGAGGTTTCCCGCTTCACCACCATCCTGCTCATGCTGATCGGCGGGTGCCCCGGATCAGCCGCCGGCGGCATCAAGGCCACCACCCTGGCCGTGCTTGTCATGACGGTCGTCGCCATGTGCAAAGGCCGCCGGGAAACCGTCATCTTCTCCCGCACCATCCCCAACACCATCGTGCGCGAATCGCACGTCATCTTCCTTCTGGCCATCGCCCTCGTGATCGTCGCCTACGGCACCCTGCTTTGCACCGAGTATCCGCAAAAAAACGACGATGCCGCCAAACTGCTCTTCGAAACCGTTTCCGCCGCCGCGACCTCAGGGTTGTCGATCAACCACACGGCGTCATTGTCTACCGCAGGCAGATTGGTTATTATCTTCTGCATGTATCTGGGACGCCTCGGCCCGTTGGCCATCGCCCTCATGATCGGAACCCGCGACGAAAGCAACCGCATCCGTTACCCGGAAGAGGAAATCGTCGTCGGTTAAACAGCAAAAGGACAGGCACTCCACCCTTGCAGAAGAGCATTCAACCCGCACCCTCAAACGTGTAACCCGCAACTCTGTTATGACCCAACATCCCGACACCCTCTGCGTCCAACAAGGCTGGCAGCCCAAAAACGGCGAGCCCCGCGTCCTCCCCATCTGCCAAAGCACCACATACAAGTACGACAGCAGCGAACACGTCGGCGACCTCTTCGACCTCAAAGTCCCCGGCCATTTCTACACGCGCCTCAGCAACCCCACCGCCGAGGCCGTGGAGAAGAAGATGGCCGCCCTCGAAGGCGGCGTCGGCGCGCTGATGACCTCTTCCGGACAGGCCGCCTCGCTCATCGCCATCCTGAACCTGTGCAACAGCGGCGACCACTTCATCGCCTCGGGATCCCTCTACGGCGGGACCACCAACCTCTTCGATGTGACCCTCAAGAAACTCGGCATCGGCGTCACCTTCGTCGACCCCTACGCCACCGCAGCCGAGCTCCAATCCGCCTTCAAACCCAACACGCGCGCCGTTTTCGGCGAGACCATCGCCAACCCCGCGCTCACCGTCCTCGACTTCGAAAAGTTCTCCCGCGCGGCTCACGCCCACAAGGTGCCGCTGATCGTCGACAACACCTTCCCCACCCCGATCCTCTGCCGCCCCTTCGAATTCGGCGCGGACATCGTCACCTACTCCACCTCGAAGTATCTCGACGGCCACGCGGTCTCCCTCGGCGGCATGATCGTGGACAGCGGGCGCTTCGACTGGAAGGCCAGCGGAAAATTCCCCGGCCTCACCGAACCCGACCCCTCTTATCACGGCCTGGTCTACACCGAGGCCTTCGGCGACGCCGCCTTCATCGTCAAGGCCCGCGCCCAACTCATGCGCGACCTCGGCTGCGCCCCCGCCCCCATGAACGCCTTCCTGCTCAATCTCGGCATGGAGACGCTCCACCTGCGTATGGAGCGCCACTGCCGCAACGCCGAGGCGGTCGCCGCCTTCCTCGAGAAGCACCCCGCCGTCGCTTGGGTCAACTACCCCGGGCTGCCCTCATCCAGGGATGCCGCCCTCGTCAGGAAGTATTTGCCTCACGGCACCGCCGGCGTCATCTCCTTCGGCGCCAAGGGCGGACGCCAGGCCGCCGTCCGTTTCATGGACTCGCTCAAGCTTGCCGCCATCGTCGTGCATGTGGCCGACGCCCGCACGGGCGTGCTCCATCCCGCCAGCACCACCCACCGGCAACTCACCGACGAACAGCTCGCCGCCGCCGGCATCAGCCCGGAACTCGTGCGGCTCTCCGTCGGCATCGAGCACCCGGACGACATCATCGCCGACCTCGACCAAGCCCTCTCAAAAACCTAACCTCTCATTCCACCCCTCTATTATGAAACGTATCGGTATCATCGGCGCAGGCCGCTTCGGTTCATCGCTCGCGGAAAGTCTCGCCGAGCGTGGCGCGGAAGTTCTGTTGATCGACCAGAACCGCGAGATCATCCAAGAGTTCTCGGAGTTCGTGACCAAATCCGTTGAGGGCGACGCCTCGAACGCGCGCACCCTCGAAGACGCCGGGTTCCAAGAGTGCGACGTGGTGGTCGTCGCCATCGGCACCAACCTCGAGGGCAGCATCATGGCCACCGTGAACTGCAAGGAGCTGGGCGTGCCCACCGTCGTGGCCAAGGCCAACTCAGACCTGCACGGCAAGATTCTCAAGCGCGTCGGCGCGGACATGGTGGTCTACCCTAACCGCGACTCTTCCCACCGTCTTGCCCGCACGCTGCTCTCGAAAGGCTCCGTGGATCTCTTCGAGATCTCGGACGGCTTCAGCATCGCCGAAATCGACGTGCCCGAGTCGCTCAAAAACAAGAGCCTCGCCGAAGCCGAAGTCCGCAAGAATTTCGGCGTGACCGTCCTCTGCGTCCGTCGCCTCGCCGAAGACCCCGCCCAGCCGCGCGCCATCATCATCCCCACGGCCGACGAGGTCATCCTGCCGGACGACAAGCTCCTCATCTTCGGCATCGACAAAAAAATCGACACCCTCGCGCAAGACACTTAGGAGAAGTGCGGAAGTTAATTAGTTCATTCGTCCATTCGTTTGGGATGCTGCAACACACTGTTCCTTCTCGGATGCTCGGATGCACGAATGCACGGACAAACTAATGAACCCGTTCCGCTATCTCTTTGGCCCCGTCCCCTCCCGCCGTTATGGCCGCTCCCTCGGCGTTGATCTCACCGTGCCGAAAACCTGCACGCTCAACTGCCGCTTCTGCCAGCTCGGCCCCACGCCCCAAACCACCGTCACCCGTAGCGAAGCGCCTCCGATCGATGCGGTCATCGGGGAACTGCGCCAGTGGCTCACCACCGGGCAGCCCGCCGATTTCATCACGGCAAGCGGTTCCGGCGAACCCACGCTGCACCTCCGCTTCGGCGACCTTTTCCGCTTTGTGCGCGCCGAGACCCCCTGCCGCTCACTCCTGCTCTCTAACGGCTCGCTGTTCACCCTGCCCGAGGTGAGGCGCGACGCCGCCCTCGCCGATGTAGTCAAGGTCTCGCTGCACGCTTGGGACCAGGCCTCTTTCGAGCGCGTCGTGCGCCCGCACCCCTCGCTCCGGTTCGGCGCCATCCTCGAAGGGTACCTCGCCTTCCGCCAACAGTTCACGGGACGTCTCGACCTCGAAGTCTTCATCATTCCGGGAATCAACGACACCGACGGGCAGGCGCAGCGCATCGCGGAACTCGCGCAGAGCTTCAAGCCCGACGCCATCACGCTCAACACCGCCGTGCGCCCGCCTGCCGACAGCGGCATCACGGCCTGTCCGCCCGGGCGGTTGCGCGCCCTCGCCGCGCTCTTTGGCCCCGCCGCGCACGAGGGCGGCACCGAACCCGCGACCGCGCCCGTCGAACTGACGGAACCGGCCCTCATCGCGCTCGTCAGCCGCCACCCGGTTTCTGTGCGCGCGCTCGCCGCTAACTTCCGCACTTCCGAGACCGGCATGCGCTCCGTCCTCGAGCCGCTCGCCCGGCAACACCGTTTACGCCTCTTCTCCTCCCAAGGCACGCTCTTCGCCGGCCCGCCCGACACAGGAGCCGAAGAACAGCAGGCATGAAAAAACTGCTCGTCATACAGACCGCCGGACTCGGTTACGCGTTCGCCACACGCCATGGCGTGTCGTCGGTCAACGGGTCTGCCTTGCGGCCCATTCAGCCGGTTTTCCCGGCACTCACCTGCACGGCTCAGGCCACGCTGCGCACCGGCCTGCCACCCGCACAACACGGTATGGTCGCCAACGGCTTCTTCGACACCCTCCTGCGCAAACCCTGGTTTTGGGAACAGTCCTCCTCGCTGGTCGGCGGCCCGCGCATCTGGGACGCCTTCCGCGCGCGGGGGGGAACCGTCGGCCTCGCCTTTTTCCAGCAGAGCCTGGGCGAGAGCGTGGACCAGCTCGTCTCGCCCGCGCCGGTCCACAAACACGGCGGCGGCATAATCATGGGCTGTTACAGCCAGCCTCCCGCCCTCTACCCGCAGCTGGCAAAAGCCGTCAGGAGCCCCTTCCGCCTGAGCCATTACTGGGGGCCCCTCGCCTCGGTCAAAAGTTCGGAGTGGATCGCCGACGCGGTCACCGGCCTGCTCGCCGCGTCCGACGCGCCCGACCTCTGCCTCGCCTATCTGCCGGGGCTCGACTACGATCTTCAACGCTTCGGCCCGGATCACCCGAAAAGCGTCAGGGCCCTTCAGACCGTCCGCGCGGAACTGGAGCGGCTGTTCGCCGCGGCGCGCGCCAACGGCTATGAGGCCGCGGCCTTCGGCGACTACGCGATCAGCCCGGTGACGCGCGGCCCGGTCTTCCCGAACCGTGCCCTGCGCGAGGCCGGACTCTTCGCCGTGCGCCAAGTGCGCGGCATGAGCTACCCCGATTTCTATCAGAGCCGGGCCTTTGCGCTGACCGATCACCAGGTCGCTATGGTGACCTGTTTCGACGCCTCAGCCCAACCGCGCGTGGCCGACACACTGCGTTCCCTCGACGGCGTCGCGCAGGTGCTGGACAAAACCCGGCAGGCCGCGCTGGGTGTGGACCATCCGCGCGCAGGCGACCTCCTGCTGGTGGCCGAGCCCGGCGCGTGGTTCGCTTATCCCTGGTGGGACGATCCCCGCGAAGCGCCGGACTATGCCGCTCACGTGGACATCCACAACAAGCCCGGCTACGACCCCGGCGAACTCTTTTTCGGACGCACGCCCTTCCAGACCTGCCTCGACACCACCCGCATCAAGGGCACCCACGGCCTCGCGGGCGCCGGGCATGAGACCGCCTTTCTCTCGACGCTCCCGTTCAAATCCGATACATTACAGGGACTCGCTTGTGACTTTCGCGATTGGCTCGCCTGAATGAAAAAGATCGTCCAGAAATTCTCGGTGCCGTTCACCTATCCGGTCTGTTTCACGCACCGCGTATTCGATCCGTCGAATAAAACGTTGTCCTCTATCCTCCGCCCCCCTTCTGCCGGCCCTGCCCGCGCGTTGGTCGTAATAGACGCGGGCCTCGACGACGCGTCGAAGCGCCTGACCCGCCAGATCGAACGTTATTTCCGCGCGCACCGGAGCCGCCTCTGCCTCGTCCGGAAGCCTGTGACCGTGCCGGGCGGCGAGAACGCCAAAAACGGCTGGTCCGAGGTGCGCGGGATCATGACCGCCGCCGGCGCGGCGCACTTGGACCGCCACAGTTATGTCATCGCGGTCGGCGGAGGTAGCGTGCTCGACATGGTCGGCTTCGCGGCCTCGCTGGTCCACCGCGGCCTGCGTTTCGTCCGCATCCCGACGACGGTCCTCTCGCAGAACGATGCCGGCGTGGGCGTAAAGAACGGCATGAACGCGGGCGGCGCGAAAAATTTCGCGGGAACCTTCGCTCCGCCTTTCGCGGTGATCGACGATTTCGACTTCCTCAAGACATTGCCCCAGAGCGAGTGGATCGGCGGCGTGGCCGAAGCCTTCAAGGTCGCGATCATTAAGGACAAGCCCTTTTTCACGTACCTCTGCAAACATGCCGCCGCCTTGCGCGAACGCGACCAGGCCGTCATGGAGAAGGTGGTCACCAAAACCGCCGCGCTGCACCTGCGCCACATCGCCTCGTCGGGCGACCCTTTCGAGTTGGGCAGCGCGCGTCCCCTCGACTTCGGCCACTGGGCCGCGCACCGGCTGGAGCTCATGTCCGACTTCACCCTCGGCCACGGCACCGCCGTGGCCATCGGCATCGCGCTCGACAGCACGTATGCCATGCTGAAGAAGCTCATCACGCCCACCGAGCGCGACGCCGTCATCCGGGGACTCACCGACTGCGGGCTGCCCGTGTGGTCGCCTCTGCTGGAACGCACCGGCGCGCGGGGCGAACCGGATGTGCTCGCCGGACTCGAACAGTTCCGCGAGCATCTTGGCGGCCGGCTCTGCATCACCCTGCCCGCGCCGCTCGGCGCCAAACGCGAAGTCCACACCATCAACCTGCCCCTGATGAAAAAGGCCATCGGATTGCTGTGTCCCACATGAGAAACCATGGAAGAATTGGAACTGGGAGTATCCTCGAATGGACGAGGATGAGAGGGAGGGGGAACCGCGAATGAACGCGAATGACCGCGAATTGATTTTTGGGGATGAGGTGTACGCCATTGTCGGGGCGGCGATGGAAGTGTCCAGCGTGCTGGGGTGCGGTTTCCTGGAGGCGGTCTATCAAGAAGCACTGGAATTCGAATTGCGGGAAAGACAGATTCCTTTTGCCAGGCAGGTCGAGATCGGCATCACGTACAAGGGAAAGGAACTGGCGAAGAAATATGTTCCGGACTTGATCTGTTTCGATCAGGTGATTGTTGAGGTCAAGGCTATCAAGCAACTATCACCCATCGAGGACGCCCAACTCCTGAACTACTTGAAGGCGACCGGAAAACCGGTTGGCGTTTTACTCAACTTCGGGACTCCGAAACTGGAGTGGAAACGAATGGCCCTTACCCACTCACCTATTCGCGTCCATTCGCGTTCATTCGCGGTTACCACAGAGGAGGAAACCGCGAATGGACGCTAATAAACGCGAATCCAAATCCGTAGCAGAGGTTGCCAAACCCATTGGCGTTCATTCGCGTGCATTGGCGGTTAACAAAGAGGAGAAACAGATGCTCTGGTGGGGACGTTTCGATCCCGCCTATTCCCGCAACGGCGTGGTGCGCGGGCACCTCGCCGCTCTGGGCTGGAGTATCCGCGACTTCCATCCGAAGCTCTGCGCATTGGGCGAC
>JAQVSS010000375.1 GCA_028700415.1 Kiritimatiellia bacterium
TCCGGCGGATTCTCGTAGAGGTTGAAGAGGTAGAGCCCCTTCGCGCCGCGCGCCTGCATCACGTCAGCCCAGGCGCAGTATTCGTCGAGGTTCATCTTGCGGTCGGGCGCGAGGTTTTCGATCTTGATGCTTGCGTCGCAGCCGGGGATCACCCTTACGCGCGGATTCGCCGCCGCGACGAGCTCGGCCCAGCGGGTGAGCGGCAGTTCGTAGTCGGGCGCGTAACGGTAGTTGTGCGGTACGATGAGATCCACAAGCCCCTCCCTGGCCCACGCGAGCGCGTCCGTGCCGTAGCCGAGCGCGTTTTCCGGCACCGACGCCACGCGCGCGGAAACGCGCATGGGCCAGCCGCGCTTTTCAACGGCGGCGTTCGCGTACGCGCGCACGTCGCGCATGAATTCGGTGAGATAATGAGCGTTCTCCCGCGCACGGCCCGGCGGCAGATGGTCGGGGAACCTGAGCCAGTCGAGCTCGAGGCCCTCGACGCACTCGTAGCGGTCGATCACCTCCTTCACGAACGCGAGGAAATAGTCGCGCACTTCCTTTTTGGAATAGTCGAACGCCCTGAGCCCGTGCTGCCCGTCCTTCTGCCCGCCGCGCCAGAGCTCGGGGTGGTTACGCCAGAAGGAACTCAAATAGGGGTTGGCCGGTTCGTTCACGCAGTGGATGTCGTTCATGCGGATGGAAACCCACGGCACCACGCCTTTGCGGCGGCACTTCTCCGCCCAGATGCGGATCGGGTCGAGACCCTGGTCCGCGAGCACCTTGAGGTTCGCCTCGTAGCCTTTGGGCTCCTTCTTGTCCTTCCACGCCGAGTCGATGGTCTTCGAATCGAAGATCGCGCGCTGGCCGTTCGCGCAGATGAAGAAATGCGTCACGGCGCCGCGGCACACCTGATCGATGTATCCTTCGAGCCCTTCGCGCGTCGCCGCCTCTTTGCGGCCGAAGAAATGCGTGTCGTCTTCGTTGAACGCGAGGACGTTCTTCACCTGCCGCCCGCCTGCGTAGAACGGATCGGTGCGGCGTGCCACGCCGCGCGGGAACGGCTTCGTCGTCCATGCGTCCCCTTCCTTCACGGCCTTTTCAGGATACGCCGCCACGCGCAGCGTCGCGCCGTCGCGGCATTTCGGCTCCACGAAGTCGGGCGCCTCACTCTTCTCGCACCAGTTCTCGATTATCCGCATGAGGTTGGCGGGCGGACACGACCGCATCTCGCGCCCGATGCTGCCGTGCGCGCAGCCCGGCATCAGGAAGAGGCGGAAGAACTCCTTCACGCGCGCGAGGCCGCCCATTTCGTCCGTCACGTCCTCGTAGTAGTCGACCATCGTGAGGTAGGGCACGGTCTGATCTTCGAGGCCGGCCGTCATGATGATTTTGCCGCCACGCGCGGCGAAGGCGCTCAGGTCGGGGTTCATCGCGTCCATCGCCCCTCTGTGCGCCGCCGTGAACTCCTCGAAGTCGTTCCACGTCGCCGTGTGTTCGTCGAACTTCTTACCGTCGCGTTTTTCGAGGTAGTTGCTGAAGCAGATAAGTCCGCCCGAATGGTTGAATTCCGCGCCCCACACGTAGCCGGGATACGTGCGCCGCCCGTTCACGACGGGACCGGTGAAAAGCTCCTTCACGGCACCGCGCACTGCGGGTTCGGCGAAGGCGGGGTCCTTCTTCGCGGCGAGGTCCAGGATTTCATCGTCGTGCCCGTCACAGAGCCGCGGATCGGTGATGAAGCGGCCGCGGGCGAAGGGCTCATCCTTGTCGGCCATGAATTCGACGGCGGCGTCCGCGAGAATTTTGGCGCGTTTGCCCGCAAGGCGGATGCGGTTGTCGATCTGCGAGCGGTGGAACGCGCTTGCCTCGATCCCGATGCGGCCGATTGCGGGCAGCTCCGAGACGATGCCGTTGTAGTCCTCCGGGAAGCGCTCCGCCTCATGCATGCCCTGTCCGCCGCCGGTGGAGGCTCCGATGAAGTAGGAATGGTGCGGCTCCCGGCCGTAGAATTCTTTCGCGAACTTCTTCGCGTAGACGGTCATGAGGTGCGTCGACCGCCAGAGGTAGTCCTTCCACACGTCCTCCGGCCACGGATCGGGCGCGTGCGTGCGCCATCCGCAAGAGGGGCCTGTGCCGAGGTCCGTGGAAACGCACAGCGCGCCGCCCGTCGCCGCGCTGGCCTGGGAGCCGACGGCGCCTGCCCAGCCGCCCTGACCGTGCCCCCAGAGGCGCCCATTCCAATCCTCCGGCGCGGGGAAACCCGCCTTGCAGCGGATGTGCGAGTCCTTGCCGGGCTTGAGCACGTATTCGATGTCCAGGATCTTTTTGCCGCCGATCGTTGTCCACACGGCGTTTGAGATGCAGCACGCCGGGTCGTCCGCCACCGCTTCGCGGAGGCGCGTAAGGCCGTCGTCGCTCTTGACCCGCCCTTCCGCCGCCATAGCCACGCCAAACGCGGCTAACGCTGCGGACAAAACCAGCTTTTTCAACTTTGCCGTCCTTCCTGTCGCGTCAAGGCGTGATTTCAAGTTCCAGGCACATGAGCCGCAGCGCTCCCTCACCCGCCGGCTTCACGACAAGCGCGTTCGTGCCGAGTTGGACGGCCTCGTACGGGAAGGCATAGCGCATGGAGCTTTTCACGTTCTGGGGCAGATACCCGAACTGGGGATCGGCGCCCTGCTTGACGGTGGTCATGTTCGCCTTCGTGCCGTTGAGCCAGTTCGCCGGGGGCTCGAGCGCGCCGCCGATCGGCGAAACGCCGTTGAGCGTGAAGCGCGCGGCGAAATCGTCCGGCGCAGCCCCGTCGAACGCCGCGAGCACGGCGACTCGGCCGCCCGTTTTCGGCAATGTGCCCACGCGGATCGTCAGCTCCACGCCTTTCGCCCAGTTCGCCGGCAGCAGATTGCCGTAGTCCGGACGGATCCCGGGCACGTCGCGGTAGGTGATGGCGTAGCGCCGACGATGGGCGGCGACCTTCGCCGCGTCGAACCCGTGCGAAAGGATCTCGTTCCAGACGACGGAATCCGGCGGATTCTCGTAGAGGTTGAAGAGGTAGAAGTCTTTCGCCCCCTCGGCGAAAAGCCCGTCCGCCCAGCCGTAGTATTCGTCGAGCGTCATCATGCGCCGCCCGCCTGCGTTGGGAAACGAGATCCCCGAGTCCGTGCCCGGCACCACCTGCACGGCGGGGTTGACGGCGGCGAGGCGCTCGCACCAGTCGCGGTACGGCAAGAGGAAGTCCGAACAGCCGTAGTGGTTGCAGGGGATGAGCAGGTCCACCGTTCCTTCTTTCGCCCAATCCACAGCGCGGAAACCGTAGGAGGCTGCCGCGTCGGGGTCAGACGGGACGCGCGCCGCGATGCGGATCTTCCGTCCGCGCTTCTCGCCGGCGGCGTTGGCGTAGGCACGCGCGTCGCGCATAAAACGCGTGAGCACGGGGTAGAGGTCTTTCTGCTTTCCGCGCGTGAGGCAATAAACGCCGCGAAGCCAGTCGAGCTCGATGCCCTCCGCGTCGCCGTAGCGGTCGATCAGCTCCTTCACGAACGCCAGATGGTAGTCGTACACCGGTTTCTGCGCATAGTCGAGCGAACGCCAGCAGCCCGTCGAGTTCTTGAGGTCGCCGACGCCCGGCAACACCCAGCACTCGGGATGGTTGCGCCAGAACGAACTGTGCAGCGGGTGGTCGAAGTCGTCCACGTCGTGGATGTCGTTCATGCGCATCGACACCCAAGGCCGGATTCCCTTCGCGCGACACGTCTCGATCCACAGGCGTATCGCGTCTGTGCCGGTGGCTTCGAGGTTCTTGAGGTTGAGACCATACCCTTTTGGATCCGGCTTGTCCTTCCAAGCGCTGTCGAAGACCTTCGAGCTAACGATCGAGCGCTGTGCGTTCGCGCAGATGAAGAAGTCCGTCACCTTGCCGCGGCAGACGTCGTCGATGTACTTCATGAACCCCGCAGGGTTGACGCGGTCGGCGCGGCCGTAGTAGTGCGTGTCGTCTTCGTTGAAACCGAGGAACGGCGCATTCCCGGGCGGCAGAAGCACCGCTGCCGCGAAGGCCCGCTCGACCGCGTCGCGCGCGAGCGTCGTCTTGAGGTAGAGGCGTTTCATCGCGGGCACGACGATCGACGCGCCGTCCTTCTCGACCGCGACGGACTTGCCGGCGAAGTCGTCGTAGAGGGACGCCGCG
>JAQVSS010000067.1 GCA_028700415.1 Kiritimatiellia bacterium
GGAGAAGATGCCGTAGAAGAGTGTCTGGATCAGAGTGGAGCGGAAGAAGTGCTCGCCCTTCTCGCCCTCGAACTTGAGCCCCAGCGCGTTTTCAAGGGCTTCGCGCAGACCGGCCAGCGCGGGCAGGTCGGCGTGTCCGATGCGGGCCTTGGCGTCGCGGGCGTAGGAGGCGAGGATCGCGGCCACGTCTTGGGGCGAGGCCAGCGGCGCGTTGTGGATCATGACGCGGTGCAGATATTCGGCGAAGCGTTCACGCACCGGGTCGGGGCAGGTGCGCGGATGCGCCGCCAGTTTCCAGAACTCCGCTTCGGTCCCGGCCAGCGTGAAACTCTCCAGTTCCACGGCCCCGCCCGAGGGCGTACGCCCGATGAGCGTAAAGGCGCGGTAGTTCGTGACTAGCACCAGGCCGTAGTGCTCCCAATAGCGGGCGACCTGTTCGCTCGCGAGGATGCCCGGCATCTCCTCGGCGGGGGATTTCACCTCGATCACGCCGCGCGAGGGCGGCAGCACGGCCAGCGGGTTTGCCCCGGCGTCCTGCTTGGCGGCTTTGGTCTTGAACTGGTCAGCGGTGAACATGCCGCCATCCGGCATGCCAGCTCCCTTGTTCTGGAGCTGGATCACGCAGCGCACTTTGGGGTTGAGCGTGCTGCCGATCTCATTCAGGAGCACGGAAAGCGCGGTATAGTACGACGTTTCCCCTGTCCCGGCCTGCGTGGCGCGGATGGCCCCCATGTCGCTCAGATACTGTTCAACTGGATGCATGATCTTCCCCTGCCGGGCGGCGCAGCCAGAAGAGACGCGTCACCCGTCCACGCCGCATGATCTCTGCGGCATATTTTGATTCGCAAAGCGTACCAAAGTGAGGCGAGCCTGTCAGCCCAACAGTTTGGTCAACATGAGAGCGCGGACAAGATCCCCACACATCCCCACACTCGCACAAGGACAGCAAGGCACTGAAAAAAGCGGTGAAACATAAGCGGGCAAGCATATTCCTTATTTTTTGAGCAACGCCGTGTGGGTTGATGTGTGGGGAAACACTCCTTGAAAAACACCCCGAAACACACTGTAACTCCGAATAATTGCGACGTTGCCACAAAAACGAAAAACCCCGAAAACATTGGCGTTTTCGAGGTTTTTACTCTAAAAAGATGGTCGGAGCGGAGGGAGTTGAACCCTCGACCTTTTGGTCCCGAACCAAACGCGCTACCAGGCTGCGCTACGCTCCGGAAATGGGTAAAGAACAGGCGATAGAATACCGGAATGGCCTACAAAGTCAAAAACAAAGATGTGTTTTTTGGTATTTTTTTTGGCCAGTCGTCGCGTTGCTCAAATGGGACGGCATTACCACCTGATACGCGGACATGTCAAAAGCGGGAGAAACATGTCCGCGCAGTGGGTCGCCCTATTTGTCGCGGGGGATTTTGACCGGTTCGATATGCCAAATGTCGCGGGCATATTCCCGAATCGTGCGGTCCGACGAGAACTTGCCTGAACGCGCCACATTGATGAGCGCTTTGCGGTCCCACTTGTGCGGCTGCCGGTAAAGCGCTTCGACCTTATCTTGCGTCTCGATGTAGTCGCGCAGATCCGCCAGCAACATGTAGTGGTCGTTGAAGTCGAGTAGCGAGCGGATGACCGGGTCAAACAGCCCCGGCGTCAGCAGGCAAAAGACATTGCGTCGGATCATGTCGATCGCGCGGCGGATTTCAGGGTCGGCGTGGTAGATCGCGCGGGACGAGTAGACCGGGCGCAATTCCTTCACCTGCTCCGCACGCAACCCGAAAAGGAACATGTTGTCTTCGCCGACCTCTTCGCAGATCTCGACGTTCGCGCCGTCCATGGTTCCGAGCGTGAGCGCGCCGTTGAGCATCAGCTTCATGTTGCCGGTGCCGGAGGCCTCGGTCCCTGCCAGGGAGATCTGTTCGCTGACGTTCGCGGCGGGAATGATCTTTTCCGCCAGCGACACGCGGTAATCGGGCAGAAAGACCATACTCAGTTTGTCTTTCACGTTCGGGTTGAAGTTCACCACATCCGCGATCCCGTGGATCAGCCGGATGATGAGTTTCGCCATGGTATAGCCCGGAGCGGCCTTTGCCGCGAAAATAAAGGTTCGGGGGTGGGGGGCATATGCCGGGTCAGCCACGATCCGGTTGTACAGCACGATAATGTAGAGCGCCAGCAGCAACTGGCGTTTATACTCATGCAGGCGTTTGACCTGCACGTCGAAAATCGAGTCCGCCGAAACCGCGATCCCTGCCGAAGAGCGGATGTACGCGGCCAACGCCTCCTTGTTCGACTGCTTAACCTTGCGGAACGCGTCGAGGAAGGCCGTGTCATCCGCGAATTTCTCGAGCGACTTCAGCTCGTTCAATTCGGTGATCCATCCGGAGCCGATCGCCTCCGTGATCAGAGCGGCGAGCTGCGGATTGGCTTTCAAGAGCCAACGGCGTTGGGTGATGCCGTTTGTCTTGTTGCTGAAGTGTGTGGGATATAATTCGTAGAAGTCCTTGAACAGCGACTGTTTCAGGATTTCCGTGTGCAGGTGTGCCACGCCGTTCACCGCGCTCGTGCCGACGATCGCGAGGTTCGACATGCGCACCGAACGGTCGCCGCGCTCGTCGATGATGCTCATGCGGGTCAACCGGGCCACGTCACCCGGCCACATCGCGGCCACCTGCTTGAGGAAACGCCCGTTGATTTCGTAGATGATTTGCATGTGCCGCGGTAACAGCCGTTCCATCAGCGAGACGCTCCACTTTTCTAACGCCTCGGGAAGAATCGTGTGGTTCGTGTAACCCGTACACGCCTGTGTGATCGACCACGCCGTGTTCCAGTCCACGCCCTCGCGATCCACCAGCAGGCGCATCAGCTCGGGAATGATCAGCGTCGGATGCGTCTCGTTGAGCTGGATGAAGACTTTCTCGGGCAACCTTGTCCAGTCGTTGTTTTTCAAACGGAAACGGCGCAGGATGTCCTGTATCGAGCATGAGGTAAAGAAATACTGCTGCCTCAAGCGCAGTTCTTTGCCCGCCAGCACGTTGTCGTTCGGGTAGAGCACTTTTGTGAGGTTTTCGGCCAGCACCTTGTTCTCGACCGCCTCCACATACGAACCTTGGTTGAAGTCATCCAAATGGAACTCGTCATCGGCTTTGGCCGACCACAGCCGCAAGGTGTTCACCGAGTCGCTGTAGCCGACGATCGGCAAATCGTACGGCACGCCCATCACCTGCTCGGTGCCGACCCACCGACACTCGACGCGCCCGTTGGTGATGCACTCCACATGGCCTCCGAAATGCACGACCTGAGTGCTTTCGGGCCGGGCCACTTCCCACGGGCACCCATCTTTGAGCCAATGGTCCGGCTCCTCGATCTGCTGACCGTCCACAATACGCTGCTTGAAGATCCCGTAGTCGTAACGCAACCCGTAACCCATGGCGGGCAGGTCCAGCGTGGACATCGAGTCCAAGAAACACGCCGCCAGCCGTCCCAGGCCGCCGTTGCCCAAGCCGGCATCGACCTCGATCTCGCGCAACGAATTCCAGTCGAGGCCTTCATCGGCCAACGCCTGACTGCACATGGATTCCATCTTGAGGTTGATGACGTTGTTTCCGAGTAGCCGTCCGATCAGGAATTCGAGGGAAAGGTAATAGATGCGCTTGACGTTCTGGTTGCGGTACAAGGCCTGCGTCTCGAGCCAACGCTCGATCATGCGGTCGCGCACGCAGTAGGCGAGCGCCGTGTACTGGTTCCGGAGGGAGGCGTTAACGGATTCCTTCACCTGCGTGTAACGAAGGTGCCAAGCGTAATCGAGCTTCAAGCCTTCCTCGGTCATTTCGACGCGGCGGTCTTGATTCCGCGTCTGTGTTCCTGCCTTTGTCGCCATGGGTCTCCTTGTGCGCAAAATATTTTTAAGTATGCCAAAATCCCACGCGACCGTCACGCCGTAAGGTGGATGTCGTGAAAAACAGCCGGCACCCGCCGGAGGTGTTGCCAGAAGGTGCGGGATTGAGTATACTTCAGCCGCGAGTTGAATACAAAAAGGAATCCGGATGAAATCGTTTTTTTGGAGTGTCTCCCTTGCGGCGTTGCTAGCGGGTGGCGCCGGGGCAGCCCGGGCGCAGGACTTTTCGAAACTGACCGAGCCTGAGCGGAAGCAGGTGAACGGGTGGTTGGCTGAACGCGCGGAGGTGCTGATCGATGCGCACCGGCTCGAAACCGAGATCAGCCAGGCGTGGGCAAACGCAAAGTACACGTCGCCGGAGGTCGAGGCATTACGCGCTCGGTACCGCGAACTCCAGCATGAGCTTGGGCAGACGCAACTCAAATTGCGGAAGAAGGTCGATGAGATGCCCGCCCTGCAAGAGAAACGGCGCCAGCTTGAGGAAGCACAGAAAAAGGCTTTGGAATTGACCAAGAAGGTGGAGAAAAAGGCTGGGGGGCAGCCGTAGGCAAGAGGGTGCCCGTTTCACTGTGACGACTTCGAGGGAGGATGTATGGCAAAGGCGAAGAAACCGCCGGACGGAATCAAGAAACCGCGCATTCTGATTGTGACGCCGGAGATCACGTATCTGCCGTCGGGTATGGGGAATATGGCCTGCAAGCTGAACGCGAAGGCTGGCGGTTTGGCGGACGTTTCCGCTTCGCTGGTGGCGGCATTGTTCGATTTGGGATCGGATGTGCATGTGGCGTTGCCGCACTACCGGCGCATGTTTCACATCGATGTGGGGCAACTGATCAGCGATGAGTTGCGCGTGTACAAGAGCCGCCTGCCGGACTCCCGCATCCATTTGGCTGAAGACCGCTGTTTCTATTACCGCGAGACGGTGTACAGCAACTCGCAAAACGAGAACCCTAAGCTCGCCTTGGCTTTCTCCCGGGAGGTCATCAACAACATTATCCCCACGGTGCAGCCGGATCTGATCCACTGTAACGACTGGATGACGGGGTTGATTCCTGCGGCGGCACGCCGCATGGGCATCCCCTGTCTCTTCACGGTCCACAACATTCACACGCACCACCTGAGCCTTGCGCAGATCGAGGATTCGGGGATTGATGCCGCCGAGTTCTGGGGCAACCTCTATTACACGCGCGTTCCCTACAACTATGAGGAGTCGCGCAACAACAATCTGATCGACATGCAGTCGAGCGGCGTGTTCGCCTCGCATTTCATCAACACGGTGAGCCCAACGTTTCTTGAGGAGATCGTGAACGGTTGGCACGATTTCATTCCACGTGCGCTGCGCGAGGAGATCCGCAACAAGTACCGGTCGGGATGCGCGGCCGGTATCCTGAACGCGCCCGACCCTTCTGACAATCCCGAGACCGATCCGCATCTCGATCACCGTTATAATGCGGACACGCACCGCGAGGCCAAGCGCTTGAACAAACTCTCTTTCCAGCGCAAGGTGGGGTTGGAGGAAAACCCCGATGCGCCCCTCTTTTTCTGGCCGTCGCGGTTGGATCCCGCGCAGAAAGGGCCGCAGTTGCTCACGGACATCCTCTACCGTTTCATGTCGCGTTATTGGAAGCAGCGCGTGCAGATCGCGCTCGTCGCGAATGGGGTGTATCAGCAACCGTTTCACGAGATTCTCCGTTTCCACGAGTTGTATGGGCGTCTTGCGGTCTGCGATTTCAGCCAGGCGTTATCCCAGCTCGGGTATGCGGCGTCCGATTTCACGCTGGTGCCGTCGCTCTTTGAGCCGTGCGGTCTTCCTCAGATGGTGGGGCAGCTCTACGGGTCGCTGCCGGTGGTCCATGACACGGGAGGGCTTCATGACACGGTCGAGCATCTCGACCCGGCTCAGGATAAAGGGAACGGTTTCGTGTTCAAGATTTACGACAGCCGCGGTTTGGAATGGGCGCTGGACAAGGCGATGGAATTTTTCAAGCGCCCGCCGGAGGAACGCGAGCGGAACATCGCCCGGGTCATGCGTGCCGGGCAGGCCCGGTTTAACCATGAGGCCTGCGCCAGATCGTACATCGACATCTACGAGAAGATGCTGAACCGCCCGTTAGTGCGCTCCTTTGAGTAACGCTGCGGCTTATTCTTTTCAGGAGGTTAACGTATGCCCGTCCCACCCGTATGCATGCATCTGTTGGATGACCCGTACCTGTTGCCCTATGCCGAGATCATTCGCAGGCGGTCTGAACTCGCGGACCGGCGGGAAGCTCAGCTCGCGCGCGTGCCGGGGTCGCTGGGGGAGTTTGCCTGCGCGCACGAGTATTACGGGCTGCACAAGGCGGCGGACGGTTGGGTTTTCCGCGAGTGGGCGCCGAACGCGACGGCGGTCTGGCTGGTTGGGGATTTCTCGCGATGGCAGCTTCTCGATGCGTTCAAGTTGCAGCGGCTGCCCGGACGCGATGTCTGGGAATTGCACCTCGCGCCGGAAGCGGTGTGCCACGGCCAGTGTTACCGGTTGGAGATGATGTGGGACGGCGGGCGTGGTGAACGCATCCCCGCCTATGCCCGGCGGGTGATCCAAGATCCGTCCACGCTCCTCTTTGCGGCACAGGTGTGGGACCCGCCACCCTATGTGTGGCGCGTGCCGGATTTCAAGGTGCCCCGGCGTGTGCCGCTGATCTACGAGGCGCACGTCGGCATGGCGCAGGACAAGGAGGCCGTGGGCACGTATAACGAGTTCCGCGAAAAGGTGCTGCCGCGGATCGTCAGGGCCGGGTACAATACCGTCCAGCTGATGGCGGTGATGGAGCATCCCTATTACGGCTCGTTCGGGTATCACGTGTCGAGTTTCTTCGCCTGCTCGTCCCGGTTCGGCACGCCGGAGGAGCTGAAGGCGCTGGTGGACGCCGCGCATGAGGCGGGCATATCCGTGATCATCGATGTCATCCATTCCCATGCGGTGAAGAACGAGCGCGAGGGGCTGTCGTGTTTCGACGGCACGCAGTACCAGTACTTCCACAACGGTCTGCGGGGGTGGCACGAGGCCTGGGATTCACGCTGCTTCGATTACGGCAAGACGGACGTGCTGCACTTTCTGCTTTCCAACTGCCGCTACTGGTTGGACGAGTTCCATTTCGACGGCTTCCGGTTTGACGGGATCACCAGCATGCTTTACCTGCACCACGGGCTGGGTGTGGATTTTGTGGACTACAGCCAATATTTCGATGAGACGGTGGACGAAGACGCCTGGGTTTACTGCTGCCTCGCGAACCGTGTGATCCACCAGATCCGGCCCGACGCGCTGACGATCGCGGAAGACGTGAGCGGCATGCCCGGCATCGCCGCGCCGGTGACGGATTACGGGGCCGGCTTCGATTACCGGATGGCGATGGGGGTGCCCGAGTGTTGGTTCCGCCTGATCAGGGATGTGCGGGATGAGGATTGGAGTATCGGTTACCTGTGGCACGAACTCACCAACCGGCGTGCGGACGAGCAGACGATTAACTATGTCGAGAGCCACGATCAGGCGCTGGTCGGGGGCAAGACGCTCTTTTTCCAACTGGTCGACGCGGCCGTCTATGACGCCATGTCGCGTTCGGTGCAGAATTTGAAGGCCGACCGCGGCGTCGCGCTGCACAAGCTGGCACGGTTAGCCACGCTGGCGACGGCGGGGCACGGGTACCTGAATTTCATGGGGAACGAGTTTGGCCATCCCGAGTGGATCGATTTCCCCCGGGAGGGCAACGCTTTTTCCTACCATTACGCGCGCAGGCAGTGGGCCTTGCGCGACAATCAGGATCTGCTGTACTGGTGTTTGGGTGAGTTCGATGCGGCGATCATCTCGCTGGTCAAGCGATATCACTCATTGGAAGGGACAGTGCCGCGCCGGCTTTTTGTTTCCGACACGAACAAGATTCTTGTGTTTGAACGCGGGCCTCTGGTGTTTCTGTTCAATTTCCACAGCACGCTGTCGGTTGCCGATTATGCGGTGATCGTCCCGCCGGGCGCTTACCGTCTCGTCCTTGACAGCGATGAGACGCGGTTTGGCGGCCACGCGCGTATTGCGCCCGGGCAGACGTTTGAGCTGTTGACGCAAATGCGCGATACCGAAATGTGCCACATCATCAGGGTCTATCTGCCCTGCCGCACGGCGATGGTTTTGGAGCGGAAGCTGTGAGCCGTGCCGCAGACACGCCGGTCAAACCTCACTCTTTATGGACATCGACACGGGTGCCGCTGCCGCGCGCGTAGGGCGGGGGGCTCACCACAGCTTTGCCGTCGTCCGGCGGCGGAGTGTTCGTTGTCGTGTGACCGAAAAAGGGGAACCCTGCGAAAGGGTTGCGCCGCGCCGCGCCCTCCTCCATCAGCACCATGCGGTATTCGCGCTCCGCCGACTGGTAGATGTAATAGGCGATCAGCAAACGGATGAGCATGTAGCCCTCGATCCTGTGCGAAAAGAGAGAGTAGAGGACGGAGAGCCCCAGCAGGATCGCAAGGAAGCGCCCGATGCGGGAAGCGACCCATGTGGCCCTGACGCGCGTCATGAAGAATTGCTGGAGGAACGCACGCAGGATGCGCCCGCCGTCCATGGGGAAGGCGGGGAGCAGATTGAAGACAAACAGCGCCATGTTCAGCCAACCCACCTGATAGTAGAGAAACATGCCCAGCGTCCCTTTCAGGGCCGGGACGTGGCCGGGCAGCCATAGGCCGGCACTTGCCAAAACGAGACTGACAGCAGGACCTGCGGCGGCCATCAGGAATTCCTGCCAAGCCTTTCTGGGCATCGAAAGCATTGTCGCGCAGCCGCCCAGCATCATGAGGGTGATGTCGCGCACGCGGCAGCCGCACGCGATGGCCACGAGGCTGTGCCCCAGTTCGTGCAGGGTAATCGAAAGCAGGAGTGCGATGCCCGCCGCGATCCCGTAGAACGGGTCACCGTAATTCGTGATGAGAAGAAACATCAGCACGATCAGCGAGAAGTCGAGTTTGATCGGGATGCCGAACACCGTGCAGAGCTGATAGGATGATTTGAGCATAAAAGCGGGGATATCCTTACTGTGTTGTGATGAGCAGAGTTGCGGGGGTCTCAGGGGTTAGCGTGTATTCGTCTGCCGAAGCGGGGATGAGGGCGCTCGAACCGGCGTTGAGCGCGACGCTTCCACCGTCTGTGGCGACGTTCACGCGGCCTGCGGAAACGAACAGCGCGTGGAAGGTTGTCCCGTCCATTGCCACCTTGTGCGGCGCGGCCAGGTCAAGTTTCCGCAGGGTGAAAAAGGGGCACGACACGACGGCCGACCAGCGGGCGCCGCTGTCCCGGCCGCTTTCGGAGGGCGTCACCATGTGCGGGGAGGGCAATGACCAGTCGATGGTCTTGAAGGCCTCGCCGATGTGGAGCGGGCGCGGTTTTCCGTCCGAACCGGCGCGCCCCCAGTCGAAGAGACGGTAGGTGGTGTTGGAGTTTTGCTGCACCTCATAGATCAGGCAGCCCTCGCCGATGGCGTGGACGAGACCGCCGGGGATGAAAAGCGCCTGACCGGTTTCGACCGGCAAACGGGCGAGTTGCGGCTCAACCGCCTGATTGGCCAGTGCGGCGCGCAGGGAGTCGGGCGTGACGCCTTTGGTGAACCCCGCAAACAGCGTCGCTCCCGGGGCGTGTCCCAGCACGTACCACATTTCCGTTTTTGGCTCTCCGCGGGTGGAAGCGGCACTGGCGCTGTTCGGGTGAACTTGCACGCTGAGCCGGTCGTGAGCGTCAATCAGCTTGAAAAGCAGGGGAAAGCGCCCGGGGACGGGTGTCAGCGTTCCGGTCAGGGCAGCCCCGAACGTGGCGGCCAAGTCATCGAGTCTCCGGCCGGCAAAGAAACCATCCGCCACTACGCTCATCCCGCCGGCATGTGCGGAAATTTCCCAGGACTCGGCGCACACGGAAGGAGCGCCAACCCTTCCATACGTTTCGGGAATGCGATGCCCCCCCCAAAGGTAGTCCTTGTAAACCGGAGTAAAAACCAATGTCGTTCGAAGGGCATTCATTCGTTGTCAGTTTATCATGGGGGGTGGGAAATGCAAGCGGCGACGGGCAGAGGGGACACTGACGCGGATGAAAATTTCTGTGGCGGAGAGAGTAGACTTGCAACTTCCGGGAAAAAGATAAGATAATAACACATTTATGAAAGCAATCCCAAGCGACTCGACTGAAGGACAAAACATGCAGAACATTGACTGGAAGAGTTTAGGTTTCAAATACATGGACACGCACTGCCACCTCCGTTATGTGTGGCGCGATGGGGCGTGGGATAAGGGCGAGCTGGTCGCAGAGCCTTACCTGAAGATGCATATCGCGGCGTCCTGTCTGCATTACGGGCAGGAGGCGTTCGAGGGTTTGAAGGCGTTCCGCTGCAAGGACGGCAAGGTGCGCGTTTTCCGGCCGCAGGCCAATGCCGAACGGATGTTCAACACTGCCCGGCGGACCTGCATGGCGCAGGTGCCGGTAGAGCTTTTCGTGGACGCGGTCAAGCGCGTGGTCAAGGCGAACGAGGACTTCGTGCCGCCGTTCGGCACGGGCGGTTCAATGTACATCCGCCCGCTCCTGATCGGCACGGGAGCCCAGATCGGTGTCGCGCCGGCCAACGAATACACCTTTCTCGTGATGGTCATGCCGGTCGGGCCTTACTATAAAGGCGGGCTGAAGCCGGTGCGTGCGCTGGTCGTGGACGACTATGACCGCGCCGCGCCGCACGGCATGGGTGACGTCAAGGTGGGCGGCAATTATGCGGCCAGCCTTTACGCGCACGAGTCCGCGAAGCATGCGGGATATCCCGTGGAGCTGTATCTCGACGCGAAAACCCACACGCTGATCGAGGAGTTCGCGACCTCCAATTTCCTTGGGATCAAGAAGGACGGGACCTATGTGACGCCGGATTCGCACTCGGTGCTGCCGAGCGTGACGAACAACACGCTCAAGCAGATCGCCGCCGATCTGGGCATGAAGGTTGAGTCGCGTCCGGTTCCGTTCGAGGAGATCGAGACCTTTTCCGAGGTTGCCGCGTGTGGCACGGCGGTGGTGGTGACGCCTGTCTGCGAAATCACGCGGGGCGCCACGGTCATCAGGTTCGGCGATCCCGACAGCTGCGGGCCGGTGCTTCAGAAACTCTACGATACCGTACAGGGCATCCAGTACGGCGTGCTGCCGGACACGCACGGCTGGTGCGTCGAGGTGTGACCTCAATTTGGACAGAGGCGCGGTTGCGGCAGGAGTTGCTCGGGCACTTTGGGCATACGGCGTTCCGGGAGGGGCAGCTTGAGGCGGTCAAGAACGTGCTCACCGGACGCGATGTGGTGCTCGTGATGCCGACTGGATCGGGCAAGTCGCTCTGCTACCAGCTGACGGCGTTGCTTCTGCCGGGTGTAACCGTGGTTGTCTCGCCGCTGATCGCATTGATGAAGGATCAGGTCGACGCGCTCGAGCGCAAGAACGTCCCCGCGACATTTCTCAACTCGTCGGTCGACGGTTCCGAGATGGCGTACCGGCTGGACGGAGTGCGGCAAGGGCGTTACAAGCTGGTCTATGTGGCGCCGGAGCGCTTCCGCAACCGCCGTTTCGCGGACGCGCTGGCCGCAGCGCAAGTGTCGCTGCTGACGATCGACGAGGCGCATTGCATCAGCCAGTGGGGACACGACTTCCGCCCCGACTATTTGAACCTCAAGCATGTGCTTGAGCAGCTCGGCCCGGCGCGGGTCTTGGCGGTGACGGCCACGGCCACGCCCGACGTGCGCGACGACATCGTCCGGCAACTCGGTTTGGGCGAGCCTCCGCGGCAGGCGCCGGTGGTTTCCGTGACCGGCTTCGCGCGGCCCAATTTGTATCTTTCGGTGTCGCGCTGTCCCACGCACCGGCACAAGTTCGCGCGGCTGGTGCAGGCGGTTGAGGCGTACCGCTGCGGCATCGTCTACTGTTCGACGCGCAAGATGGTCGAGCGTGTGGCCGCGCTTTTGCAGGGCGACGGGTTCAAGCCGATCACCTATCATGGCGCGATAGCCGACGGCGAGCGCACGGCGGCGCAGGAAAAGTTCATGAGTGAGGCCGCGCCCGTGGTGGTGGCGACCAACGCGTTCGGCATGGGCGTGGACCGCGGCGACCTCCGCTTCGTGGTGCATTGGGACATTCCCGGCAGTCTGGAAGCCTACTATCAGGAGGTGGGGCGCGCGGGTCGCGACGGCGCGGGCGCGTGGTGCGAGCTGCTGTATAACTACGCCGACGTGGCGACGCAGCGCTTTTTCCTCGATGGGGCGAATCCCCCGTTCAGCGACATTCTGGCGGTATGGCAGGCGGTGCGGCAAGCGTGCGAAAAGCAAGAGGTGACTTGCCCCGTCGAAGAGTGGTCCAAACTCGCCAAGGTTAAGAACGATATGGAGGTGAGGACCATCTTAGGACTGATCGAGCGCGCCGGCTTGATCAAACGCGAGGTGATGCCCGGCAACCGAGCCTACACGACGCGCCTGCTTCCGGATGTGGATACCGCGCTGACAGAGTTGAAAAAGCTGGCGGCGGGATTGGATGAGAAACGTGTCCGCGACGGCCGCAAGCTCGAAACCCTGTTGCGTTTTGTGGATCATCCCGGCTGCCGCCACGCCTACATGCTGAACTATTTTGGGGAAACGTCGCTGGCGGCCTCGTGCGAAAACTGCGACCGTTGCCGGCGCCGGACGCCGTCCAAGTCCATGTCGCCGGACGAGGCGCAGTGGATTGTGATTCAGAAGGTGCTGAGCTGCGTGACCCGCATGAAGGGTCGGTTCGGCGCAATGCGCGTGGCTCAGGTGCTGCACGGGGATCGGGAAGAGACGGTGATGCGGCACGGGTTGGACACGCTGACGACCTTCGGGCTGCTCAGCGGGATGCCGGTGCCCCAGATCCGTGCGGTGATTGACGCCTTGAATACCGAGGGATGCCTGGAGGTGTCGCCCGACGAATACCGGCTAGTGGCGATATCAACAAAAGGCAGGCAGGTGATGCTGCGCAAGGCTGAGGGCTTTCTGATCGCTTGGCCCAAAGATAAGTCAGAAGGGAGGAGGGAGTTAAAAGTCGGGGCACGGTTGGATATAGAAAAAAACAAAACGCCAAGACGCAAAGACAGCCGAGAAGCGCCGCAATTGAGGTCGGGGACACCTGGAGCGGAGCCCGATCACGCGCTTGCCGCGCGGTTACAGAAGTGGGTGCGGCGGACGGCGGCGATCCAGAAGGTCGAGACGTACCGGATCATCAGCAAAGCGACCGTGGAGGCGATTGCGGCTGCGCGCCCGACTACGTTTGCGGAACTCCAGTCCGTAAAAGGGATTGGGCCGGTCAAAGTTCAGCGTTTTGGGCGGCAAATCCTGGATGTGCTTGGGGAGGAAGTATAAGGTCCGCAGTTTTTATGCGCCCCGGCAATAATCTGATTGAACTACCGTTGATTTTAGCTCATACTATTGACACTGAAATGAGTTGCTCATTTAACGGTGTTTAAAGATCGGGAGAATCAGGTTTTACGATGGCGGCAGGTTCAATCTATCAAAGGAGTCCCTTATGAAAAAGTTGGTGAAGTCTTTCGTGGTGTTTGCGGTTCTGTTGAGTGTCGGCATGGCGTTGCCCGTGTCGGCTCAGGATGACCGGGCCTATACGCCGTTCATGCTCAGTTTTGTGACGCCGTTGCAGGTTCCGTTCCGGGATTTCGATGTGGGCGGACTGCGGATCAACGCCATTTACGGCGAGTGCCACGATTTCGACGGGTTGGACATCAGCACGGTGGGCCGCGCCACGGGGCACGGCAACGGGTTCCAGGCCGCGTTGTTGGCCAACATCGTGGACGGGGACGGCTTTGGCCTGCAGATCGCGCCGGTCGACTATGTGACGGGCGAATATGCCGGTTTGCAGATCGGTGTGGCCAACTACGCCGAAAAGGCGCAAGCCTTTCAGATCGGGTTCTACAATGGCGCAAATCACATTGCGGGGTGCCAAATCGGTGTGATCAACACTACCCGGACGATAATGGGACTCCAGATCGGGTTGGTCAATGTGATTCAGGACAACGATGTGCCGTTCATGCCGATCATCAACTGCTACTTCTAAGCCGGTACGACTCAAAAAAGGGAGACGATCATGAATAGAAATCGTTTAATGATGGTTGTGCTTACGGGATTGCTAGCGTTCGGTTTGAACGCGCAGGTCGTCACGGAGGCTCAGAAACTGGACCCTCAGTCGTCTGCGGAACTTCAGAAGTTCAAGGCCAAGGTTCAGGCCGCTAATCCGGGAATGGATGTGGTGTCGGTGGAAGCGGATGTGGTCAAACGCGCGGTGTTGGCCCCACGCCCTCAGCCCCATAATCCAAAAATCGCGATTTTCGTCAAGAACCAGACCCGGACGCCGGGAATGGATGATCAAGTCGATGGCGTGCGCGACCGCATCTCGGCGGAGCTGGCCGGCGCCGGACTGATCGTGTTGGACAAGGCTGAGATCGCCGACGGGTTCAACCGGTTCAAGGTCACAACGGCCGAGGAACGTGCGGGACTGGTCGAAGGGATTTTCACGGGCGGCTCAACCGTGCGCGTGGCGCAGATGCTGGGGTGCGATTACATCATGCTGGTGTCGATCATCGGGGCGAGCCACACGTCGCGCACCGCGGGGGACAAGCAGGTAACCATCTTTACGCTGCGGATGACCACCAAGGTCAACGAGGCGGCTCAGGGTTCGTCTGTGTACGGTTCAAATTGGACGAACAAGCTGCCGGTTCCCGGACAGTACACGGCCGGTGCGGACGAGCTGAATTACTACAACGACCTCATTGATCAATGGTCGGCCGCGACGGGACAGGAGATCGCCAGCAAGGTTCAGACCTGGCGCCGGGCGGAGCCTGCGGATACCGCGCTGGTTGAATTCAGCGTGTCGACCACGGTGGATGAGCTGGTGCAGGGTTTGGAGTCTGGCGTGCGCGCGCCGAACGAACTTTTGGACGAAATGCGGCGGCTGATCGGGGGTGTGACGGTTGAGATCGACGGCGCGACGGTCGGTTCCTCGCCCGGGACATTCAAGGCTTCGCCCGGGTTGCACCAGATGCGCGTCACGCGGCAATGGATGCAGCCGTGGCAACAGACCGTGAATATCCAGCCGGGGGCGACGTTCCGCGTGGCGCTGGAGTTGTCCGACGCTGGTCTGCGCCGGTATCAGTCGTTGGAGGGGTTCCGGGCAGCCGTGGCGATCGGTTATGCCGAAGCTGCGATGCGCAAAGGCGTCAAGATCAACTTTGACACGGCGGCCTGGCGCGATGTGGGCAACCGGGGCAGCGAGATCAACCTGCAGCAGAACACGATCCGGTGATGGGCGGGTGTTTTTCCGGAAGGGGATTCCTTATCTGTTCACGGGACAATAACCCGGTGAACCTAGGGAGCGTCATGGATAAACGTTGTCACACAGGTTTTTCAGGTTGGGTGTGGGGCACGTGCTTGGGTTTGTTTTTGGCCTCCGGGTGTGTTTCGCCAAACGTCAGTGCGGACAAGGCCGTGGCTAACCTGCGGGCGGGTGATGATCCGGCTGCGCTGGGCTGGTCCGAGAAACTCAAGCACAGCATCTACAGCAAGCCGCTCGGGCTGATGGAAACCGGGCGGGTGCGCATGCTGTCGGGCGATTTTCTGGGCAGCTCGACCAATTTTGCGCCGCTGATCGATGCGGTCATCGAGAAGACCGAGACCGGCCCCGTGGTTAAAATCGGCAGTGTGGGCGCGAACGTGATGGCGGGGACGATCACGGATGACCGGACGCGCGAGTACGAGGTTCCGGCTTACGAGTTTGTTCAGGCGTTGCAGTATCAGATGCTGAACCACCTGTTTCTGGGAAATCCGGATGCCGCCTCGGTCGAGGCCCGGCGGGCCGTTTTCGCGCAGGACGCGATCGCGGAAAAATACGGCAAAGAGGTTCAGGAAGCGCGGGGCACGGTTGAAGCGAAGCAGACAAACTCGCTGGTGGCGGTGGACGCACGGATGCAGGGCATGGCACCGGTGCTGGAGATGACGCGCAGCTCCTTTGAGAACGGGCTGGCGTGGTATCTGAGCGGGGTGCTTTTGGAGGCGCAAGCGGATACCGGCAACGCGGCGGTCGCGTTCCGCAAGGCCTGGGAGCTGTCTCCGGGCAACCCGTACGTGCAGAAAGATTTCCTGCGCGTGCTCCGGACGCAGGACACCGAACTGTTCAAGCGGCTCTCGGAACAGGCGGGCGTTGATCCGAAGAGCCTTGTGCGCGACACGACCGGGATCATCCTGATCATTGAAGAGGCCTTTGTCCCGCAGCGGCAGTCGGTGAAGATCCCGATTCCCGTGCCGGGCGTCAACACGCTGACCTCGGTGGATTTCCCGCTCTATCAGGCGCCCGCCTATGTGCCCATGGCGCTTGAGTTGCGCGAAAAAGACCAGACGATCGGGATGAGCGCGTTGGCGCTCTCGGTTCAGTCGCTCGCGTACCGCGACTTGAAGGAGAAAATACCGGGGATCGTGGCGCGCAATGTGACCCGTGTGGCGACGCAGATCGCCGCGCAGGCGGCGGTGAATGCCTCTGGAAATGATTATGCCAAGGCGGCGGTTCTATTGGTGAACGCGGGCAAAACCCTCTTGACGCGTGCCGACACCCGAGCCTGGTACACCTTGCCGATGGCGGTTCAGCTTTACCGGGGCGGTGTGTCACCCGGTGCCCATACGTTTGAGTTGCGCAATCAGGTCACGGG
>JAQVSS010000376.1 GCA_028700415.1 Kiritimatiellia bacterium
AGCGGATCACGAAATCGGGTTTCATCCACTCGGGCGGATTTTCCGGCGGCGGTGGAATGAGAACCTCTTCCGTTTCCGGGTCGGGCAAATCCACGACGCAGGTCTCGGTATCGCTCACGAGATGCCCGGCTTGGGTTTGTCCGATCACCTCGGCGGTGTTGGTGATCGCGGTACCAGCGGCCAATTCGGCATCTGTGGGGTAATACGTGGCGCGGAAGGTTGCGGCGTTGGTGGCACCCGGTGCCAGGTCGATCGGGCCGCCTTCCACCGCCACCAAAAGGTCGTCGAGCTCGATGCCGTACAGGGGGACATTCCCCGTATTCACGACGGTGAACGCGTACTCGATCTGCGGCGGCGTCTCTTCCGGGCCCTCGCCAATGCAGAGGATGCCGGTGAAATGATAATTATGGAACTCGAAGCCGTTGGTGGTGGTGACGGATCCGCCGAACACGGCCCGGCCGTCGATCGAGCCGCCTGAGAGGTCCGCGCCGGCCTGCATGGCCAAAACCGAGCCCGTGTGCGCGAAGCCGGCGGTCGCCACGGTTTTCGCGTTCACATAGTGGATCAGTATGTTTTCGTGACTGACGTCGGTAACGTGCATGCTGCAATTTGTGATCCCCACACATTCGCCGGTCACGTTGATCAAGACCGTGGAGTTGGAGGGCGCGGTGATGAAAATGCCGCGGGAGCGGCCGCTCCAGGCCGACGTGTCCAGATTGAAAACGTTCAGCACCGGATCTTGCGCCACCAGATCCAGCCGGTATGCGGTTGATGTGATCTCCACCACGCCGCGGTTTTCCAGCGTTGCGTAGTGCGCGCTGCGCGTTTCGAGGGACTCCTTCAGATCGTCGAAGCTCATCCCGCTGCCGTCGGAGGGCACGTTGCCGTCTTTGCGGAAGGTGACGGGGGTCACTCTGCGCACGAAGTTCCCGTCCGACATCCAGCGCTGCGGTCCGGTGCGCTCCCCGCCGTAGACGATGTTGCCGTTGACGTCCCATGACCCGTCCGTCAGGTTGCCGCCCACCACGAACATGTCCGTGGTGCCGCCATAATAAGACGGGATCGGCCGTCCGGCAATGGCGATGCCCACGCTGTAGTTGGCGGGGATCACGGCGTTGCCCCCGACAGCCAGGCGGCCGTCGGTGTCGCCTCCGGACGCGGTGAAGTCCCCGAAAATCAGGGCGTTGAAAACGTGTGCCGGACCGAAAACCGTGCAGGAAGCCCACGGATCGGTAGTGCCGGGTTTGTAGACGCCGATTTTGGTGAGCCGGATGGCTGCGGCGCTCAGGATCAGGCCGGCATCGATATCGCGGCGGTCCGTGGCAAGGGGGAGCGAGAAGACGCCGCTGTCACCGGTCAAGGCGTCCGCATCGCTGTCTTTCTCCGCGTCATCGCCTATTCCTGGAAGGGTGAAGAGGTGATTGGCGGGCAGGACAAAGCGGACACGGTAGTCGCCGTCGACCAACTGATCGAAGAGATAGAGCCCGCCGGCGTCTGTGACCGTCTGCTTCAACTCGTCGCCGTTTGCTGAGAGTAACCGGACCGCGACGCCCGCGACGCCGTTTTCCCCGCTGTCCTGAATGCCGTTGGCGTTGGCGTCCAGCCAGACGGTGTCGCCCACGGAGGAGAGCGTTTGGCCCCCACACTGCTGGTCGGGCCCGCAAAGATAACCCGTGACGTACCCCGGCCCGGCCTTGAGCGCCACCAGCATGGGGGCCGCCGCGTAGTTGCCGTTCACGGTGAAGTAATAGTGACGCGTGGCATAATCGTTAAACCCCAGGTCGAACTTCAGGCCGATGACGCCGGTGGTCGGATCGCCCTTGGGTACGCCGGGAAAGGCGCGCGGTTCCGGCAATCCCGCCTTATACATGCGCGACATGTAGTTCGTGCCGTCCCACATGCCCGCATCGAGGATGCGGATGTCCTCGCACATCAGCGCGAAGGTGACGTGGCTGATGGCCGGTTTGGTGCCGGACGTGAAGGAGTAGAACCAGGTGGATTCTCCCGGTGCCGGGTCATCATAAGAGACCCCCTTGAATGCAGCCGTGTGGTTGGCGATCGCGATAGGTCCGCTCGCACATTCAGCTCGGATGACCAGCGGAGATAATATCGCGCAAAGCGCGACCCGGGCTAACAACGTCATGCAAACCGTGTTTCGATTCATAACACACCTTTTATTTTTTGTGATCCGCCCGGAAACCTTTTTCAGCCGCAATCGTATTCCGGGGAACCGTTTTCCTTCGAAACATAAACATGCAGACTGTTCCCAAGCAAGGTAAATTATAAAAACCGGGGGCGGGTTGTCCACTGAAATTTAGCATTGTGACCGGATTTTTTTTTTTCGGGGCATTGACACCGGGACGCAGATGGCCTATATTAATCTCAATCAAAGCGCTTCAGATTGACGGACGTCTGGGGAAAACGCGAAAGGGGAAAACCATGAAAAACATGATGATAACACTGATGGCGGCGGCGGCGATGATGGGCGCGACGGCGTTGGCGCAGTGCCCGGCCAAGGCCGAAAAGAAAGCGGCATGCAAATGCGAGGCGTGCGGGTGCACGGCGGAGGCCAAGAAGGCCGACTGCAAGTGTGACAAATGCCCCTGCACGAAAAAAGCCGCGTGCGAAAAGAACACGTGCGCCAAGACCAAGCGTTGCTGTCCCAAGTGACGCGTGACGGTTAAGACCGTCATGACAGCGCGCGGCACGCGGGTGCATCGCGCTGTTTTCTCTTTATATTAGCGGAAAAAGTTTCCTGCCGGGATAACCCGGCAGGAAACTGTGTGGTGTTTATATATTAATTCGGGTTGTGTGTCATTCACACTTTATCATATTGAATTTGGCATAAGCAACTCGAAAAAGGGAAGATTTTTATTGCCCGTTCACCGATAACTGACGCGGAGACAGAAATCGAGGATGGCCGCGTCGCCCTTCCGCGCGGCGTCGCCGACGGTTATGCCGATGCGGTTGGGGCCGAATTTGACGGCGCCGGCGGGAACGTCGAACGAAACGGCGTTCTCCTTGTCGCGTCCGGCGGCGGGAACGGCGCGACCGTTCACCGTCAGTTTGACCGGCACATCCGCCGCAGAGTCGGCAAGCACTTTCGCTAAAACGCGGGCCTTCCCGTTGGCCGGGGCCTTCGCGGTGTCGTCGCCGGCCATCATATCGAAAACATACTCTTCGCCGAATTTCACCTTCTTGCCACCGCGGCCCGGATCAAGATCAGGCATCTCGTTGTAACGCACATAACTGTCCTTCAGATAATGCTCCGGACGGTAACCGCCCATGCCGCGCGCCACCGCAAAATAAAGCTTTTCCGCGCCATCGATGTCCTTCATATTGCCGCAGGCGGTCTCGTTCAGTGTTTTGCCTTCGAGGTTGAAATACAAAATGCCGTCCGAACCGGAGGCGAGCGCCGCCGCTGTGCGGCCGCGGTACGACTCGGGCGAATTGCGCCCGGAGATGACCGGAAGCGGTTTCTTAGCGCCTTTACAGTGGCGTTCGATCCGTGACTCGTCCATCGAGGCGTAGTGCCTGACGCCGTATTTATGCGCCAGCCCGATGCTTTTCGTCCACTGTTTCTGCTGAAAATAACCGGTGGTCGCGATCATGTCGATCAGGCGTTCCTTCATCCATGCCTCCCAGTCGAGACCGATCGCCCTCGAATATTCGATCGAGTCCGGCACGCGCACGGAAAGGAGAACAGGCCGTCCCCGCTTGTGCCCGGCCTTCTCGGCGGCCGCGCGGATTTCGCGCATCATTGCGGTGATGGCCGCCACCTCCTCCTGAGTGGCGGCCTCCGCTCCGAACGCGACGGTTTTGAAGACGTGGAGGTGACGGAAGAAGTCAAGGTCGACGCCGTCCACGTCGAACTTCCCGCAGATTTCCGCGACGACGTTCACCAGCCGCCGCCGGACTTCCGGATGGGCGAAATCGACCGCGCTCCACGCGCCGTAAGGGACTTTCGTGTACGGTTGGCCGAAAAGGAACTCGGGATGTTCCTCCTTGAACTTGGGGTAGAGGAAGGACAGCTGCGTGCCGGCGTCGTGGGTGTCGTTCACCCGCAGGGTGACGAAGAACTCAAGCCCTTCCGCCTTGCAGTATTCCTCGGCGATTTTCACCGGGCTCGTACCCTGCGCGAGCAGGTCGCGCGTGACGTTGTAG
>JAQVSS010000005.1:0-57648 GCA_028700415.1 Kiritimatiellia bacterium
TCGATGATATCGAAGCCGTTCCCCGTCTCGATCAGAAAATCCATTTCCAACCCGCTTTGGTCGCGCCAGAAATAAAAGGTTCGCCCCGTGTCACAGGCGAGGTCTTTCTTCATGAGTTCAACGAGCACCCAATTTTCAAACAACGGGCCGCGCAGGGGGTGACTCGACAAATCATCCGCCGACCGGAGGCCCAGCAGACGGCAGGCCAGCCCGGTGTCGTAAAAATACAGTTTCGGGGTCTTGATGATTCGCTTACGGAAATTCGTGTGATAGGGATTGAGCCGGAACGCGATAAAACCCGCCTCCAGCACGCTCAGCCATGCGGCGGCGGTCTTCTGGTCAATGCCGCAGTCCGCCCCGAGGCGATTCTGGCTGACCAGTTGCCCGGACGAACCCGCGCACAGCCGGATGAACTGACGGAATTGCGCCTGGTCCTGAATCTGCTTGAGTTGCTGGACATCCCGTTCGATGTAGGTCTCAATATACGCGTTCAACCAATGCACCGGCGAAACCGGCGAACTGAAGAGCGCCGGATACCCGCCCTTAAACACCGCATCCCAGACGGACCGGCTTCCCGCCGCCGCCGTTTTCAACTCAAATTCGGCAAGCGGCAGCAAATGAATATGCGCGATACGCCCCGCCAACGACTGTGTGATGCCCGCTTTAAGCGAAAACTGCTGCGACCCGGTGAGGATGTACTGGCCATGCTTTGACGACTGGTCAAGGATCCCCTGAAGGTAGGAGAACAGGCGAGGCACCCGCTGAATCTCGTCGAGAATGGCCCCCTTCGGAAATTGCGCAAGGAAGGCGCGTGGATCCGACAGGGCAAAATCGCGCACATCCGGATCTTCAAGCGTGACATAAGCCTTTTTAGGGAATGCCTGCCGCGCCAGCGTCGTCTTGCCGGATTGGCGGGGCCCGGTAATCGCCAGCGCCTTAAACTCACGCGAAAAGGCGAGCGCCTTTTTTTGGATCAAGCGTGAAATCATCGGATCTCCGTTTAGTGTGATTAGGAATTTGATTCCTAATTTAACAAAACACGGTTACCCAGTCAAGGGGACGATGTTTGCTGAGTGCAGACAGAATTGCGGCCTCCCCCCTTTTTTCAAAAGAGGCCTGACTTTTTGGTGTCACTTTGTTACAGTTCAAATACTCTAAATGGGATGCGATGGCGCGAGGCCTCGAAATGGAAGAACGATTGAATACTGACAACACCGTGGCTGGATCGAGAACCGAAGCGGCGACCATGGCGACGCGATGCGGTTTGGGCGATGCGGTCACGCTGCCAACGGGCGCCTCAAGCCGCTTGGGGCAGATCGACCGGTATGCGTTGCTGAGGGAATTGGGAGGGGGCGGTTTCGGGGTGGTGTATCTTGCCCGGGACACCGTCGCCGGCATGGAGGTGGCGGTAAAAGGCCTGCCGCCCATGGTCAGGAACAACGCTGAAGAGCTGGAGCGCATCCGCGAGAATTTTGTGCTCGTCAGCCGCCTGTACCATCCGAACATCGCGCCGGCGTTGGTGTTGCACCAAGCACACGAGGTCTCGTATGCGGACGACCATGTCCGGCAAGCCCTGCGGGTCTTGCCCGGCGATTATCTGATGGTGATGGCCTATGCGCCGGGGGTCACCTTGAACACGTGGCGCCGGCAGTTCCCCGAAGGGAAGGTTCCGGTGCGGCAGGCGCTCGAGGTTTGCCGGCAAATCGCTTCGGCGCTCGATTACGCGCACGGCGAGAAGATCATCCACCGGGATGTCAAGCCGTCGAATATTGTGGCGGAAACCCTGGGGGATGGGACCGTGCGCTGCCGCGTTCTCGACTTCGGGCTGGCCGCCGAAATCCATTCCAGCCTGAGCCGCGTCTCCTCGGAGACCTTTGACACGTCGGGGACGCGGCCCTATATGGCGCCCGAGCAGTGGCAGGGGAAACGGCAAGGGCCGCAGACGGACCAGTATGCGTTGGCGGTTCTTTTTTATGAACTGGTCGGCGGCTCGGTTCCGTTCGCTCCGGCCTTTGCGACGGGTGATGCGGTCATCATGGTGAACGTTGTGACGCAGCAGAAGCCGGAACCGCTGCCGCAACTTTCTCCGGCTCAGAACGGGGCGCTGTTGAAAGGGATGGCGAAAGAATCGGCGAACCGTTTCGCCACCTGCGGTGAACTTGTCGCGGCGCTGAACGGTCCGCAAGACGAAGAAAAGAAGACGGCGCGTTACGCAAGGGGCGTGAGAGCCGTCGTGATCGCATCGGGGGTGGTTCTGCTGGCGGCCGCTTTTGGCGTGGGTGTCCAGGCGTTTCTGCGCGCGGCGAGAACGAAAGCCCAGCTTCAGCAGCCCCCGCCTGTGAGGCCGGTGGTAATAAACGGGGTGAAAAAGCCTTTGCCGGTCAAAGTTGAGGCCAAAGAGGGGCAAGCGCCGCGGGCGGATGGCGTCCAGACCGGTGCGCATCCCGCTGTCGAAATCATTTCGCCTCCGCCGAAGAAGAGTGCCGCGTCGGTTGAGCCCCAGCCTCCGGTCAAGGCGGAAACGGTGAAAATTCCGGTTGTCTCCGTCACGAACGCCGTTGTGCCTTCGCCGCCTCCGGCGGTGGGGGAGGCCGATGATGTGTACAGCGGGCTTGTGAAAAACATGGAAGCGGGCTTCCCGTCCGGCTGGGATAAGCCGGTCCGGATTGGGGTTGGGGATTTCTTTAGCGGTGAGACGCGCCTCATGTCCGCCTATTCCGGGGTTCTGCGGAAAGAGCTGCAGGGGCTTCTCGCCAAGAACAGCCGGTTCCAGCTGGTTTCCGGGGAACGGCTCGCGGCCCTGCTTGTGGACGGGCACTCGTTGGATCAGCGCGTTTTGGAGGCGGGCGCGGAGGCTGTCCCCGCCCCGTCCGGCGGGCTTGACGCGGTTTTACGGGGAAGATTCGCAAGGAATGGCGATGAGATAAAGATCAGCGGCGAGGTCGTTTGGCTGACACACGGGAAGGTCGCGAAAGTCGATGTCGCGAGTTCCGCCAAAAAGATCATGTCCCGTCTCTGGCCGGAATCGGAGCTTAAGCAGATCGGCGCAATGATCCGGTTGGCAGACTTGATGATGCCGCAAAACGAGGCTGGAAGCCTTAAAAGTCTTGCGGAGATCGAGGCGCGCGCAAAGAAGGTGCCGCATGATTTTGATATCCGGTTGGTGACCGCCGATGCGCGGCGGGACTATGCCGCAGGGGAAGAATGCCGCTACCGGTTTTCCAGTTCCTGCGATTGTCATGTGGCGGTGTTGTGTCACCAGGTCGACGGCACGTCGGTGGTGTTGTTCCCGAACAAATGGAGTCAGGAGACTTGGGTGCCGGCGGGTAAGGTGGCCGATATCCCCGGCGCCGCGAAACGGGGTTTCCAGATCGTGGTCAGCCCCCCGTTTGGAGCCGATGTCGTGCAGGCGATTGCCTGTACCACGCGGAGTGCCCTGCACCGGCTGGTTGCGGAAGTGTCGTCGCGCGCTGCGCCCCAACAGGCGTTCGGCGTTGTGCCGCGCGGGGTGTTCACCCGGGGGTTGGACGACAGCCTTAACAACCTTGCCGCACCGCCAAACGGCTCAGAAGCTGTTCGCTGGTCTGAAGTGCGGCTTGTGATTTGCACGTATCCCCGTTTCATTGACCGATAACTTTAGTGCCTTACAAACCAACAACCACGATAAAAAACAAGTTGTTTGCGAGAATTCATTGGAACCACGAAAGACACGGAATAACACGAAAGGGAACAGTCATTTTCGTGTTTTTTGTGTGTTTCGTGGTTAATCCCGGTTGCGGTGTCGCGTTAGGTTGGGATGAGGATTACGATTAAGAGTACGATTAGGATTAAGATGGAACGGCTACTTTCATAATCGTAATCTTTATCCTAATCTTAATCGGCTCCCTCTTGCGGGCTTCTGCCGCTTGACCCTAGTCAGCGGAACGGGGATGCGCCCGAATTGCTGCTGCGCGGCGTTAATCCGTTGACATGTATTCGGGTTGATGTTATTTTTACGGCATAAACTTTAATCCGTCATTATGTTTGGCGGCATCAAAGTGCAACGGTTAAGGTGTAGGGTAAACGTCTAAAAAGAAACGAGGATCAACAAATGAACAAGGTCACCTCTCTCTGTCTCGCGGCGATCACGGCTGTCTCGCTGACGGGATGCGTGGGTTATAGGAACAGTGTTGCCCAGGGAAATCTGGTGCTAGACATCAACACCACGGCGACCTATGACGTCATCGGAGACGCGAAGGGAACCGCGACAGGCGCGACGCTGTTCGGCTTCATTCCGATTGGCGGCGAGAACAAGGGCGGATCGATTGGGGCGAGCGGAATGATGATGCTTGGCCCGGTCGAGCAGGCGGCGATTTATAACGCCATCGAGTCTGTGCCAACGGCAGATTCCCTCATGTGGCCGCGTTTCCAGGTGGAAGTGGCTAATTATATCGTCTATTCCGAAAAGACGGTAACCGTGAAGGGCAAAGCGATCCGCTTCAATCCTTCTGCGAAATGACCTTGATCGGGTTCCCGCAGGGATGATTCTCTACGGAACTTTCTTTCAAAGGAGTCGAAATGAAGTTTGAATGCGGATGGATGGCCGTATTCTTGGCGCTGGCGGTTTGTGCGGGGTGTGTCGGTTACAGGAGTTCCGCTCCGGAAGCCTGCATGCCCCTCAAGAACACCAAAACCACGGCAAGTTTTGATGTGATTGGGAATGCCGAGGGAAGCGCGTCGGGCGCAACGCTGTTCGGGTTCATCGCGATAGGCGGTGAGCGTAAAAGCGGACGGTTGGGTTCGATTCCGACAGACGAGAGGCAGGTCGACGGTAAGAAAGTGGTTAGCACCATCTTATTCCCGCCGGCACTGCTGTATTGGTGGAAGACTTCCTCGTCCGCGATGGATCCCGTTGAGCAGACCGCGCTCTTCAACGCGATCGAGTCAGTCCCGACGGCGGATATGCTTCTGTTGCCGAGGTATCACGTCGAACGTTCCAATTACATCGTCTATTCCGAGAAAACGGTGACGGTGAAAGGGAAAGCGATCCGGTTGAACAAGTCTGCGAACTGAACGATAGTACGCTTCCGGGGCGTCTGCCCCGGAAGCGTTTCCCCTATGAAAACACAAGCGCGTCTCTTTATCGCACGGATGGTTCTCCTGTCCGCGGTGGCATTCGTGGGCGGGTGTTCGACCGTCAACAGCACGACGTTTACGCAAGGCGCGATTCAGTCGGGGCGCAAAAAAAGCGCGGCTGTCGCGCAGGATGGGGAAGGCCGTAAAGGGACGCTGGGGGTCGTTCACGTGCGTTGCTTTACAGAATCGCGCGGCCGGAATCATCAGGAGAGTCATAACCTTTGGCTTGCGTATATCCCGATCGCGTGTGTGGGCACGTATTGGGAACGCCCGGATTGGCTCCTCTGGGACCCAAACCGTTCGGCGTACAAGCCCGTCGGCCTCGATATGGCCGAGGCGCTGTGCCTGGAGTTGGAAGAAACCGGGCTGTTCAATAAAGTCATGCGCCCGGACGAAGAGGGTTTTGCGGACTGGATCATTGAAGGCGATGTGCAGAAGTTGACCTATGAGATGCGCCCGCATCTCTGCGGCGGCTCCATTCTCCTGGCCCCCTTTCTCGGGACATTGGGCTTGCCCATGGGAACCTGGTCGGTGGATCAGAAGGTCTGCCTGAAGGTCAAGGCTGCAGCCGACGCCTCGACGCTTTTCGAAAAGACCGTCGAGACGCATTCGGATGGGCTGATCGGGGCGTGTTACGGGGGCAACCCCATGCAGTACGGGTATCCTTACGGACAAGCGATGGGACCGGTCGTGTCCGGGTTGCTTTCGGAATTGCCGGGAAAGCTTGCCGCCGCGCGGAAGACGCTCCCGCCTGCCGGCGGGCTGGCAAAGGCCGCCGGCAAACCGCCGGTTGCGCCAACGGTTTCCGCGCCTCCCCCAGCCGTTTTGATCCCCCAAGTTTCAACGCGGCCCGGTATCTGTTGGGCCGTGGTGATCGGCATTTCCGCCTATAAAGATTCCAGGATTCCGGCCCTCCGGTATGCGGCCAGTGATGCGCGGGCATTCTATCACTGGCTGGTCAATCCGCAGGGGGGGCGCTATGCTCCCGCCAACGTCAAACTGCTGCTGGACGGGGATGCGACGGGTGTCAATATCCGGCAGGCCCTTTTCGACTGGCTGCAACAGGCGGTCGCCGAGGATCAGGTGACGATTTATTTTGCCGGGCACGGCTCGCCGGATTCACCGGACTCGTCGTCCAATCTTTTTCTGCTCCCCTACGACACGGATTACAGCCGGATTTCTTCAACCGCATTTCCCATGTGGGATGTGGAGACCGCGCTGAAACGGTATGTCCGCGCGAAACGGGTGGTCGTGATCGCGGATGCGTGCCATGCGGCGGGGGTGGGTGAAGGCTTCGATATCGCGCGGCGCTCGGGCCGCGGCATGACCGTTAATCCGATCGACGTGGGCTTGGAGAACCTTGCGAATGTGGGTGAAGGCACCTGTGTGATCAGCGCCTCGAGCGGAAGCCAAACGTCTCAGGAAGGGGCAAAGTGGGGGGGAGGATACGGCGTCTTCACGTATTTCCTCCTGCAGGGGCTGAACGGGCAGGCGGATTTTCCGCGCGACGGGCGGATCACGCTGGGGAAACTCACCCAATACGTTTCTGAACAGGTGCGGCGGGCGACCCGCAACGCGCAAACCCCCATCGTCTCCGGCCGGTACGACCCGGCCTGGCTCATTGCGCACCCCTGAGGGCGCGGGCGCTTTCCCGTCCCGTCACACGTATCGCCGTTCCACGCGGTTGCCGAACGAGCAGATGATCTCGTAAGGATGGGTGTTCTTAAGCGCGGCCCAGTCCTCGACCGTTAGGGCGTGGAGGCCCTCGCCGCCGAGACAGACCGCCACGTCGCCGACCGCGGCGTCGGGCACGCTTTCGAGCGAGACGGTGGTGTAGTCCATGGAGAGGCGCCCCAGCACGGGGCAGGGAATGCCTCGGATGAGCACGTAACCGCGGTTCGAGAGCGCGAGCGGCAGGCCGTCCGCATAGCCGGCGGAGACCGTGCCCACGCGGGTCGGGCGGTGAAGCCGGTAGGTGTGGCCGTACCCGATGCCGGTGCCCGCGGGCAGGGTCCGGATGGCGGTCAGTCGCGTTTTGAGCGTGAGCACCGGCTTCACCTGCAAGATGCGTTTGCCGGCAGAGTCGAACGAGCCGTGAAGGTTGATGCCGGTGCGGACGACGTTGAACGGGGGTTGGCAGGCGCGCGGGAAATTGTTGATCGCGTCGCTGTTCGCGATGTGGCGTTTGGCGAACGTGATGCCGTCGCGCGCGAAGTCGGCGAGGATGTCACAGAAAAGATCCATCTGGCGGTTGGTCAGCTCCGAGCCGGTTTCATAGGCGAAGGGAAAGTGCGAGAAGATGCCTTCGCGGTGCAGGCCGGGGAGTGTGCGGGTCTTGCGGATGACGTCGGGCGCTTCGCTGGCAAGGATGCCGAGGCGGCCCATGCCCGTGTCGAGCTTGAAGTGGACGGTGGCGGTTTTGCCGAGCCGCAGGGCGGCTCCGCTGATGAGCTGGGCGGTGGGGAAATCGGTCACGGGCAGGATCACGCCCGCGGCAACCATGGGCTCAATCTCGTCCGGCAGGATGCTGCTGAGGATCTGGACCGGCTGGCCGAGCGGCAGCAGTTGGAGGGCTTCGTGGGGTTCGGCCACGCCGAAGCCGGATGCGCCCGCTTTCGCGAGCGCCTGGGCAATGGGCAAGACGCCGAGGCCGTAGGCGTTGGCTTTGAGCACGGTGAGCACATCTGCGGGCGCGACCGCGTCGGCGATCTTGCGGTAATTCCGGGTCAGGGTGTCGAGGCTGATCTCCAGCCAGACTCGTCGGGGAATCGTATCATTCATCTTCACACCTTGCCGCCTGTACGGCCAACAGCCTGAACGTTCAGACAGGCGTAAAATAGCAAAGCGGATACGGAGGTTCAAGGTGGAACACGGCACAATCCGTCCGTGCAGAAGCGGGGAAAACATGCCATACTCTTACTCGATAGAAGAAACCCCCTTTAAACCGCGAGACCGCTTTATGACCTTTTCCGACATTCATGTGCGCCCTGACCTGATCGCGGCGTTGGGAAAACAGAACATCACCGAACCGACCCCGATTCAAACCGTGGCGTATCCCGTATTGTTGGAGGGGAAGGACGCCTATCTGAACGCGGAGACCGGCACCGGAAAGACGCTGGCTTACCTGTTGCCGCTCTTCTGCCGCATCGACCCGAAGCTGGCGGCGGCACAGCTCGTGATCGTCGCGCCGACGCACGAGTTGGCCCTTCAGATTCAGCGCCAGTGCTGCGATTTGGCGGTGAACGCGGGCTTTCCGGTTCAGACGCTGTTGTTGATCGGAGGCACGCTGATCGACCGGCAGATCGAGAAGCTCAAGAAAAAGCCGCACATCGTTGTCGGTTCGCCCGGCCGCATCCGCGAGCTGATCCAGCTCGGCAAGCTCAAGGCGCACCAGGTGAAGAGCCTGGTGATCGACGAGGCGGACCGGTTGCTGGTCGAGGAGAGTCTGCCCGCGATCCAAGACCTGCTCCATGTCCTGCCGCGGGACCGTCAGTTGGCGTTCGTGTCCGCCACGCGGCAGCCGGAGAGTATGGGGGTCATCGCGTCTCTCGCGCCCGCGCTGGTCATGCTGCAGACCGCGTCCGCGCCGATGAATCCGGACATCGGGCACTTCGGCCTCGTCTGCGAGGAACGCGATAAGCCGGATCTGTTGCGCAGTCTGTTGCACGCGTTGGAACCCGGGCGCTGCATCGTTTTTGTTCACCGGACCGAGACGGCGGAGATCGTGGCGGCCAAGCTGGCCTACCACCACATGGCCGTGGCGCAGTTGCACGGCGCGTTCGACAAGCGGGACCGCAAACAGGCGATGGACGATTTCCGCTGCGGCCGCGCGAAGGTGCTGCTGGCCTCGGACATCGCGGCACGGGGTCTCGACATTCCCGGGGTCACGCATATTTTCAACCTCGATGCGCCCACGCTCAGCAAGGCGTATCTGCACCGGGTGGGCCGCACAGGCCGGGCCGGGGCGGCGGGCATGGCGGTCACGCTGTTCACCGGGGCCGAAACGCATCTGGCCCGGCGCTATGAAGAGGAGTTGGGTATCGTGATCCGGCGGTGCCGTCTGCGTGAAGGCCAAATGATCCCGGCGTGAACGGTGAAAGGAGGAGGGTGCGCATGTCGGTTTCGGTCGGGTTTATCAGTCTTGGGTGTTCGAAAAATCTCGTGGATTCGCAGGTGATGGCGGGCTATTTGAAGCGCGGCCAGATCACCCTCGCGCCATCGCCCGAAGAGGCCGACGTGATTCTGGTGAACACCTGCGCGTTCATCGAGGCCGCGCGTGAAGAGGCGGCCGAGGCGATCTTGAGCGCGTGCGCGCACAAGAAATCCGGCTGTTGCCGCGCGGTGATCGTGACGGGCTGCATGGTGCAGCGGTACCGGGAACGGCTGGTCCGGGCGTTCCCCGACGTGGACGCGTTTTTGGGTGTCGACGAGTTGGAACGGGTCGCCGAGGTGGCCGGGCGGGTTGGAGCAAACGAACGCTGCGGTGTGATCGCCGCAAAAGGCGACCCGGTTAAAGTGTATGACCCGGTCTATCCCACGCTGCTGTTCACGGGCGGACCTTTCGCGTACCTGAAGCTGGCGGAGGGCTGCGATCACCGCTGCGCGTACTGCGCGATCCCGGGCATCCGCGGCCGTTTCCGGTCGCGTGCGGCAGACGGCCTCGTGAAGGAGGCGTCCGACATGGTGGGCGCGGGCGTCCGGGAGATCAATCTGATCGCCCAGGATGTTCTCCAGTACGGCTTGGACAAACGCGGTGCGCCGGCCATCGCGGAGTTGATGCGGCGCATCGACGCGGTGGAGGGCGAGTTCCGTTTCCGCCTGCTCTACGGGTATCCGTCGGGCGTGACGGACGAGGTGCTGGAGGTGCTGAACACGGCGCGGCATGTCTGCAAATACCTCGATCTGCCGGTGCAGCACAGTCATCCGGATATCCTGCGGGCGATGAACCGAGGCGTGGCGGTGGCGGCGATAGAGAACCTGGCGGCGCGGTTGCGCGAGGCCGTTCCGGGTGTGGTGTTGCGCACGACCTGCCTGGTGGGGTTCCCCGGCGAGACTGAGGAGCACTTCGAACATCTGATGGAGTATGTCCGGCAGTCGGAGTTCGACCACATGGGCGTGTTCGCGTTTTCGCCGGAAGAAGGGACCCCCGCGTTTGAGATGGACGGTGCGCCGGACCCGGAGGTTGCAGGAGAGCGCTGTCAGAGGCTGATGGCGCTGCAGAAGAAGATTGTCCGGAAGCGGGTGAACGCGCTGAAAGGCACCGTGGACACGGCGCTGCTGCTCAGGCGGGAGGGCGACGTTTGGATGGCGCGGTTGCCGCGGCAGGCGCCGGACGTGGACGGTGAAACCCGTGTGGCCCATGTGCCCCGGCAGGCAAGGGCCGGCGATTTCGTGCGGGTGGAGATCACGGGCGGCAGAGGGTATGATTTGACGGCGAGGGCGGTTTAATGGATACCACTTCCTTCTTTCAGGATTTGGCGGTCATTCTGGTGGCGGTCGGGATTGTCTCGGCCGTGTTCATGCGTTTGGGGTGGCCCAAGGTCTTCGGGTACATTCTCGCAGGGGCGGTCATCGGCAAGCACACCTTCGGCGGGTCGCTCGTCATTAATCAGGGCAGCATCGATGTGCTGGGGCAGATCGGCGTCGTTTTCCTGATGTTCACGCTGGGGCTTGAATTCAGTCTGCGGAAGTTGAAAAAAGTCGGCCATGTGATTTTCCCGACCGCCCTGTTGGACATGGCGGTGATGATTTGGGCCGGCCATTTTGTGGGTACGAAGATTTTCGGGTGGGGGTCGGTACAGAGCCTGTTTCTCGGGGCGGCCATCAGCGACTCAGCCACCACGTTGTTGGCGAAGACCATCAACGACATGGGGTGGGGGACGCGGCGTTTCACCAGGTACATCTTCGGGATCACCATCACCGAGGATATCCTGTGCGTCGGCGTGATCGCGCTGCTCACGGGACTCGTGAGGTCTGGGACGATGCGTGTGGGCGAGGTGGCGTACAGTATGGGCGGGCTCCTGCTGTTTCTGACCGGGGTGACGGTGTTCGGGCTGCTGGTGGTGCCGCGCGTGTTGAACCGCGTGGCACGGCTCAAGGACGACGAGTCGCTGTTGTTGACGATGCTCGGGTTCTGTTTTCTGGTCTCGTTTATTGCGGCGAAACTGGATTTCAGCCTGGCGCTGGGCGCGTTCCTCGTGGGGGTGATGGGGGCGGAATCGGAGCCGCTGAAGCGGATTTACCAGCAGTGTGTGCCCTTGAGGACGATGTTCAGCGCGATTTTCTTTGTGACGATCGGGCTGCTGATCGATCCGGCGCAGATGCTGGCGAACGGGCAGGCCATTTTGGGGGTCACGCTGGTGGTGATTGTCGGTAAGGCCGTCAACTGCACGGTGGGGGCGTTGCTGACGGGACAGGATCTCAAGAACGCGATCCAGACCGGTATCGGGCTGGCGCAGATCGGCGAGTTCGCCTATCTGGTGGCGCTGATCGGCTTGACCATGAAAGCGGTGGACAGCTCCGTGTACCAGATCGCGGTCGGCGTGTCGGTGCTGACGACGGTGCTGAATCCCTTCCTGTTGCGGGCGTCGGACCCGTTTTCGGATTGGGTGGTGCGCAAGGTGCCGTTGCGGTGGAAAGAGTGTTTGGAGACCTATTCAAACTGGGCGGGCCGGTTCCTGCATAGCTCGGCGCCCAACGAAACGGTGAAGGCCCTCCGTTTTAACCTGACACTCGTGTTGCTGCACTTGGCCTTGGTCGCTGTGGTCTACATCGCGGCGGGCATGTTGGCCCGCGCCGATTATGGCCGGTTTTCGCCGGTGATCGAGGAGAACAAGAAGATGTTGCTGTGGGGCGCGGCCAGCCTGCTGACGGTGCCGAACGCGATCTTAATCTTCTTCCGCGCCCGCGTGCTGGGAGGGGTCGTGGCGGATGCCCTGATCCCCGCGAAGGTTGCGGAGACGTTGTGGGCCTTGTCTTTCCGGCGAATCACCCGCCTGTTGTTTTCGGTTTCCAGTGTTGCCACGCTGTTTTTTGAAAGCGTGATGCTGAGCGGCACCATCATGCCGGAACAGGGGTGGGCGCGGGTTTTGGTGGGCGTGACGCTGCTGGTGGTTGGCGTGTTCGGTTGGAAGCGGTTCTGGCGCATGGGCGCGGAATCGCTCGAGACGCTGAGGGGCGTGTTGACGAAAGAGATCGAGACCGACCCCACCGAATCGGTGGCGGATCTGCTGGACATCCACACCGAAAAAATCAGGGTGGGACGGAGCTCGGAGGTCTGCGGGCGGTCGCTCCGGGACATCGATTTGCGGGCGCGGGCCGGCGTGAGTGTGATCGGCATCGAACGGCAGGGCACGACCATTGTGAACCCCAAGGCAACCGAGACGCTGGAATCGGGAGATGTCGTGCTGGTGCTGGGGGATGATGAACAGATCGAGCAGGCGCGGGTTTTTCTGGCCTAAGCCGAAAACCGGTTTGACCGGGTCAGGCCTTGTGACGGTAGATGATGCGCCCTTTGCTCAGGTCGTAGGGCGAAATCTCCAGCGTCACCTTGTCGCCCGCCGCGATCTTGATGAAGAACTTGCGCATCTTGCCGGAAATGTGAGCCAGCACCTCGTGACCGTTTTCCAGCTTCACCTTGTACATGGTGGCGGGAAGAACTTTAATCACGACTCCAACGACCTCAATGGCATCATCGCTCGGCATAGAACTCCATCCTGAAGGAATAAAAATGAAATGGTTTGTAATATAACACGCCTGTCTGCCGCTGACAAGTCTTGCGCGGGAAAATCTTTCCATGATTTTCTTTCTTCTTTTCTTTGATTCCGTCCGGGCAAAAGGTAAACTGCTTTCCCGTTATGGCCTATGAAGTCTTAGCACGCAAATGGCGCCCGCAACAGTTCGGGGATGTGGTCGGGCAGGAACACGTCACGCGCACGCTGAAAAACGCGATCGAAAGCGGGCGCGTGGCTCACGCCTATCTGTTTGTGGGGCCGCGCGGCATCGGCAAAACTTCGCTGGCGCGTATCTTTGCCAAGGCCTTGGACTGCGAGAAGGGGCCGACGGCAACGCCGTGCTGCGAGTGCGCCATGTGCCGCGAAATCGCCGCGGGCAACTCGCTGGACGTGCAGGAGATCGACGGCGCGTCGAACAACGGCGTGGATCAGGTGCGCGACCTGCGCGACCAGATGCAGTTCGCGCCCACGCACGGCACGTATAAAATCATTATCATCGACGAAGTCCACATGCTCTCCACGGCGGCGTTCAACGCCTTGCTGAAGACGTTGGAGGAGCCGCCGCCGCACGTGAAGTTCATCTTTGCCACGACGGAAGGCGACAAGGTGTTGCCGACCATCATCTCGCGGTGCCAGCGCTTTGACTTGCGCCGCATCCAGACCCCGCTCATTGTTGAACGGCTGCGCTTCATCTGCGGTGCAGAACGCATCACGGTTGAGGACGACGCGCTGCTGGCCATCGCGCGCGGCGCGGAAGGCGGCTTGCGCGACGCGATCTCGGCGCTCGACCAGCTCATCTCGTTCAAGGGCGACTCGCTCACCGAGGACGATGTGCTGGCGGTGTTCGGCCTGGTTTCACGCCGGTCGCTGGAGACCTTGGCCGCAGCCGTGCTCACGGGCGACATGGGCGAGATCCTGCGGCTGGTCGACATGTTCGACAGCGCGGGAAAAGACATGCGCAGGCTGGTGGTGGAGCTGATGGAGCACTTCCGGAATCTGTTGATCTACCAATATGTCGGCGAGGGGATGGCCAATCTCGACGCCACGCCGGAGCAAATCCGCGTGCTGGCTTCGCAGGCCGCGCTGGCGGACTCGACGCGCGTGCTGCAGATTGCCGATCAGTTGGGCGAGACGGAAGGGCGGCTGCGGTACGCGCTCTCCGTGCGCACGCTGATCGAGATGTCGCTGATCCGGTGCGCGCGTCTTGCGCGGGCGGTGTCGCTGGAGGAAATCCTCAAAAGGTTGAACGCGTTGCGCGCGGCCGAACCGCCTGCTGTTGCGGCGGCGCCGACCGCCGACGCCGCCCCTGCCCGGCCGGCCATGAAGGCCGATCTTTACGATGATCCCGCGCTCAAGCAGGCGATGCGGTTGTTTGAGGGGAAGGTCGTGGCTGTGGAAGAGGGGAACGCTTAGACGGGTGCGTTTTTCCCGTGCACGGGCACAGGAGGGGCTGCGATGGGCTTTTGGAAGCGGGTCGTGCGGTCTTTATGGATCTTCTTTTTGGCGGGGGCGTGCGGCGCGGAGACCGGCGGTCTGGAGATCCCCTATCAGAAGTTCGTGCTGGACAACGGGCTGACCCTGCTCGTCCACGAAGACCACAAGGCGCCGATTGCGGCGGTGAACATCTGGTATCACGTCGGATCCAAGAATGAGGAGACCGGGCGGACGGGCTTCGCGCATCTCTTTGAACACCTCATGTTCAACGGCAGCGAGCACTTCAACGACGACTATTTCAAAGCGCTCGAGCGGGTGGGCGCGACGGGTATAAACGGGACCACGGACGAGGACCGGACCAACTATTTCCAAGAGGTTCCGCGCGACGCGCTGGACCTCGCGCTTTGGATGGAGTCGGACCGCATGGGGCATCTGCTGGGCGCGCTTACCCAAGAGCGGCTCGACGAGCAGCGCGGCGTGGTGATGAACGAGAAGCGCCAGTCCGACAACCAGCCGTACCGGATCGCTTACCGGCTGATCACCGAGAACACCTGGCCGGAAGGCCACCCGTATTCGTGGGAGGTGATCGGCTCTGAGAAAGATCTCGCGGCGGCAACGCTCGACGATGCCCGGAGCTGGTTCACGCGGTATTACGGTGCGGCCAACGCCGTGCTGGCGGTGGCGGGCGATGTGGAGGCCGCGAAGGTCTTCGAGAGCGTGAAGCGCGCTTTCGGCGACATCCCGTCCGGCCCCCCCATTTCCCGCCATACCGCTTACGTGGCGAAACGCGCCGGAACCCGGCGCATGCGGGCGCAGGACCGCGTGCCGCAGAGCCGTCTCTTCAAAGTCTGGAACATACCTCCGTATGGCACGCCGGAGGGCAACCGGCTCTCCCTTGCCGGCGCGCTGCTCTCCTCCGGTAAATCGTCGCGTCTGTACAAGCGTCTGGTCTATGACGAGCAACTCGCCACTGACGTGTCGGCCGGCGCCGACCTCCGGGAAATCGCCGGGCAGTTCGTGATCGTGGCAACGGCCAAACCGGGCATCACGCTCGACCGGATCGAGCGGGCCATCGACGAAGAACTCGCCCGGTTTCTAAAAAAAGGCCCCACGGGCGAGGAGCTTCAGCGGGTCAAGACACAGTTTGAGGCCAATTTTGTGCGGGGCTGTGAGCGCATCGGCGGGTTCGGCGGCAAGTCGGATGTCTTGGCCAGCAATTTTGTTCTCACGGGAAACCCCGATTACTATAAGACGGTGCTGGAGGAAACCCGCGGGGCAACCCCGCGGGCGATCGCCGAAACGGCGCGCGAATGGCTGTCTGACGGCCAGTTCGTGCTGGAGCTCGAACCTTTCCCCGCCTACGGCGTGACGACGTCCGGCGTGGACCGCAGTGTGCTGCCGGTGCCGGAGCTGAAAACAGAAGCGCGCTTTCCTGAGCTCCGGCGGACTGTGCTCGGCAACGGGCTCAAAGTGGTGTTCGCGGAGCGCCACGGGACGCCGTTGGTGCAGTTCTCCCTGATCATCGACGCCGGGTTTGCGGCGGACGCGTCGGCGTTGCCGGGAACGGCCAGCCTGATGGCGGAGATGCTCGACGAAGGCACGCGGCGGCGGACGGCGCTGGAGATCGGCAGGGAACTGGAGTCGCTCGGCGTGCAGCTCGGCGCGGGCTGCAACATGGACGCGACGGTTGTTTCGCTGAACACGCTCACGCGGCATCTGGACCAGGCGCTGGACATCTATGCGGACGTGATCCTCGATCCGGTGTTCCCCGAGGCGGACTTCCTGCGGTTGCAGAAACAGCGGCTGGCCGCCATCCGGCGCGAGAAGTCGGAACCGAACGGTGTGGCCATGCGGATACTGCCGGGGTTGCTCTATGGCAAAGGGCACGCCTATGGCAACCCGTTCAGCGGGAGCGGGGACGAGGCCAGCGTTTCCCGCCTGACGCGCGATGATCTGGCGCGCTTTTACGGCATGTGGGTTAAGCCCAATAACGCCACGCTGGTTGTTGCCGGTGACATCTCTTTGGCGGAGCTCACCCCGAAGATGGAGCGGCTTTTTGCAGGTTGGCATCCGGGGCCAGTGCCGGACAAACGGGCTGACCGTGTGGTCCTTCCATCGAGGCCCTCGGTTTATCTCATCGACCGGCCGTCTGCGCCGCAAGCGGTTGTTTTCGCAGGGAGTGTGGCGCCGCCCAAAACGGCGGCGGACGAATATGCGGTCGAGGCGGCGAATGCCATTCTGGGGGGCACCTTCACCAGCCGCGTGAACATGAATCTGCGGGAGGGGAAGCATTGGAGCTACGGTGCGCGGACGACGCTTGCGGATGCGCGGGGGCCCCGCGCCTTCTTCTGTGTGGCACCGGTGCAAACCGACAAGGCGGCCGACGCGATGCGCGAGCTGGACCGCGAGTTCCGCGGGCTGGCCGGCGGGACACCGCCTACGGAACGCGAAGTGGAAAAAGCGGTGACGCAGCTGACCCTCCAGCTGGCCGGGCGCTGGGAAACGCTGGGCGCGGTGGCCGGGAGCCTTGAGCAGTCCGTCCGTTTCGGGTTGCCGGACACGTATTTTCAGACCTATGCGGACGCGGTGCGGGCGCTCACGCAGCCGGCTGTGGCGCAGGCCGCCGCGCGTGTCGTCCGGCCCGACAGCCTGGTCTGGCTCGTGGTCGGTGACCGCACGAAGATTGGGAAAAAGCTGCGGCAGCTTGGCTGGGGGGACGTGACGGTGCTCGACCCCGACGGGAACCCCGTTGCTGATGCGAGATGAGACTCCGTCAAGGATCGGGTCTTAAGGAAAAGGGCATGTGGCGTGATTCAGGCGGCGCCTTGTTTGGGAGGGGTAATGGGTGTTTGTGCCGCACCCGCGTAATCGATGGAAAAATATCGAATCAATGCGCTTTCGCAATTGACGCGGCGCAATGGAGACGATATCATTTTTGACCATTCATTCAAGGGGCGTTAGGTTTTTCGGATGTCCTCAACAAGCGAAGGAGTTAAACAAATGGCGATCAAGGTTGGTATCAATGGGTTCGGCCGCATTGGCCGTATGGTTTTCCGCGCGGCGATCAAGAACTTCTCGAACGACATCGAGATTGTTGGCATCAACGATCTGCTGGATCCCGACTATTTGGCATATATGCTGAAGTATGACTCGGTTCACGGCAGGTTCGAGGGCGAGGTGAAGGTCGAAGGCTCCAACCTGATCGTCAACGGCAAGAAGATCCGCCTGACGGCCGAGAGGGATCCGGCCAACCTGAAGTGGAACGAAGTCGGCGCCGAGATCGTCGTCGAGTCGACCGGCCTGTTCCTGACGAAGGAGTCGCCTGACGGCAAGAAGCCCGGCGCGGACGCCCACATCAAGGCGGGCGCGAAGAAGGTCATCATGTCGGCCCCGTCGAAGGACGACACCCCGATGTTCGTGTACGGCGTGAACCACAAGAGCTATGCGGGCCAGACGATCATCTCGAACGCTTCCTGCACGACGAACTGCCTGGCACCCGTCGCCAAGGTCCTGAACGACACGTTCGGCATTGTCAAGGGCCTGATGACCACCGTGCACGCCGCCACGGCGACGCAGAAGACGGTGGACGGCCCCTCGATGAAGGACTGGCGCGGCGGCCGCGGCATCCTCGAGAACATCATTCCCTCCAGCACCGGCGCGGCCAAGGCGGTCGGCAAGGTGATTCCCGAGTTGAACAAGAAGCTCACGGGCATGGCGTTCCGCGTCCCGACCTCCGACGTGTCGGTCGTCGACCTGACCGTGGTGCTCGCGAAAGAGACCACCTACGAAGAGATCAAGAAGGCGATGAAGGCGGCTTCCGAGGGCGAGCTCAAGGGCATCCTCGGCTACACCGAGGAGAAGGTCGTCTCGACCGATTTCCGCGGCGAGCCCAAGACCTCGATCTTCGACGCCGAAGCCGGCATCATGCTGGACTCGACCTTCGCCAAGATCGTGAGCTGGTACGATAACGAGTGGGGTTATTCCAACAAGGTGTTGGAGATGGCCCGCGTCATCGCGAAGTAAGCGATTTTCGTTAGGTGCCGATTCAAAGAGAACGCCGTTCCCGCCAACGCGGGAGCGGCGTTTCCGTTTTGTGGGCCAAGGGATTGGCCTGAACGGCGTTTTCGGCGGTCCGGGACGTCCCGCCGTACTGAAACGGGACAGGACTTCTTTCAGTCGCGTTCAGCGTTGCCGTTCACTCTCGCCACCGCCGAGTCCATGATCCGGCCGATGAGCTGAGTGTAGGAGACGTTCGCCATGCGGGCGAGAATCGGCAGGTCCGAGTCTTTGGGGTTCAGGCCCGCGAGGGGGTTGACTTCCAGAAACATGGGGTTCTGGCCGTCGTCGCACCGGATATCAACCCGCCCGCCGTCGCGGCAGCCGAGCGCGCGCCACGCGGCGAGCGCGACCTTTTCAGACGCGGCGGCCACGGGATCTTTGGCGGCATCGCCGGGGCGGTAGACCACGCGGTCCTCGTAGTTGCCCTTGTTCTCGTAGGAGTAGACGCCCTTCTCGGCGTTCGGAAGCAGGACGATCTCCATGGAGCCCACGGCCTTCGCCTGGCGTCCCGTGCCGGTGACGCCTACCGTGAACTCGCGGCCCCCGAGATAGGGCTCGATCAGGGCGGGCTGGCGGAAGCGGGCGACGAGGTCATCGCAGACCGCCGCGAGCCTGGCGCGGTCGCGCACGATGGACTTCGCGGAGCAGCCCTTGCCCGTGCCCTCGGCGACCGGTTTCACGAAGAACGGCGCGCCGAAGCGAATGCCGGCGAGGTCTTCGGCGGTCTCATAGACGCAGAAGTCACTGGTCGGCACGCCCGCGTCGCGGACGATGCGTTTGGTCATGCCTTTGTGGAGGGTGAGGGCCAGCACGAGGGCGTCGGAGAAGACGTAGGGCACCCCGTAGAGGTCGAGGATCGCGGGCACCTGCGCTTCGCGCGCGACGCCTTCGAGTCCTTCGCAGATGTTGAAGACGAGATCCCAGCGGTCGCCTGCCTCGAGCCGTTTCACGAGCGCTTTGGCGTGGCCGATCCGGTCGGTCCCGTAGCCCAGTTCTCGCAGGGCACCCTCAATACCCGCGACCGTGTCTTCTTTGTCGAACTCGGCGGTCTCCTCCATGGACAGCCCCATGGCGAGATAGTCCGAACGGAGATCATAGGTCAACCCGATGCGCATAGTCGAATGTCCAATATCCAACAAGGAATGATCAATTTTCAATGGCAAGAGCGGTCATTCGGCACTCCTTGCCGGGCGGGAAACCTTTTCTCCGCTCTTCTCGTTCTTTCGCGCTGTCTCGACACTTTTGAACAAGATGGAAATCACCTCGTCATTTTCTTTCAGCAGCGATTGGAGGCAGTCGGCAGACGAAATCAGCCCCGCCCGAACAATGATACGCAACCACACTTTGGTCTCGCGGAGTTCTTTGAGCGCAATCCTGATTTTGTGAACGAAGTCCGCTCTCGATTCGGCACCCTGTGCTTCGCCATAGTTTGCAGCCGATGATGTTCCGCTCCGCAATATCTGCTCGGCAATGTGTTGCCCCGCCAGCGTATTCGGCAAGGATCCCGCCACTTTGATGATCCTGACAGCGAACTCGATCAGACGCTCTTCCAGATCGAACTTCCCGTCATACATGTGTCCTCCTTGGGCATTGGACATTCCATGTTGGGCATTGGGCATTCCCTGTTGGGCATTGGACCTTCATGCTTGGATGTAGTCCGGATACTGGTAAGTCCCGCCCTCGTAGTTTGTGAGGCGCAGGTTGCCCTCGGCGTCCTTGCCCGCCACGTAATCGGGGGAGATGGGAATCTTGCCGCCGCCGCCGGGCGCGTCGATCACATAGGTCGGCACGGCGTAGCCGGTGGTATGGCCCCGCAGGCTGCGGATGATCTCCAAGCCTTTGGAGACGGGAGTGCGGAAGTGCTCGGAGCCGGAGATCGGGTCGCACTGATAGACGTAGTACGGCTTGACCCGCATCTTCATCAGGTTGTGGACAAGACGCCTCATGACGTCGGCGTTGTCGTTCATGCCCTTGAGCAGAACCGTCTGCGAGCCCAGCGGGATGCCCGCGTCCGCCAGCAGGCCGCACGCCTTCTGCGTTTCATGGCAGCATTCGTCGGGGTGCAGGAAGTGCAGGCTCATCCAGAGCGGGTGGTACTTGCGCAACATGCGCGTGAGCTGGGGCGTGATGCGCTGCGGCAGAACGGTCGTGACCTTTGTGCCGAGGCGGATGATCTCAACGTGCGGGATGGCGCGGAGGTTCGAAAGGATGAACTCGATCCGGGCATCGCTCAAGGTCAGCGGGTCGCCGCCGGAGACCAGCACGTCGCGGATCTGCGGCTTGCTCCGGATGTAATCGAAGATCATCTGGAGGCGGCGCGTGCCGGGGGTGATCGCGCCATGGCCGACCACGCGGGAGCGCGTGCAGTAGCGGCAGTAGGAGGAACAGAAGTCGGTCGCCAGCAGCAACACCCGGTCGGGGTAGCGGTGGATCAGCCCGGGAACCGGGCTCTGATGCTCCTCACCGAGCGGGTCGTCCGCTTCGCCGGGGCAGCGCCGCATCTCGTACACCGTCGGGATCATTGAACGGCGGATGGCCTGGTCAGGATCCGTGGCGGAGATGAGACCCATGTAGTGCGGCGTGACCGCCATGGGGAGCATGTTGCCCGCCAGTTCCAGGGCCTTCTGCTCTTCCGCCGTGAGGCGGACCATGCGCCGGACGGTCGCGAGATCCCTGATCCGGTGCTGGATTTGCCACCGCCAGTCGGACCATTGCGGATCGGTCGCGCCGGGGAAGAACAGGTTACGGAACGCGCGGCACAGGGGACTCATCTTCAGGGCGCGGCTACGGGCCGGCTGCTCTGGGAGTGTCGTCAGGCGCGGTTTGCCCACGGAGGGGGCCGCTAAAGAAAAAAGAGGCGGCTCTCCTTGTGGAGGCTCCTCTTCCTGGTCGTCCAGGCGCAAGCTCAACTGCATCGCGTGCAAAGGCACACCGTACACAGTAAACTCCTTGTCAAATCAGGCCTCGTTTCCTGACCGTGTTACCACACGGCATAGGATGCCCTTTTGCGGCATCCTATTACGCCTGTTTGGCGATCTTGTCAAGCGTGTCTATTCAACTTTTCAGTTTTTTTTCACGCATGCCGCTGGAGAGCACCTTACGAACGGTAGTTGGGCGCTTCCTTGATGATTTTCACATCGTGCGGATGGGCTTCGCGCACGCCCGCGTTCGTGACGCGGTAGAAGAGCCCGTCGCGCTTGAGTTCGGCGATCGCGCGCGTGCCGCAGTAGCCGAGCGAAGAGCGCAGGCCGCCGCAGAATTGGGTCATGATCTTCTTGACCGAACCGGCCAGCGGGACGATACCCTCGATGCCCTGCGGCACGAGGTCGTCCTCTTTCACGTTGTCTTGCCCGTAGCGCTGGCGGCTGCCCTTGCCCTCCTTCATGGCGGCCAGGCTGCCCATGCCGCGGTAGATGACATAGTGGCGGCCCTCGTGGATGATCTTTTCGCCGGGGCTCTCTTCGGTGCCCGCCAGGATCGAGCCGAGCATCACGGTGTCCGCGCCCGCGACCAGCGCCTTGGGCACGTCGCCCGAATGGCGGACACCGCCGTCGGCGATGACCGGGATCTCGTCGCCGACCGCCTGCGCCGCGTTGTAAACGGCGGTGATCTGAGGGATGCCGACGCCGCACACGACCCGCGTGGTGCAAATGGAGCCGGGGCCGATGCCGACCTTGACGGCGTGCGCGCCGGCCTTCATCAGGGCCAGGGCGCCTTCGCCCGTGGCCACGTTGCCGCCGACCACGTCGATGTCGGGATAGTGCCGGGTGATCCACGTCACCATGTCGAGGATGCCCTTGGAGTGGCCGTGGGCGCTGTCGACCACCACCACGTCGACCTCCTCTTCCGCGAGCATCGCCATGCGGTTGTGGTCGTCCGCGCTGACCGCGGCGGCCACGCGCAGGCGGTAACGGCTGTCGCGGGTGTAGAGGGGCTGGGCGTTCTCCACCAGCTCCAGCACGTCGGTGAAGGAGTAGAGGCCGACGAGCTGCCCGTCGCGGTCGACGAGGGGGAGCTTGCCGATCTTGTTTTCCGTCATGATGGCATAGGCCTGTTCCAGCGTGGTGCCGGGAGCGGCGGTGATGACGCGGGTGGTCATCACGTCCGAGACACGGGCCGCCGTCTTTTTGGCGAAACGGATGTCGCTGGACGTCACGATGCCCGCGAGCCGGTTCTGGTCGTCGAGGATCGGGAACCCGCTGAACGAGAGGTGGTGCTCCTCGCGGTAGTCGCGGATGTAGGCCAGCGTGTCGCTGGCGCGGAAGGCCACGGGCTTCATGATGAGCCCGTTGAGGTGGTGCTTCACGCGGCGCACATGTTGGGCCTGGACCTCGGGCGGCAGGTTCTTGTGGATCACGCCGATGCCCCCGAGCATCGCCATGGCGGTCGCCATGCCCGCCTCGGTGACGGTGTCCATCGCGGCGCTGGCAAAGGGGATGTTGAGCGTGATGCGGCTGGTGAACCGGGAGGCCAAGCTGGTCTCGTCCGGGAGAAAGTCCGCGTAGCGCGTGACGAGTGTGACATCGTCGAACGTCAGCCCCTCATAGGGGAACTGTTTCATGAAAGCGGTGACCTGAGAATTGACATGCATAAAAGACCTCCGAACCCTTTCGCTTTCCCGTTATTATATAACCGATCTGTGCCGGATTAGCAATGCGCAAGGCGGAAGGGGCCCAAAAAAATATCGGCGGACGCAGTTGACATTGATGCGGCGGAATGGTTAAATACCCCCGTTTTTCGCCTGAAAAGGCTTGTGGGGGTATAGCTCAGTTGGTAGAGCGCTTGAATGGCATTCAAGAGGTCAGGAGTTCGACCCTCCTTACCTCCACCACTTGAAACAATAAAGGAAACCGCGGCTTCCCGTAGGGGGACGCGGTTTTTTGTTTCTAACCGCACAGGCCGGCTTCTTTGCTTGTGTTTACCCGTGACACTGAAACGAACTGGACCCGATGTTCGCGCAAAGGCCGCAGAGTCCGCAGAGTTGATCGAACTCATTCAAGTCGGGATCGGGATTACGATTGAGGCTGTAGGCGGTTAGACTATTAGGGGAGAATTGGGAAGCCAGATGAACGCTCAACGCGGAACTCAGAACGTCGAAGGATTACACTTCAGAGTTGGGCGTTGAACGTTGGACGTTGAGCGTTCTATTGGCGCAGTCAGGACATAGGTAACAAACCAGGCTCAGGATATGGGTGACACTTTCGGATCACTCCCCTCGCCAGGCTGGTGGTTCTCGGGCCCTGGACCGTGCCTTTCATGGTGGTAGAATCCATAATCCTCCTGTTGGTCGGGGGATCGGGCGACTCCTTCACCAGATTAATGGTTGGGGAAAAGTGGTAAAGTTGGGGGGGGGGAGAAGTTCTAAAGTTCGGGGGTTCGTTAGTGCGTTAGTTGGGAAAATACTGAGGACGGAGAGCGGAAGGCGCATTTTGAAAGGCGGTTCGGTTTGAACAAACCGGCTGAACCTGCTAAGATGCCGACACGATGAAGCGGTGCGTGTTGGCGAATGGAGCTTTTGGAAAGGGGCTGGATATGGGAAATGTACAATGTCAAATTACGACCCCACAACAGCCGCCAAAACAAATCTGGAGGGCGCATGGCGGCAAACGTTAAACTGATCAATTGGCAGAAGCCCATGAAGCATGTCTTGCGCGCCAGCACGCCTTTGATGGCATTGTCGATCTATCTGTTCGGTTGGCGCGCTGGCGCGATGTTCCTCTTGACTGCCGCGGCGGCCTTCGCCACGGAAGCGACTTTCACGCTCCCGCGCAAAGAGCCGGTCTCTTCCGCCGTTTTCGTTTCCGCCGCGCTTTTCACCTTCTCTCTGCCGCCCACCCTTCCTTTCTGGATGGCGGTTGTGGGCATCGTCTTCGGCATCGTCTTCGGTAAGATGGTCTACGGTGGGTTCGGACGTAACGTCTTCAACCCCGCGCTGACCGGACGGGCTTTCATCTATATCAGCTTCGGCAACTTCATGACCGCCCAGTGGTACGAGCCATGGACACGCTTCCCGGCTGGCCTGGCGCACTGGGGCTGGACCGCCGCATCCGCCCCGCCGGATGCAATCACCTCGGCCACTCCGGGCGCGCTGCTCAAAATGTCGGCTGAAACTCTAGCCGAGCGCGGCCTCACCGCCGACCTCTCGCTGCGCGCCCTGTTCATGGGAGATTGCGCCGGTGTGATCGGCGGCACCAGCGCCGCGCTGACCATCCTGTGCGGACTCTACCTGCTGTGGAGCAAGGCCGCCAACTACCGCATCGTGATCGCGGGCTTTGCAGGCTTCACGGTTGTACAGACCTTTTTTTGGCAACTGGGCGTCGGCAACGCCGCCGATCCTCTGCGCGCCGCCGCCGCCGGCAGCCTGATCATCGGCATCTTCTTTTATGCCACAGACCCCATCACCGCCTCCCAGACGAATCCCGGACGCTGGATCTACGGCGCTTTCATCGGAGTCATGTCCTGCCTGATAGCCACCTTCTCGGCCTGGCCGGCCGGCACGATGTTCGCCGTGCTGCTGGCCAACATGTTCGCGCCGATCATGGATCACGTCATCAAACTATTGCAGTCCAACCCGGGAAAGGCCGCGACTTGATGAATGCCCGCGTCAAAGACGGAGTGCGCACCGCAGGTTTTATGGCGGCGCTGTCGATCGCGCTGATCACCTGCATCGCAGCATTGTCTCTAGTCACTGCCGAGCGGGTCCAACGCAACTCCGCGCTCTTCCTGCAAAAGACGGTCATGGCGGTGGCGGGCGAGACTGTGCCGGACAACCCCGCCGAGGTGGCGGAGTGGTTCAGTACTTCCGTTAAATCCGAGCCGCCCGACGCCCCGTCCCTGTACCGCGTGTACGGCACTGACAAAATCCGCCCGCGCGCCTTGGTATATAAGCGCAACGCACAAGGCCTGTGGGGCAACATCACCGCCGTGGTCGGCTTCGATCCTGCGCGGCGCGCCTTTCTGGAGACCCGCTTTATCGAGCATAACGAGACGCCCGGACTAGGTGCGCGCATCAGTGAAGAGTGGTTCGCGCGGCAGACCGCAGGCAAGACCGGGCCTTTCAAGCTTATGCCCGAAGGCACAAGTTCGCCAGCACCCACGGAGATCGACGCTATCACCGGCGCGACGGTCACATCATCGGCCGTGCGCGACATGCTGAACAAGCTGCTGCTGGAAATCAAGGAGACCCGGCCATGACCGCCATCCGCGACTGGAAAATATTCAAAGATAACCTGATGACGCAAAACCCGGTCTTCGTGCAGGTGCTGGGCATCTGCTCTACACTGGCGGTCACCAATGTGCTTAAAAACACGCTGGTAATGTGCCTGGGCTTGATATTCGTCACGACCCTGTCCAATCTTAGCCTTTCGCTGCTGCGCGCCTGGATACCCTCGCGCATCCGCATGATGGTGGAAGTGCTGATCATCGCCAGCCTTGTGATCATCGTGGACATATGCCTCAAAGCCTACTATCCCGACATCTCACGCCAGCTCGGGCCGTACGTGGGACTGATCATTACCAACTGCATCATCATGGGCCGCGCCGAGGCGGTGGCGCTTACCAGCCCGCCGCGCACAGCCTTGATCGACGGCATATCATCCGGCATCGGCTACTCATACGTGTTGCTGCTGATTGCCTGCTGCCGTGAGCTGCTGGGCACTGGCGGCATCTGGGGCGTGCGTTTGCTGGGGCAGTCGTGGATCAACTGGTCGATCATGGTCATGGCGCCCGGCGGTTTCTTTGTGTTGGCCGTCTTCATTTGGATCGTAAAGGGCTGGATTATGCGTCCCGTAACGGGAAAAGCGGGGGCTTAACATGCAGGAACTGGGATTCTTCGCGATTTTGTTCTCAGCGGTGTTCACAAACAACATCCTGCTGACCAACTATCTGGGCATGTGCTCATTCCTCGGCTGTTCGCGCGAGATCAAGACCGCGCTGGGGCTGGGTTCGGCCGTGATCTTCGTCACCGCCGCCACCAGCGTACTCAACTGGCTGGTATACGCCTGCATCCTTGTGCCGCTGGATCTAGTGTACCTGCGTTTCATAGTCTTCATTGTGGTGATCGCCGCATTCGTGCAGTTGGTGGAGATGATTATCGAACGCGTCTCCGAACCGCTGTACAACGCGCTGGGCATTTTTCTGCCGCTGATCACGGTAAACTGCGCGATTTTAGGAGTGAGTCTCTTTATGGTTATTCGCGAATACACGTTCAAACAGGCCGCCGCTTACGGTCTGGGCAGCGGTGTGGGCTGGGCCTTGGCGATCATTGCGATGGCTGGCATACGCCAGCGCCTGACGCAGCGTTCGCGCATCCCGCGCGGCCTGGAAGGCCCGGGTATTGCGCTGATCATCGCCGGCACCATGGCCCTCGCCTTCATGGGCTTCAACGGCATGATCAACCTTAGCTGACTCACAACTCGCCCTCGCCGATCAAATGACCTCCATCCTGATAGCCGTGTCCGTAATCTGCGCCATCAACACCGCGTTCGCGATTCTCTTGCTGATCGCGGAGGCGCTGATCGTTGACACCGGCGAGTGCCGCATCGTGATTAACGGCGAAAAGGAACTGGCGGTCAACGGCGGCCGCTCGCTGCTGGCGACGCTCAAAGACGAACAGATCTTCATACCCTCCGCCTGCGGTGGACGCGGTTCCTGCGGCCTCTGCAAAGTGACGGTATTGGAGGGCGCGGGGCCGTTGTTGCCGACTGAGACGCCCTGGCTGACGCCAGAGGAACAAAAAGGCCAGATTCGCCTGGCCTGCCAAGTCAAGGTCAGACGTGACCTGCGCATCAAGATCCCTGACGAGCTTTTCAACGTGCGCCAATACTGCACACAGGTTGAGGACATCACCGACCTGACGCACGACATCAAACAAATCACCCTCAAGCTACTGGAACCACCTGAAATCGCTTTCAAGGCCGGTCAATTCATCCAGATCGAGGTGCCGCCTTACGCGTTGACCGACGAGCCGGTCTACCGCGCCTATTCGATCTCTTCAGACCCCGCGGAAAAAGACCACATGGAATTAGAGATCCGCTACGTACCCAACGGCATCTGCACCACTTATGTCCACAAGCACCTTAAACCCGGCGACAAAGTTACCCTCAACGGACCCTACGGCGAATTCGGGCTGAGCGCTTCCGACAGCGAGCTCATCTGCATTGCCGGCGGTTCCGGCATGGCGCCGATAAAATCGATTCTGCTCGAAATGGCGCGCACCGGCAACCCGCGCCGCTGCCGTTACTTCTTCGGCGCGCGCTCCGGTCGCGACCTGTTTCTTAATGACCTCATGCGAAGTTTAGAACAAAAGTTGCCAAACTTCAGTTTCATCCCGACCCTTTCTTCGCCGCAGCCGGAGGACCGTTGGGAAGGCGAGATCGGCAAGGTCACGGATGCCGTGGGACGCCATGTCAAGGATGCCTCACGCGCCGAGGCCTACCTTTGCGGCAGCCCGCTGATGATTGACGCTTGCATCAAATTGCTGCGTGAAAAGGACATGCCAGAAGACAAGATTTTTTACGACAAGTTCGCCTGAACCGGGAGGCAAGAGTGAAACAGAGTGTCGAATATAACATCATCCAGAACAACATGCAACCGGGCGCGATCACCCGCGACGGTATGCTGGGGCATGACCGGCGGAACCTGCGCGACATCATCGAGACGGACGACGCCGCGGTGCGCCGCCTCGGCCTGACGCACATATCCATTGCGGCGCGCATGCGCGAACTGCGTGACGCGGGACGGGAGGGGCTGGGCGAGAACGTCACGGTTTCCGGTCGCTTCGACGTGCGGGTGGACAGTGTGCGCGGCAAGCTCCCCTGTCCTTTCCGGCACGAGGGCCTTTTCGACAAAGAGTTCGTCGAGATTCTCAACCGCGACACCGGCGCGCGCATGACCTTCAGCACGCTTAACATCCACATGATCGAGGAGCACGGCTTTTACGAGGGTCTGGGTTCGCCCTTTCGTCTCGACCCTGACCTGCTTGCCAGCGTACTCGGCCTGACCCCTGATCCCTGACCCCGTGAAATTGGGTTGCGGTTTGCAGGCCGCTGTGGACCACCTGCTGTCGCATACATTCGCAGGGCGGGCGTCAGCAGGGTCGTATCGGGACATCGAGATAAAAGGCGTTTGTGGAGGGCGGGGAGCGATTGAACAATCAGGCGGAACCTGCCAAGATGCCGACACGATGAAGCGGTGCGTGTTGGCGAATGAAGCTTTTGGAAAGGGGCTGGATATGGGGAAGGTACAATGTCAAATGACGACCCCACAACAGCCGCCATAACCGCACAGGCCGGCTTCTTTGCTTGTGTTTACCCGTGACACTGAAACGGACTGGACCCGATGTTCGCGCAAAGGACGCAGAGCCCACAGAGTTGATTGAATTCATTCAAATCGGGATCGGGATGACGAGTAAGGCTGTTAGGCTGTAGGCTGTTAGACTATTAGGTGAGAGTGCGGGGGAGGAGAAGGGGTTTAGGCTGTAGGCTTTTAGCCTATTAGGTGAGAAGTGGGACGTTCCGGTCTAACAGCCTAACAGTCTAAATGCCTAACAGCCTTCTCCCTGCCACGCCAAAGCGTTACGCATGTGTGCATTTGCGGCCGCCGCAATAATCGGCTGGAGTTCGGGTGCGTGAATGGGGTACAGTGAAAGAATGATGAAAAAACAGGTCAATATGGCGCGTGTTTCCGGGCTGGTCCGCCGGCTGCTGGTTGAACTCGGAGAGGACCCGGAACGTGAGGGGCTGAAGCTTACGCCCAAGCGGATGGCCGAGTCGCTGGCGTTTCTGACAAGCGGATACTTGCAGACGCCGCGGAAGGTTTTGAACGGGGCGGTGTTTCAGGCGCACCACAACCACATGATCATTGTGCGGGACATTGAGATTTACAGTTTGTGTGAACATCACCTGCTGCCGTTCTATGGGCGTTGCCATGTGGGATACATCGCGAAAGAAAAGGTCATGGGCGTCAGCAAGATCGCGCGGATCGTCGATTGTTTCGCCCGCCGCCTGCAGATTCAGGAGCGGCTGACGGAGCAGGTGGCAGAGGCGATTCTGCAGGAGGCGCAGGCCGAAGGCGTGGGTGTGGTGATGGAGTGCCGTCACCTGTGCATGATGATGCGCGGCGTGGAGAAGCAGAATTCGGTGATGACCACCTCGGTGGTGCTGGGATCGTTCAGGAACGATCCGGCCACCCGGCAGGAGTTCCTTGCCCTAATCAGAAAATCAGAGTGAGCGGCGGATTTTCCCGAGACGGGCGTTTTCAGGACAGTCGGCGGCACGGCGTCATCTGTAAAAGGAGCGTATGAAAAAAACGGGTGGGGCGCTTTTATTTGCACTGTTTTTCCTCTCCCTTTTAACCGGAGGATGCGGGCGGAACCGCATTCCGGTTTCTCTCGGGACGAAAACCGCGCAGCTTACCGATGTGCTGTCGTTTTGCCGTCCGGCGCGGGCGGTCAGCGGCATGGAGTCGACCTACGACCGCCGGGGCGGCAATGTGGACTGGTGGCAAGTTTTCGTGCCGTGCGAGGGCAAGGAACTGTATGAGGCCATCAGTCTCACCGGGCCGGGATGCCTGACGCGCATTTGGCAAACGAATTTCCCGGTCACGGAATGGCTTTTTTATTTTGATGGCGAGACGGAGCCGCGGTTGCGGCTCAAGCCGGAAGAGCTTTTTAGTGGCGACGTGCGGTTCAATCCCCTGCAGGGCGGCACAAGCGGCGGCGCGTATTCGTACCTTCCGCTTCCGTATCAGCAGTCCTTGCGTGTCGTGGTCCGGATCCCCAACCGGACGCCGGATGCGCGCTCTTACTTTCACATCAATTATGAGCAGTATCCGTCCCGTACGCGCGTGGTCTCATGGCCCAAACACTATGATGCGGCAACAAGCAATACGGTGATGCAGTGCAACAGCGTGTTGCGCCAGACGCGCGAGACCGTGAAGCAGGCGGCTCAAAGCAAAAGCTGGGACAAACATGTGCTTGCGCCTAAGCAAGCCACCGAAATTCTTGCGGCAGCCGGGGAGGGGATGATCTCGACGTTGCGGATACGCCTTGATTTTGGAGCGGCGAATGCGGTTGTCCGGTCACTGATGTTGCGCTGTCTTGTGCTGGAGGCGTATTGGGACGGTTCCCCGCACGCCAGCATTCAGGTCCCGCTGGGCGACTTCTTCTGCAACGGGCTGCATCCGCGTGAATTCACGAGTGTGGCGATGGCGTTCGTTGACGGGGTTTATGTGTGCCGGTTGCCGATGCCGTTCCGGAAGGGCGCACGTTTGCTGATCCGCAACGATGGCCCCCTTGCGGTGAGCGGTGAGATATCTGCCGATGTGAGGCCGGGGGATGTTGCCGACGCGCTTTATCTGCACGCTTCCTTCAATTCGGCGGTGTCGGCGGGACAGCCCTTCCGTATGATGCGCACAAGCGGGCAGGGTAAATATGTCGGCTGCTACCTGATCGCGTTGGGGATGGACGGCGGGTGGAACATTCTGGAGGGCGATGAGTCCTTTTACCGCGACGGCAGCAAGACTCCCTGCTGCCTTGGGACCGGCTTAGAGGATTATTTCAATGGCGGCTGGTATTATTTCGGGCATTTTGAGCTGCCGCTCCACGGGTTGTTGGAGAAAGCCGCCATGCGCACGGCGCAATACCGGTTTCATCTCTCTGACCCCGTCACGTTCACCAAGGATTTGCGCATGAATCTTGAGTTTGGCGACGCCAACCGCGCGGGAGGGTATCTCTCCGCCGTCGCTTACTGGTATCAGGACCGGCCCGGGCTTGCGGGCAGCGAACTTCAGGCGCCTGAGAAACGTTTCCCCAGTATAGACCGTGTCGGCGCGGTGACCATCATGGATGAATTGTTTGAGCTCGAGCGGATGGGATTGATCGCTGACGCGCGCGAACGGTGCGAATTTTATGCCGCCGCGTTCGGCAGCAGTGCGGACCGGTTCGTTTTTCAGCTGCGTGCGGCGGCGTACCGTGAAATGATGGAGGGATATCCGGCGGCGCGCGACACCTATGCGGCGGTGATGGGTTCTCCAGGAATTCCCGGAGAAATTGCCGCGCAGGCAAAGCTGTTGCTTTGGAGGGGGGAAAAGCCGGGGCGCGCGATTTTTGGCGCGCATGGGTTCGGCGAATACAAGCTGTTTGTTGACGGGAATCCTGTCGGCGCCGGGAACCATCCGCAGATCTGGCAGGCGTTCCCGGTTGAGCTGGCTCCTGGCGAGCATATTCTTGAGGCCGAAATCATCCCGCACCATCAGTATTCATTCATTTCGGTTGGCTTCAGTTCGTTTTTCACAAACGTCGTCAGCGACGTGTCCTGGGACTACCGGGTCCCTTCAGCAGGCGCGGACGATCCGAAATCGAAGTGGAGGCCGTATGAAGCTGTTCCGGGTATCTTCCCGACCATGGCCTTTTGGCAATTTGTCCCGAATGCGTTTCCGTGTGTGCAGTCCGGCCAGCAGCACGGGGGGCCTTTCCCCGGCTGGACGGAGAAAACGGGGCAGGCCGTCCGCATCCGCCGGAAAATCCGCATCCCCGAAAGCGCGGGTAACCGGCCTCCGATGCCGGCCCGCGTTTATCAGATGCCGGGCCATGCCGTCCGCCCGGCGGACGACACGTCGAATGCGGACCTGTAGGGCGCATCATCGGGAAACATGCTTTTGAGATCGGGAGTAAAGCCATGGGATTTCCATCTAAAAAGACGAGTCAGCAAAACGTCCCGGATGTTGATAAAGCTGCGGACGGCACCCAAGGGCTGTCCATGCGGAACGCATGGCACGGTCTGGCCGTAACGTGCCTGTTCTTCCTCGTTGCGGCAATCCTGACGTTGCCGAAGTTCCCATATCCGGGCGATAATTTTGTGCCGCGCAACGAATCCATTCAACTCGCCAAGCGCGGGCAGTTGGGAATCCCGTACGCGATGCGGGAGCTCATTTCGGGGTTTGATCAGCCGCGCGGACAATATTTTTACTCGAACGACAAGAAAGAGCGTTTCTATTCCAAATACGGGATCGCCTATACGGTTGCCTATCTGCCCCCTGTTTGGGCTGAACTCGCATCCAACCCCGCCTTTGACGTTAACCGGCAGGCGCAGACGTTCTTTTTCAAGCTTGGCATCTACCAGGTCCTGCTTGGGCTGCTGGTCGTCTATTATCTGTTTAGGCTCGCCTGGTTGTTTGGGAAGTCACAATGGATCTGTTGCGCGTTTACGTTAGCCACGGTTTACTCCACCTTCCTGTGGCATTACCTGCGTGCGCCCGCGCTTGAAATCTATCAGCTTCTTGCCTTTACCGGCGCCTGTGCGCATGCGCTGCTTTTTCTGAGGCGACGGCAGGCGGGCGACGGCTCCACGGGATGCTGGATGCATTTGCTGGCCGTAACGCTGTGGAGCGGCGCACTGGTGCTCATGAAAAGCACCTTTGTGATCTTCGGGCTCGCGCTCTCGGTTTTCCCGTTCTTCGTCGGGACGGAAGCCAAAACGGTGTGGCTGCGTCCGTTTGTGAGCTTGAAAAACCACTGGAAATCCTATGCGTGGACGTTGGCTGTTCCGTGGGTGATCATTTTCGCGATCCTGCTGGCATTCAACGCGATCAAGTTCAGTTCGCCGTTCGACAGCGGATACATGCAGTGGCTTCAAGCGGATGGGAAACCGGTGACGCAGTTCGGGTGGGCGTTTGTGCGCGGAAACATGAGCCTGTTCCTTGTGAGTCTCCGGAACGATTTCAACCTGTTCCATGCGTATCCGTACGCCTTGGCGGGCGTGCTCTGTTTTATTCCCTTCGCACGCCGTTGGCGCGTTGACGCGCTGCTGATGCTGGCGGTTGTCCTTCCCGGGATCGGATTCCTGTTGTTCTACAATGCGGCGCACGGTCAGTGGTGCTACGGCCCGAGGTACTTCATCTTTTATGTCATGCTTTTGGCATTCCCGTTTCTTTGGTGGCTGGACCGTCTCTTCACGCGGCTGCCGAAGCTGCTCAAACCGTTTGTCGCACTCTCATGCCTGGCCCCGGTCCTGTACATGGCCGGGCTTCAGTTCATGATAAACGGGCTTCAGTATTTTGTCTCCTATCAACTGGGCGGTTTATTATCGTCAACAAAACATCCGGCGGTGATCGCATACTGTAATCGTTCCCGCGTTCAGTTCTGCCGTGATGTGTTCTGTTACGGGCAAGGATGGAGCAGTTACTATCCGCTCGATGTCATCCGTCCCTTGGTTCCTCCGGAGCGGAGAGCGGAGTGGCTTCAATTCAAGGCGACGGTCGACTATTTTGCTCAACCCAATTTTTATTTCTTCCCCGGGGAAAAGGCGAAAGATCGGTGATATGAGGTTTTCCCTTTCGACAAATTGGAATGCGGGGCGTCATGCGGACGGCGAACCCCTTGTTGACGAGATCCTCGCGTTGGGATTTGAAGCCCTGGAATTGGGGTATCACTTGACCGAGGAACTGGCTGCGGGGGTGAGGCGCCGTCTGCGGGAGGGTGCCGTCGCGGTCGACAGTGTGCACGCGTACTGCCCGGTTCCGGTCGGCGCGCCGCACGGGTATCCGGAACTCTACCTGCTCGCCTCTCTTGATGAGGACGAGCGTGCCATGGCCGCCATTCTGCTGGGACGGACGCTGGCGTTTGCCGAGTCGATGGGCGCGGGCGCGGTGGTTCTGCATGCCGGCCGCGTGTTCCTGAAGGGCTGGTTCCGCGAGTGGAACACCCGGGTTCTGGCGGACGCATTCGAGGGGGCAGAGCCGGAGGGCGGGGAAGCGTATCAACGGTTGTTGGCCAAGATGCGGCAACGGCGCATGAGAAAAGCCGGTGTGTATTTCGACGGTTTTTGCCTTTCGTTAGAGACGCTGTTGCCGAAATTCGAGAAGGCCGGCGTGACGCTTTGTCTGGAGAACCTGCCCTCGATCGAGGCTTTTCCGGACGAGAGCGAGATGATGATGTTGAAGCGGCGTTTTGACACCCCGGCACTGGCTTACTGGCACGATATGGGGCACGGTCAGGTGCGGGAAAATTTGGGCTGGATCCGTCACGAGGAGATGGCGCGCATGCTGTTGCCCGTGACGCGGGGCGTTCATATTCATGACGCCTTACCGCTGATGAACGACCACCTTCCGCCGAGTAAAGGCAAGATCGATTTCGGGGCATTCGCTTTTTTGGGGGCGCCCCCCGTGATCAAAGTGTTCGAGCCTTCTGAGGACGTGCCGGGGGACGAGCTGGCGGCATCGCTGGCTTTTGTGCGGAACGCATGGGCGCGTGATGCGGTCAAGCCTGAGGTTGAATCGCCTGTTTGAAAAAATCCTCGAGGTGTTCAATGTTCCGCGAGCCGTCAAACTGCGCTTCGACGGTTTGACGTCCGGCCTTCGCGAGCCGCAGGAGGAGCTCTTTTGAGGTGAGCGCCGCGGCGAGGGCGTCGGCCAATGGGCCGGGGGCGTCGGGGGGGACGAGTAGGCCGTTGACGTTGTCGGTGATCACTTCTGAGGCGGCGCTGGCGATGGACGTGATGACCGGGGTGCCGAGGGCCATCGCTTCCACAAGGACGTTGGCGATGCCGTCCCGGTCCCCGTTGCCGAGTCTGCGGGAAGGCAGCACGAGCACGGACGCATCCATGATGTGCGAACGGGTCTCTTCCTGCGATTGCCAGCCGACAAAGACGACCGTGTCCATGAGCCCCAGTTGTTCGCTCAGGCGTTTGAGGGCCTGCATGTCGGGCCCGTCGCCGGCGATGACGCAGGTGAAGTGAAGGCCGCGTGTCAGGAGCAGAGCACAGGCACGGATAAGGGTGTCGACCCCCTTTTTCGGCTCGAGCCTCCCGGCGAAGAGCACGAGCTGGTCCGGCTGGATGGTGTCGAACGGGAAGTCATTGAGAGGCAGGCCGTGCCGGATGACGGTTACCTTCTCAGGCGGAATCCCTGCGGCCGTCACGGCGCGGGCGGCCGCTTCCGAGCAGGCGACGATGCCGGACGCCGTCCGCAAACGGCGGAACAGTTGGCGCGGCGGCGGGGTGAAGACGTCATGGGCGTGAACGGCGCACGTCCATGGCAGGCCCAGCGTGCGGGCGGCGATGGCGGCGATGTCGGCGGTGATGCCGGCAAAGTGGGCATGGAGCAGCCGGCTGTCGGCGTCGGCCGTCTTTTTGACGAGATAAGCGGCCTGCGGCAGCCGTTTGAAAATGCGGAAGGCTGACGTTGGCGAACGCGGGATTTCTTCCAGAATGCGCTGGGCGCAGGCTTTAAAGAACCGCCAGCGGAACCCTTCCGGACAACTCATCAACGCGAATTTGAGCGGCGCGTTCCCCCCCCTCAGAAACCGGGTAAAGATCGGCCAATTGTGGCGCCGGAGTTGATCCAACTCACGCCGGATGAACGTTTCGCTCGGGGCGGACTGGTCCAGCAAATAAGTGATGGGGAAGGGCATGGCTCAGGGCTGTTTGGGGTAGAGGTCAAGGTCGGCGGGAATATTCCGCAGTGTGGCGCACAGGAGATCGATGGTTTGGGCGGCGTCGTCGAGGCTGAGGATTTCGACCGGGCTGTGCATGTAGCGCAGCGGGATGCTGAGCTGCGCCACGGCGGCGCCCGAACGCGACAGGCGCATCGCCCACGCGCAGGTGCCGGTGCCGCGGCAGCGGACCTGACGTTGCAGCGGGATGTTCTGCGTGTTGCCCGTTTCCGTGACGAGTGTGTTGAGCGCGGTGTGGTAGGTGGGGCCGATACCCAAGACCGGGCCGGCGCCCACACGGATGTCGCCCGCGATTTTACGGTCTTCCTTTTGAGCGTCGGTGGCGAAGGTCACATCCACGCAAATGCCGATATGGGGGTTGAGATCGTATGCGGCGGTTGTGCCGCCGACCAGTCCGACCTCCTCTTGAACGCTGGCGACCATATGCAGCGCGACATTCAGGTGTTCGCCCGCAAGGCGGCGCATGGCCTCGGTGACGACGAACGCGCCGATGCGGTTGTCAAAACCCCGGCAGGCCACGCGGTTGTTGGCGAGATCCAGCCAGCCAGCGGCGACCACAGCGGGGCAGCCGAGGTCGACGCGTTCGAGCGCGTCGGCGCGGTTCTTGGCGCCGATATCGACAGCGATTTCCCGGATTTCCTTTGGCGCGATCTTTTCGCGTTCCTTGGCGGAGAGCAGGTGGGGGGGGCGGACGCCAAACACGCCATAGACCGGCCCGTTCTTTCCCTGGATCGCGATGCGTTCCGCAGCCAGCAGGGGGATGGTGACGCCGCCGAGCGGAGACATGTAAAGGAACCCGTCGTCGTCGATATACTGGACCAAGAAGCCGATCTCGTCGCAATGGCCTTCGATCATGACCCTCAGGGGGGCTTCCGGGTTGAGACAGGCATGCAGATTGCCGTGGACGTCGATCTTCAGGCCCGGCACGGCGGCGGCGCGCAGGTGGGTGGCAAGCAGCGACATGCCGGCGGATTCGAAACCGGTCGGCGTGGGAAGTGCGACAAGGTTTTTCAAGAGCGACAAAGTTTCTTTATCCATGGATGTGACCTTTCGTGTTTGCCGGAAGCGTGCCCGGAAGAGGGGTCATGCCGGCGGATGGAGGAAAGTGAGGAACCCCCAGTAACACGCATGGTTGATGGCGAGGGCGTACAGGGAGGCGAAGAAATCGTCGATGACGATGCCGGTGCCGCCGTGCAACTCCTGCAAGGCGCGTGCGGGCGGCGGTTTGATGATGTCGCAAACGCGCGCCACGACGAAGCAGAGCGGAATGAGCCAGAGGTGCCGCATCAGGGGCAGGCCGATCGTGCAGATCGGGAAAAGCATCCATTCGTCGGCGCAGATGCGTCCGTCGTCTTTCTTTCCGAGCACGGCCTCCGCGGTGTCGCAGATGGGGATCGCGAGGAAGGTTGCGCCGACGCACACGAGGATCTGCAGGGGCAGGTGCTGTTGCGTCACCCAGAGGGCCAGCAGGACGCCTGGCAGCGAGCCGGCCGTGCCGGGCGCGATGGGAGAAACAAGCCCGATGCCGAAGCCGGTGGCGACAAAGACCGATAGTTTTTGCCAAAAAGTGTTTCCCGGAATGATCCTCATAACCGTCTTCCTGTTTTCAGGTTTGGGAGCCCTGTTCCCCGGACGCGCTGTGCGCCGGCGGAAACCGTCCCGTCCGCTTGTGTTCCCCGTCAAAGGTATTTCGCGGCTGCGGCCGCGAGTTGGCTGCGCTCGCTGTGGTGCAAGGTGACATGGCCGTGAAGCGTCAGTTCCTTCATCCGCTCGGCCGCATAGGTGAGCCCGTTGCTGGAGGCGTCCAGATAGGGGTTGTCGATTTGGTAGGGGTCGCCGGTGAGGATCACTTTCGAGCCTTCTCCGGCGCGGCTGACAACGGTCTTGACCTCGTGGGGCGTGAGGTTTTGGGCCTCGTCGATGAGGATGAACTGCCTGGAGATGGATCGGCCCCGGATATAGGTGAGCGCCTCCAGTTCAAGCGTGTCGGTGTCGAGCAATTGGCTGATGCGGTCTTGCGGGGTTAACACCTTGGGCTGTTTTTTTGCGCCTGTGGGCGGCTGGTCGGGCAGGTGTTTGCGGAGCAGGTAGTCGAGGTTGTCGAAAATGGGCTCCATCCAGTGGGAAAGCTTTTCCTCTTTGTCGCCGGGGAGATACCCGATGTCTTTGCCCAGCGGCACAATCGGGCGCGAGACGAGAATCCTGTCGTACAGGTGCTCGCGCTGCACAAGGTGCAGGCCTGCCGCGAGGGCCAGCAACGTTTTTCCCGTGCCGGCCTGCCCGACGAGGGTGACGATGCTGACGGTCGGATCCATCAGCAGCTCCAGCGCCATACGCTGCTCGATGTTGCGCGACTGGATCCCGTAGACCGTGTCGATCGCGAGGTTGATTTCGGCGAGCGTCCCGTCCGGGAAAACGCGCGCGATCGCCTTCATGTCGCTATCTTCGGCGGCGGTCAGGTGGAGGAACATGTTGGGGTAACACTTCGTGGGGACTGAGGAGAGAACCTGGCCCTCGTAGAGGCGCTTGATGAACTCTTGCGGCACGACGGCCTCGGCATAGCCGCTGTACAGTTCGTCGAAGTTGACTTTCTCGTGCTCGAAATCCTCGGTTTCGAGGTCGAGGGCGTTGGCTTTGACGCGCACGTTGATGTCCATGGAGACGATAATCACGCGCTCGCCTTTGCGGACGAGGGAATACGCGAGCCGGATCAGCGCGTTATCGGGCGTGTCTTCCTCGAGGCCCGCTTTCTCGATCTCCGGGGTGACCAGCACGCGCAGGGTTCCCCCATTGGGAAGAGTGACGCCTTTTGAGAGCTTTCCCCCGGCCCGTAAGGCATCCAGTTTGCGGATGGACTCCCGGGCGTTGCGTCCGAGCTCGGAACTTTGCGTCTTGAACTTGTCCAGTTCTTCCAGCACCGCCATGGGCAGGACGACATGGTTGTCATCGAACACGTTCAGCGCCACGGGAGAGTGGAGCAGGACATTGGTGTCGAGGACAAAGGTTTTTGCGGCGTTTTTTTTCGAACGGCGTAAAACGGTTTTACGAGGCATAAGGCATTATACGTTACAGGGTGTGTGTGGGGGGAACATGTTTGCGGTACATTCTCCAGCCGTAGTCCATGATCACCGCGAAACAGATCAGCGGGAGGACGAATGAGGCTCGCACGCTGGCGAGGGACATGAAGCCCAGGTTAAAGGTGCCCTGGTCCATGATCCAGCCTTGGAGCGGGGGCATGAGGCAACCGCCGCCGATCGCCATAATCAGGCCGGCCGCGCCGAGTTTGGCGTCGTCCCCGAGACCTTCCAGCGCGATGCCATAGATGGTCGGGAACATCAGCGACATGCAGGCGGAGACGCCGACCAGCGCCATGAGGCCCGACATGCCGGAGATCAGGAAGGGGGATTTGAGGTAGACGCCTAAGGCGGCAGAGGCGGAGGCGAGGCCGGTGGCGTCTCCCGTCGCCTGTTGGAGTTGAGCGGTTAAAGCCGCGCCCGCCCCGGGGTTCCCGCCGCCGAAGATGGTCCAGCCGATCAGCAGGAGACCGCCTGTCGCAAGTGCGAACAGGAGGGCTCCGGGGTTAAAGAACTTGAGCAGGAACGTGCAGATGAAACGGCTGGTGACGAAGATCATCATGGCGATCATGTTGTAGAATTGGCCGTCCGCTTTGGTCATCCCCAAGGTTTTCTCGGCATATTGGATGATGAACGTCCAGCACATGATCTGCGTGCCGACATAGAAGGTTTGGGCAATGACGCTGGCGGTGTAGCGGCGGTTTGAGACCAGCCTGCTGAAGGTGGGGGCCAGGTCGAGTGAAACGTGTCCCTCCTTCTTGTTCCGCGGCAGCTTGGCGATGATGAAAATCGCCATCATGACGAGCACCACAAGCCCCAGCAGCACGTAGGGCAGGACGATGACGTCGAGATCGTGATCGGCGATGGCTTTGAATTTAGAGGGGTCGCTGGCCAGCAAGGCCCGTCGGGCCTCCTCGGTCATGGGGTCCAGTTTTTGGAGGATGAAATTTTTGGCCACAAGCATGCCCGTGAGAGAGCCCATGGGGTTGAACGCCTGTGCGAAGTTGAGTCGGCGGGTGGCCGTCTCTTCAGACCCCAGCGACAGGATGTAGGGATTGGCGCTGGTTTCGAGGAACGAGAGCCCGCAGGTCATGATGAAATAGGCGAGCAGAAAGGCCCAGAAGGCCATCATCCAGCCCGAGGGTATGAACAAGAGGCACCCCGTTGCGTACAAGGCGAGCCCGAGGATGAGGCCGGCCTGATAGGAGAAACGCTTGATGAAGATCGCCGCCGGAATGGCCATCACGCAATAGCCCCCGTAAAAGGCGAACTGGACAAGGGAACTTTGAAAATTGCTGCTGAGCAGGATGTTTTTAAAGGCCGCGACCATCGGGTTGGTGATATCGTTCGCGAACCCCCACAAGGCGAACAACGAGGTTGTCAGAACAAACGGGAACACGAAATGCGGCTGCACGACACGGGGGTGAGCCGACGGGGCCGAAACAACTGCCATAAGGGACGACCTTTCAAAACATTCACGTAGCATCAACCGTTCATGCCGGTTAAAACGAAGCGATTATATACCCTTTCATCCGGCAGATAAACCCCATTTTTATTGATTGGAAACTGGGCAGCGGGTGGCTCGGCCAGTGAGGTCGAGTATCCGGCCGAAGATACGGAGAAAACGCTCGTCACCGCCGCCGTTGGCGAGCTCCTCGGGATGGAACTGAACCCCCGCCGCCGGATAGTCGTCGCTCTCGATGACCTCGATAACCCCGTCTGTGGCGCGGGCGGAGACCCTGAAGCCGGGGGCAATGTCCCTGACCGCCTGATGATGCAGGCTGTTGACGCCGATCCGGCCCTCTCCGATCAGTTTGGCGAGACGCGAGCCGCGCTCGACAACGATCTCATGCACGGGTTTAAACCGGCTGTCGCCGCGGCTATGGCGCACGTCCTTGACCGGGAACTCGCTCGGCAAGTCCTGCCAGAGCGTGCCGCCGAAGAAAATGTTCAGGGCCTGCACGCCGCGGCAGACGCCGAGCATCGGCAGACGGCGCGCCTTGGCCGCGCGCATCAGCGCAAAATCGAATTCGTCCCGCAGCTTTAGCACCCGACCGAGATGCGGCGACGGTGTCGCCCCGTAGAGCGACGGATCGAAGTCCTCCCCGCCAGAGAGAATGAGCGCGTCGAGTTTGGCGACCACTTCCGCAAGCGCGTTGGTGTCAGTCATCCGCGGCACGAACACTGGCACGTTCCCGGTCTTGCGGATGCATTCGGCGTAATGCCCGGCCCTTGCCCACTGGCTCGCCTTGCCTACGGGCGCACACGTGTCCGAGATTCCGATGAAGAGCGGATTCGCGTTCCCGCAGCCATTGCGCTCCAAAGCCTTGAGTTCGCGGAGCTTGCCATAGAGGAAAGCGACCTTCTCTTGTTCCGCGTGCTGGTCAGCCCACTCCAGAAGCTTGTCAACGCGGCGAATTTCCGCCTGCACGTCAGCATACGGCCGCTCATCCCAATGCGGCGCGGCGACGCGTACCCCGTCGACCACCACGTTCTTCGCGCCCTTCTCGACGCGGACGCGCTTGTTGACGTCTCCCGTGACAGTCACACCATCGACGTTGGCGGCGATCGTCAGCTCGCCGTTCAGGCGGCAGCCCTTTTCGAGTACGAGCTCGAGCCGCGAGCGGCGCAGGACGAGCGGCTTGACGTTCCAGTCCCCGGCGCCCAGATGCACAACCGTCTTCATGGAGTCATCGAGGAGCTTCCGCACCATTTCCGTCGCGTCGTCCTGCGGCGGCGCGTAGACTTTGAAACCGCGTCCGGCAGGCACGTACTTCGGGCACGTCCAGCCGCCCATGTTACCGTCGAGCACCCACTGAAGCTGGCGTTCGGCGTGATACAGCTTCACCAGTTCGTCGAAATACGGCTTCGCGCTTTCCGGCTGGAAATCCTCCGTGCCGACGATCTCGTCGTCCAGCATCGCGCGGACATAGACGAGCCGCCAGCGCCAGCCGCTGCGCAGGGACGGCAGTATTTCGCGGTCGATCTTGAGCGCGAGCGCCTTCGCCTCGGCGGTGTCGCGTTTCTCCATGAGGTGTGGACGGTGGTTCTTCTCCAGGAATTCCACGAGCCGCACGAAGTCATCCGGGTCGGCGCCGGCGAAATGGTACGAGCCGTAGCGCCGCAGTATCGCGTCCACGGTCGTCGAAGGATCGACGTAGAGTCCGGTGATGATCGCCTTGTTGATGTCCTCGTAATTGCCCTCGGAATAGTACTTGAAACCGTCAACCGCATGTTCACACTGGCGGAAAAGCCGCTCATGGAACTTCGGGAGAGCGATCGCGCCGAAACCGCCCCACGGCACGCGTCCCCACATGCTAATCTCCGGGAAGGTGATGAGTCTGGCCTTGCCCGGCAACTTGTGCTTCAGCGGATATTCCGGATACGTGTCGCCGAAGTCGTCGGCCAACACGTAGTCGACCCAGTCGTGGGTCTCCAAATACGTGTAAAGCCCCTTATAATCGGCGTCGTCGAAGAACCAGGTGCTGACGATATGCTTTGCCGACGGCTGCGCCGCGGAGTTCATGGCGTGAAACTTCTCGATGAGCTTCAGAAACCCGTTTCCGCCCCACGGGCGGCACGTCTTGCAGCCGCATCCGCCCTCGTCGTACGGCCAGTAGCAGAAACTGCCTACCTTGAGGTCGGCGCTTCGCCCGAGGTCTTTCTTCCGGCCCTTGAGCAACGCCTCAAGCGCCCTTGGCTTCGCCGGACAGGCGTTGAAGCCGGTCGGCGGACACTTCGGATTTGTGTTGGGCTCGGCGCGGAACTCCTCCGGAGAATCCGTCCGCATCTGGTTGCCGCCACCTCCTACGCCAAAATCACAGTCAAGCGCAATGATCCGATTGTAAACCGCCTTGGAAATTCGACTGAACCTTTTCTTCTCGATTTCCGTCATGCGGGCGGCGTCAACGACCGGAATCTCGTACTGGTAAGTGAACGAGTTGTTGCCGTCAAGCGCAAGATCGTCGACATGCCTGCAGAGTTCATGTTCATCCGCCTCCATGTAGTAATTGATGAAATGTCTCGCCAGATATGCCATACGGAAGGATTTCGCTGGTTTGAAATCATACACACCATCCTTGGGACAGAACGACTTGGCGCCGTATTGGAACGACTTGAGCAAAAGGCCAGTGCCGGCGACAAGTCCACGCAACCGCCCCGCCCTGATTTCAGCCTCGTCACCCTTCACCCAAACCCGCGCCTCTTCGCCCGTAACCGCAGCGTCGAGAACGTATCTGACACGAAAGGTCCCGTATGAGTCCGACTCTGGCGTCCGCTCGCGGACCCGTTCGGAGAGAAGTCCCCCGATAAACCGCATGGCTTCCGGGATGGACGAAACAACAACTTCAGTTTCCGAATACAGTGATTCAGCATGGGTAAACAAACCCACAAACACAATTGACACGAAAACAACCATGCATCGCATTTTTTTATATGTGGTCTTCCAAATCATAAAACCGCATCCCGTCCTTATACTTAATGGTTCACTCGCATCCCATAGACTTGACTGTTGAAACATCGGTTCCTATGGTTCGCACTTATTGTGTGTGGGGGGGACGGAGAGTGTCAACCCAGAAAAATCAGTGGAAAAAGTGTCCGGAGGGAGTTTTGGACAGCCGCCGGGCGTTTTGTTACGCTAAAAAACAACAGATAAAGCGAAGGGCGAGGCGATGATGGCGTGGGATGAGCAAGAGGCGGAGGCACTGGTGGCGTTGCAGCGGGGGATCGGGTTGACCGAGCGCCCGTTTGCCAGACTTGGCGCGTCGTGCGGACTTTCGGAAGAAGCCGTCCTGGCGTTGGCGCAACGGTTATTTGCGGCGGGGGAGGCCCGGCGGTTCGGGGCGGTGTTTGATTCACGGCGGTTGGGATATAGCAGCGCGCTATGCGCCATGACGGTGCCGCGGGTGCGGATGAGCGAAATCGCGGCCAAAGTGGCGGGCGTTAAGGGCGTGACGCATGCGTATGAGCGGGGCTGGCCTGCCGGGCTGCCGTCTGATCTGCCCGGGGGGCCCGGCGGAAAGAGTTGGCCGAACCTGTGGTTCACGCTTGCGGCGCCTTCGGCGGAATTCGCGGCTGAACTGGAGAGGTTGCGTGCGGAGTGCCGGCCGTTTGCGATTCATGAGTTGCCGGCCACGCGCCGGTTCAAGATCGATGTGGTCTTCGATGTCCGCACGCGCGACCGCGATGAGCGCGTCGAACGGCGGTTGCCGCCCGTCAACGAACGCCCGCAGGGGGTCGAGTTGACGGCGGAGGAAAAGGGCCTCGTGCGTCTGCTGCAAGGCAATCTGCCGGTCTGCCCGCAATTTTTCGCGCCGCTGGCGGCGCAGGCGGGGATGAGTGAGCCGGCGCTTTTAGAAAAGCTCCGGGCCTGGCAGGCGTCGGGCGTGCTGCGGCGGATCGGGCTCTTGCTGCGGCACCGCGAGATGGGGTTCAAGGCCAACGGGATGTGTTGCTGGGATGTGCCCGAGGCGGAGGTGCTGGAGTCTGGGAGGCGTGTGGCAGCGTTTCCGGAGGTCACGCACTGCTATGAGCGCCCGCGGGTGGACCTCTTCCCGTTCCGTCTCTACGCGATGATCCACACGCCGACTTGGCTGGGCACGCAGCAGCTTTTCGCGCGCATCACGCGCGAAGCCGGAATGTCGGGCGGGCAGTTGTTGCTTTCCCTGACCGAGTTCAAAAAAACGAGCATGCAGTTTTTCTAAAATGAAAATCGTTTGCGACAAGAACATGCCGTATGCGGCAGAGGCGTTCGGCACCTTGGGTGAGGTGCGGTTGAAAGACGGCCGGCAGATCGCGGCGTCCGACGTGCGTGACGCCGGGCTGTTGATCACGCGCTCGACAACCAAAATCAATGCCGCCCTGCTGGACGGCAGCGCGGTGCGGTTCTACGGGTCCGGAGTCATCGGTACGGACCACATTGACATCCCCTATCTTGCGGCGCGCGGGATTGTCTGGGCGGGGGCGCCCGGATGCAATGCGGAAAGTGTGGCCAACTATGTGGCCGCGGCCTTGTTGTGGTTGGGCGGCAAACACGGATTCGCGCTGGAGGGCCGGACGCTCGGCGTGATCGGCGTGGGCAATGTTGGGCGGCGCGTCTGCGCCCACGCGCGGGCTCTGGGCTTGCGCGTGTTGGCCAACGACCCGCCCCGGCAGCGCGACGCGACGGATGTCGAGGCCCGGGGGTTCGTGCCGCTCGACCGCGTGCTTGAAGAGGCGGACATCATCACCTGTCATGTGCCATTGACCAAGACCGGGACGGACGCGACGGTCCATCTGTTGTCCGCGGTTCAGTTCGCGAGGATGAAACCCGGGGTGGTTGTGATCAACGCCGCCCGCGGCCCGGTGATTGAGACCGACGCGCTGCTGCCGGTGTTGGGCGCGCGCGTGGCACATGCGGTGATCGACTGTTGGGAAGGCGAGCCCGCCTATCGGGCTGACCTGCTGGCCCGCGCGGATTTGGCGACGCCGCACATTGCTGGGCATTCCTACGAGGGCAAGGTGAACGGAACGGCCATCGTCTACCGGCACGCCTGCGCGTTCCTAGGTGTGGCGGCCACCTGTCCGTTCGCGCTTCCGCAACCGCCGTTGCCGCATTGGAATGCCGACGCGGCGGGCCGGAGTGACGAAGCCGTTTTGCGGGAACTCGTGCTGTCCGTATACGATATTGAGGCGGATTCGCTCCGGCTCAAGGGCTCCTGTGTGCCGGACGAAAAGGCGCGGGCCTCGGCGTTCGACGCGCAACGCAGCCAATACCCGATGCGGCGCGAATTCGCTTCGACGCGGGTTCATGTCGCGAATGCCTCCGATGCGCTCATGGCCAAGATGGCGGGGCTGGGATTTGCTGTCCAGCGGCAATGAAAAAGGGCGGGGTGTTTCGGTTCGGGACACGCCGTGATGCGGCGGAAGTCCAAGAAAATTCATTTTACTTCCGGCGTTCAAACGTTTATTTTAATCACTTGTTTAATGAAGGCGAGGTGTGTATGGGACCGAAAAGGCCGTCAAGAAAGAGTGAGTTGGACTCCAAGGACACGCGGGAGAAAATCCTCAATGCCGCGACGAAAGTGTTTGCCGAACACGGTTTCAGGGATGCGACCACGCGGCTGATCTGTGCGGAGGCGCAGGTGAATGTGGCTTTGGTGAATTATTACTTCCGTTCGAAGGCCGGGCTCTATAAGGCGGTCATTGCGGCGCTGTTCGAGGGCACAGGCAAGCCGCTGATGGCGCTCCCCGATACGGTCTGCGATGAGGTGTCCTGGCGGAAGGCGATGGAAACGTGGATCAGGCGGTCGCTCGCGATCTGCGCGGCCAGTAAGCCTCCCGAACTTTGGGTGGCGCGGCTGATGGGCATGGAGGAGTGTGTGCCGTCGGATCTGGCGCAGGACATTGAGGAGAAGTTCGCCAAACCCGTGCGCGAGGGCTTCATACGCCTGTTGCGCATGGGGATGAAGCAGGACGACACGGTGGAGCTGAACCTGTGGGCCAGCACGGTGAACGCGCAATGCGTGATTTATGCGCTCACAAGGGAGAGATGGGCCGTGCGTTTCTGCCTGCCCGAGATGGAGATCAAGGACTGGCTGGACAGGGTGGCCGCCCATATCTGCGCGGGGATTTTCGCCCGCCTGTCCTTTCAGAGAAAAGTTGATTGACCGCTGCAGCCTGCGTCTCAAAGCGGCCCGGGCTCGCCGAACACGCTTTTCGCGATGGGGACCCGAAGGTTAGGGAAAAAGGCTTTCAACAATGACCCAGAGAGTTTTCAAGGTTGTTTTGCTTGCGGTGTCGGCACTGGCGCTTAACGGTTGCCGCACGCCGGGGTTCGGGGAGCGTGCGGAGTCCGCCGCGCAACTCCGCGAGGCGCTGCACGGGGAGACGGATGTTTACTTCGCGACCAACAGCGGCGCGCTTACGCTTGCGGACGCGCTGAAGGTGGCACGGTCGCGAACATTGAAACTGACACAGGCGCAATTGGACCTGCAGCTGTCGAAAATTCAGCGGACGATGGCCTTCTCCACGTTCTTGCCGCAGGTGGAGGCGACCTACACGCGGAGCGGAACCGATGTCCCGATCATGCGGTCCTTCGGCGCCCAATCGATCCAGATGAGCAGCAAATACGTGAACGAAGCGTCCATCGCCTTGACCCAGCCGATCTTTACGCCGGGCGCATGGCTGCTGTTTGTGGAGTCCAAAAATGCGGTGCGCGCCCGGGAACTGGCGCATGCGCGGGCCGGCGAACTGCTCGATGTGCAGGTGGCCGCCCTGTTCTATCAAGCCGCGGTGGCTGAGAGCATGTTGAAAACGTATGAGCGGCAGGAGGAGGCGACGCGCGCGCTGGTGGGCCGGGTCACGGCGCTCGCCAAGGAGGGATACGTCTTGGCCGCACCGCGCGAACGGGCGCTGGCGCGTCTGTTGTCGGATCAATACAACGTGCGGCTGGCGAAAGACAATCTGTCGCTGACGAGGGCCAAGCTTTTCGAAGTCCTGAGGTTCTGGCCTACGGAAGAGGTGACGCTGGATGGCGGGTCGCTGTTGGACGTGCTGGGACGCGACTGGATTTTGACGTCCGAGACCGGTGATGCGCGTCGCGTCGCACGCGAACACGTGCAGACTCTCACAACAGAGGAGTGGTTGTGGCAGACATTGGTGAACCGGAAAGAGTTGTGGGCGGGCGACCAGATCATCGAGCTCCGTAAGACGGAAGTCATTCGGGCCCTGACCGGCTTCTTGCCCAATCTCTACGGATCAGCCTCCGGCAACTATTCGTCCGAGATTCTGCAATCGCCCAGTCAATATTGGGCGGGGGCGCTGGGCGCGACGCTATCCCTGTTCAAAGGATTCCAGACGGTGGCGGCGTACCGCGAGGCGAAAGCGCGGCGCGCGGCGGAATTCCAGATACAGGAAGACCGGGCGCTTGCTTTCATGGTGTCCACCTATGAGGCCTGTCAGAACTGGTGCCGGACCGGCGCTCAGCGTGCGGTCGCGGAACAGGCGCGCAAGGCGGCGGAACTGGATTACGACGAAACAAAGGCCCGCTATGAACAGGATCAGGAGACGCTTTCAGAGGTGCTCGACAAGTTGGCGCTGATGGAGGGCGCGCGCGTGCAGGCGGTCATGGCAGAATATGCCTCCGCGTTAGCCGAGATCGTGCTGCGCGACGCGGCGGGCGTGGGTTTGGGCGAGACGCGCGTGATGGAGAAATCGGCGGCAGAGGCGTTCCGCGAAGCAGGTTTGCTGGAAGGGATTCTTAAGGATCGGAAGTGAGAATATGGGAAAGAAGTGCGGATCTTTTGCTGTGGCCCTCATGGTTCTGGCTGTGACCGGCGGCTGTAAAAAAGAGGCGAAACAGGCTGAGCCCCTGGATGTGCGGCCGCTGGTGAAGGTCGGGAGACTCTTGCCTGTTTACGCATTCATAGACGGCGTACAGGTGCAGGGTTCGGTCCGCACGAAATTTTCGGCGGCGGTGGCGTCGCGTGTGACCGGAGCCATCGATGCGGTGATGGCTGATGAGGGGGATCAGGTCAAGGCTGGGCAGCCGTTGTTTCAGGTGGATAAGGCCACTTTGGAAAACCGTGTGCGGCTCTCCCAAGACGATCTGAACGTGGCCAAAGCGGGGCTGAGGGAGGCCGAGGCGGCCCTCTTGGAAACGGAGGCCTCCTATGCGAAAGCCGAGGTGGACGCGGGACGCATGAGGAAACTGTACGAGGAAAACAAGGCGGTCACCAAGGACACGTGGGAGAAGGCGGATCTGCAATTTAAGCTGGCTGCCGCGACGCGTGAGCGCGTACGCGCGGCGGTGGAAAGTTCCACGGTGCGTATTGCGCAGGCCGAGACCGCGTTGTCGGTTGCCCGGAAAAACCTTTCGGATTCGCAGGGCGTGGCGCCGTTCGACGGGGTCATCACGCGGAAGCGGTTGGACAAAGGCGATTTCGCCGGCATGGGTGCCGTCGTATTCGAAATGGACGATCCGCGTGTGTACGAGGTCTGCATTTCCATGAACGCAGCCCACTACGACCGCGTTAAGGAAGGCCAGACGCAGGTGCGCTTTGCGAATGGGAAAGAAGCGGCCGTCACGTATAAGGCGCCGTCGGTGCACCCGGTGACACGCACGTTCGAGATCCGGGTGACGGTGGAGCGCACGCCGGATTTGGCGCCGGGCATGATACGGGACGCGTGGGTGGTCTTCCGCCGGTACGACGCGCCGGCGCTGCCCGCCACGGCTTTGGGGCTCTGCGGCGGGACGAACGTCGTTTTTGTGGTTAGGAACGCGAAGGTCGCCTCCGTGCCGGTCGACGTCGGGCTCGCGTGGCAGAAACATGTCGAAGTGCGGAATCCTGATGCGATGAAGGACGCGGAGATCGTGATCGAGGGCATGCTGCTGCTGAACGAAGGCGATGGCGTGCGGGTCAAAAAGGATTAGAGGTGCCTTATGTTTTTAGCCCAAGCCTCAACGAAGCGTCCGATCGCGATGATGACGCTGATCATCTGTCTGGTTATGTTCGGCGTTCTGGCGTTTCGCAATGTGGGCGTCGACCTGCTGCCGCAGGTGGACATCCCGTACATCGCGATTGCGGTTGTGTACCCCGGCGCGTCGCCGGACAAGATCGAGACCACGGTCGCCAAGAAATTGGAGGACGCGGTGGTGCAGGTGGACGGCATCAAGCACATCACGACCACCTGTCTCAACAATTTCTGCCAGCTTCTTGTCGAGTTCGAACTCAACAGGGATGTGGACGTGTGCGCCACGGATATCCGCGAAAAGGTGGACCTGATCCGCGAGGATCTTCCGGACGAGTCGGAAGCGCCGCAGATCGTCAAACTCGACGTGAACGCGAAACCGGTCGTGACGATCGCGGTCAAGGGGCGGCAGTCGATCGACGAACTCTACGATTACGCCGACAACGCGCTGAGGGACCGGTTCTCGACGCTGGGCGGGGTGGCCAAGGTGGAGCTCATCGGCGGCGGGAAGCGCGAGGTGCTGGTGAACGTGGATCGAGAGAAACTCGCGTCGCGCGGTCTCTCCCTCGGCGACGTCGTGAAGGCGGTGGGGCAGGAGAACGTCGACGTGCCGGTCGGGCAGATCGACGACGGGCAGCGCGAGATTTCGGTGAAGTTCAACGGCGAGGCGGCTGAGATTGCGGACTTGGGCGACATCCAAGTCGGCGTGGTGCGCGGCCAGCGCGTCTATCTGCGCGACATCGCGGCATTCGCGTTCGGCACCGAGCGGAAGAAGAGCGGCGCCACATACGACGGCGAGCCCTGCATTGTGCTGAAAATCACCAAAAAGGGCGAGGCGAACGCGGTTGCCGTGGTCGACCGCGTCAGGAAGGTTTTCGGCGAAATCAGAACGAAGCTGCCCGGGGGCATGGAGCTGGTCTGGTTCCGGGACGACGGCGACTACACGCAAGCGCAGGTTTCCGACGGCTTGGGCAGTATCCGCGACGGCGTGATTCTCACCGGCATCGTGCTGCTTCTGTTTCTGGCCGATATCCGGACGGCGTTTGTGGCGTTCGTGACGATCCCGGTGACCATGATCATCGCGCTGATGACCTTCTCGTGGTTCGGATACACGATGAACATGGTGACGATGAGCGCGTTCGGCATTTCGGTCGGCGTCCTCGTGGCGAATTCCATCGTGGTGCTCGAGAACGTCGCCAAGGCGTTTGAAACCCACAAAGACGGGGAGGCGGATGTGCCCTCGCTGGTCGAACGCGCCACGTCGCAGGTCGGGCTGGCCGTGGCGGCCAGCGCGCTCACCAACATCGTGGTGTTTCTGCCGATCGCGGCGATGAAGAGCATTACGGGGAAATTCCTGGCGCCGTTCGCCGTGACGACCGTGGCGGCCACGTTCGCCTCGCTGCTCGTGAGTTTCACGCTGACGCCGATTCTCGCCATGTGGCTGGCACCGTATGGCGGAACGGTCAACCGGTTTCTGGTGCGCGTGCTGGCCCCGTGGAACTGGGTCTACAGGCGGCTGGAGGTCGGTTACGTCCGGTCGGTGCGCGGCGTGTTGAAGGCGCCTCTGCTGTTTGTCGTCGCGGTGAGTGCGCTCTGCGGTTTCGGCCTGTATTTTTATGCGACGCGGGCGCAGTCCGATTTCGTGCCGCAGACCGACATGGGAGATCTCTCCGTGCGCTTGGAATACGCGGCCGACAGCAATCTGGAGCACACGTCCGCGCGGGCGCAGGCGCTGGCCGAACGATTGGCCAAAGATCCCGCCGTGCGGCATGTGCTGGTGACGAATGGCAAGGTGCAGGGTGTGATCGGACAAGTTTCGGAGGGCAGCTATATGTCCGAAATCCTATTCCGCCTCTCTTCGATGGTCGAGCGCCCTCACGACAGGATCGCCGATGTTTTGGAGCGTATCCGCAAGTTGGCGAATGACGAACCCGATTGTCTGTGGTCCGTGATGATTCCGAGCCTGGTGGGCGGCAGCGAGCAGGACACGGTCATCATGGTCTCAGGTGACGATTTGAAAGAGCTGAACCGGATCGGAACCGAGGCCAAGGTGCGTTTCCGCGATGACGCTTCGACGTCTGACGTGAGCAATTCGGTCCGGCCCGGACGTCCCGAGATTCGCATGCGGCCGAATCGGGCGGTGCTGCACGACATGGGGGTCGCCTCGTCCGATCTCGGGCTGATTTTGCGAGCCAACGTGGCGGGGCTTAAGACCACCACGTATAAGAAAGGTGACCGTTCCTATGACATCCGCGTCCGGTATGTGCAACAGCCGGGCCGCGAGCAGATTCCTGCCATGAACCTGCCGGGACCGGACGGCCGGCCGATGCCGGTCGGCGCGGTCACCGAGGTGTCTGACGAAGTCCAGCCCACGCAGATCGTGCGTTACGACAAGGTCCGTTCGGTGACCCTGTACGCCAACGTTGCGAAGGGCTGGGGCATGGGCACGACGGTGGCGCACGAAACCTCGATTCTGAAAAAGCTTCTTCCCGCCGGATACGAGATGAAGTTCTCGGGTATGGCCGAGAAGATGGCCGAGGCCATGCAGGAGTTCGGTCTGGTCATTGTGGTGGCCATCCTGCTGACGTATCTTCTGCTGGCCGCTCTGTTGGAATCGTGGACCCAGCCGTTCATCATTCTGCTGACTGTGCCGTTCAGCTATCTGGGTCTCTATATGGCCGTTTACCACACCGGCACGTCGGTTTCCATTTTCGGTCAGTTGGCCGGCATCATGCTGGTGGGCGTGGTGGTCAACGCCGCGATTCTGCTGATCGACGAGGTGAACACGCTGCGGCGCACGCGCGGCTACCACAAGCGGCAGGCACTGGTGCGGGCAGCGCAGACCAAGTTCCGGCCGATTCTGATGTCCTGCGTGGCGGCGCTCTTCGGGATGCTGCCGATGGCCACGGGAACGGGGTTGGGCTCCGAGATGCGCGCCAGCATCGGCATTGGCTCCGTCGGCGGCATCATCGTCTCGTCGGTGCTGTCGCTCTATTTCATTCCCGCGTTCTACGTGGTGATGGGGCGCTCGGACAAATCGCAGGACCGCATGATCGCGAAAAACTCGGGTAAGAAACTTGCTCCGGCGGTGACGCCGGAGATTGAAAGCGGAGACCATTTTTAAGTATAAATGAATTTCACCGTCGCGAACGGGAAAGAAAGGAAAGCGGGTGACGCAATGAAGGCGATGTCTGTTGTGGCGTGTTTGGGGCTGGTCGGGTTTTCTGTCTATGCGGGGGGCGGGGCGTTCATCGATTCCGTTTCGGTTGGTGCCGGGCAAAGCCAAGACAACATCGATATCTATCGGCTTGGCGTGCGGAAAGACTCGGCTTGTCGCTGGCTGTCCAACAGAACGGGCTGGCTGTCGGTGTATTACGAAGCCTCATTGAATTATTGGAGAAGGAATGATGAGGATATTTACGGTGCCGCACTCTCGCCGGTTTTTTTCTACACCTTTGGCAAAGAGAACTGGCGGATAAAGCCCTACATCGAGGGGGGGATCGGTGTTGCGGGAATTTCTGACACGGAAATAGGGAACCGCAATATGTCGACCGCTTTCCAGTTTGAAGACCGGATCGGAACCGGGGTTCGTATCGACAAGGTCGATCTCAGTTGCAGATATATGCACTACTCCAACTGTTCAATCAAACAGCCGAATGATGGCATCGACATCTTTATTTTCACGGTGGGGTACCGGTTTTAGTACTAGCGGTCCCCGAGCGGTTTGTCGGCGGGCTGGAGTGTGATGATCGGGGTCAGCGTGAAATTGCGCCAGCGCGCGCGGGTCTGGTAGGTGGCAAGCCCAAGCGGTTTTGTTTTGTCGATGTCGCTGCCCGGGCGCAGGCTGAAACGGCTCGAGTCGTCATACTCGATGCGGGCGGTATAGAGGTCTTTGTTCAGGAAAATCTGCAGCACGCCCGGCGTGACCCGCACGCGCAGGGTGTACCAGCGGTTGTTTTCGAAGGCAATGTTTTCGCACCACTGGTTCTCCGAGGCGTCGGCGTAGTCGAAGGAGGAGATGCCGCAGAGCCCGCCGCCCCAGCCGCCGACAATCACGGTGCAGAAACTCTTGCCGATGGGGATCGTGAGCGCGGCGAAGAAATCAGAACCTTCGACGCGCATCGCCTCCAGCGAGAGTTCGTAATTCATGGAAGGGAGCGTGTTGGTGTACGCGATGCCGGTCATGGGGTTTCCGGTCCCGCACTCCACGACACCGTTCGAATAGGCTTTGACGTCTCCCCTGTCCGTCATGTCGGCGATTTTCCAGCCCGACAGGTCTTTCCCGTTGAAAAGCGCACGCGGCTCGGCCGCGGCCGCAAGGGCTGACAAGGCGATAAAAAAGAGCATGTGTTTCATGGGGACATTATCGTTCAACCGTTTAATTTTTGAAAGCCGGAAAGCGAGGGAAGTCCGGGGTTGCCGCGGGTCATCGGGGGGCATCCACAATGACGGATACGCCGTCCGGAATGACGGTACAGGATGCGTCTGAACCGTGCCGCCGGAAGGCCATGGCAACCGCCTCAGGCAAGGCGGAGGCGGGTTCCATGTGCAGGGCGCGGATGAGGCGGGCCTCCCACATGTCCGTGACGAGGATCACGCGGTGTTTCGCGAGAATACGGGCGAGAATCTGATACTCCCACTGGTCGGGCAGGGTTTTGTCCTGGGGGACGCGGAGGACAGAGTCAAGCAACGCCTGCGGGCTTGCGGCTTCCGATAGCGCGCGGTAGAAATTTTCTCCCCCGTGCCCATCGCTGCATGCCGCGACCATGATAATCGTGCCTCCCGCCGCGCAACACGCTTCGGCGGCGGTCATCCCCTTGACGGCCTGATAAAGGTTCTGATCCAAGGGATACCCGCCATTACCGGTGATGACGATGTCGGCTTCGACCCGCGGGATTGTGGCGGCCTCGCGCATTTGGCGGCAGCCTTCCGCATGTGCGAGTTCAGGATGCCCGGCGAAAGCGCTCCGGACCGTTTTGTCCGGATGGAGGGTCACATTGAGGATGAAGGCGAGCCGGGCCCGCTGTGCGGCGAAAAGCATGTCGCGGTGAATGGGGTTCCCGTCGAGGATGCCTGCGCGGGAGCGCGGATCGGCGATAAAGGCCGCGCAATGGTTTGCAAGGACGGTCTCGCGTCCGGCGATGCCTGGCAGAACGCTTTTGCGCCCGCCTGAGAAACCCGCGAAAAAATGGGGCTCGATAAAGCCTTCTGAGATCAGCAGGTCGGTCTCCAAGGCGTGGCGGTTCAGCCACAGTTCGCCGCCCGACGGCAAGCGCCCCGCATGGCGCAGGCTGGAGCGGTCGGCGCAGTCGTGAATAATAAACGTTTCGCGCTCCACGGTCTCGGAACCGAATTTGTCCCGCAGCTCACGGGGAGATGTCGGCCGGTGGCAGCCGGTGGCGACGAGGACACGGATGTCGATCGTCGGGTTACCTTTCCGCAACCGCCCCAACATGAGCGGCAGCGTGATGTGGCTGGGCACGGGGCGGGTGTGGTCGCTCGTGATGATGGTGGCGGTCTGTTTGTCGCCGGCCAGTGTTTCAAGGGTGGGCGAACCGATCGGATGGTCGAGCGCGTCCTCCACACTCTGCCGCTGGGCGTCCGGTGGAGGCGCGGAAGCGCCGTGTCCGGCGGGCGAAAGGATCGCCCGGATATTCCGGTCCGGAATATCCGCCTCCTGACAAGAAAGGTGGTAGGGGAGTCGGATGCGGGGCATAGGCTGATTACGGTTTCGGTTCGGGACGTTTCTTTCCGGTCACGACACCGTGGGCGATCCGCTGCAGGATGGCGGCATCCTCGCGGGTGACATTTCCCGGCACGAAGGTGTTGCCGACTGCGCTTTGGCCGAAGAAGAACTCGAACCAGACGCAGCCCAGCAGATACTCGCCCAGCGTGCCCGCATGAAACCGGTCTACCGCTAATGTGTATGTGCCGGTCTTGGCGTCTTTACGCCAGCCGCAATATCCGATCAACACGCGCCGCTCGTTCTTGGGCAGCGCGGGATACACGGCGGTCTTAGGATCGAAGTCGGGATCGGGAACGTACTTGCCCCAGGCTGGGTCTTGGCGGGCGGCTTCCATCGCGTCGCCGCTTGGAATGATTCTCAGTCCGGTTTCTTTCGCGAACCCGTCATACGTGGCCCGCAACCCCTTGTACATCACGTCCGTATTGAAATCCTTGCGTCCCCAGAACGTATGGTCGTCGCGGTAGGCCCATGTCTGGTGGATCACGATTTCTGCCTGCGGCGCATACTTTTTGATGTAGGCGATGAGCCGGTCGGCATGCGGGTGAAAGGTCTCGGGTTTGAAACTTTTGTGGCTCACCTGCTGGATCGTGACATACTCCCATTTGTCTTGGGTCAAAAGCTCCTTCAGGCTCTTTTTACCCCCGCAATACGGCCGGCCCTCGGGACTGTCCGGATTCGCCTCGAACGCATCCGCATGCCGCATGTGCCGCTCGAAATCGCAGCCGCCGATCATGGCATGAGCCGTGAGCACCTGGTTGCCAGACGCCTCAACGATGTCACGGAAATAGCGTAGCGCATTGTTGGAAAAACTATTCCCGATCGCGAGGATTTTTGCGGTTTTGACCTCTGCCCGCGCCATCCCGCAAAAAAAGGCCAGCCCCAACATCAAGACGAATCGTGAATAACGCATTTTTTTCCCTTTCTTAAAACGGTGCGATTTTACATCATCGGGCATGGTTTGCAATGGCGAAATGCGGCCCCCGGCGACGCCGGTTCAAATCTCAGAAAAAGAGTGTCGCATCTAACGTGATATGTGCTAAAGTTTTTTACGAAAAAGGGAAGGGGCGCAAGGATGAAATACCGGAATCTAGGACTTTCTGATTTAAACGCCTCAGCGGTCGGACTGGGCACCTGGGCGATCGGCGGCGGCCCGTGGTGGGGCGATACGGACGATGCGGAATCCATTCGCGCGATTCAGGCGTCAATTGACGAGGGCGTGACCCTCATCGACACCGCGCCTGTGTATGGTTTTGGGCACAGCGAGGAGATTGTGGGTCAAGCCGTCCGGGGACGCCGCGATAAGGTTGTTATTGCCACCAAGTGCGGCCTCTGGTGGGGCGACGACACGGGGACGGTTCATTTTGAACAGGACGGGCGCACGGTGCGCCGCTGCCTGGAACCGCGCACGCTCCGTATTGAGGTTGAGGCAAGCCTGCGGCGGCTGGGCACCGATCACATCGACTTGTATCAGACGCACGCGCAGGCGGTGGAGCCCTTCAAAACGCCCATCGATGACACCATGGCCTGTCTGATAGACTTGCGCCAAGAGGGCAAGATCCGCGCGGTCGGCGTTTCAAACTGCTCTCCGGCCCAGATGGACGAATACCGCGCGTCAGGCGTGATCGTCAGCAACCAGCCCCGCTACAGCATCCTCGACCGCACCATCGAGAAGAGTCTGCTCCCCTACTGCCGGCAGCACGATATCGCGGTTCTCGCCTATTCGCCGCTGGAACAGGGGCTCTTGACCGGAAAGATCGGCATGGACACCACGTTCGCCCAAAAGGCGTTCAGGAACCAGCTCCCGTGGTTTATTCCCGACAAACGGCGCAGTGTGCTCGACCTGCTTGCGGGATGGAAGAGTCTGACGGATAAATATGCGTGTACGCTGTCGCAGCTGGTGATTGCCTGGACGATCGCGCAGCCGGGAGTAACCGTCGCGCTGTGCGGCGCGCGCAAGGCCGCCGATGCGCTCGAGAACGCCAGGGCAGGCTCCGTTGACCTCTTGGACGAAGACATTGCCCTCATGCGGAGCGATGCCGAAGCGCTGGCCCCGTTACATGTGTAAATCAGACTCAGGCCGAACCGTGCGGTGGGCATTGTGATAAGAGATCTTTTCCTGCTGATGACGCTTGTTGGATTCGCTTTTCCCGTTTTCGCGCAAGGACACGCGGACCTTCGGCGGCAACTCTCCCTGCTCCGGCCCGAGGCTGTCCGGCTCGCGCTGGACGACATGGCCGCACGGTGGCCCCAGACGTGCGCCAAAGCCGACCTCGCCTGGTGCGCCGCACTTGGGGAGCGGCGCGACGCGCTGCTGAAGCGGCTGGACGGGGGTGAACTCCCCGCCCAAGCCGAAGCCTTCTCCCTGCTCGGGCAGGTCCGCACGGCCCTGCTGGCCAACCCGCTGCTGGACATGGACCGGTTGCTTGTTGTGCGAAGGGGCGCCAACAACCTCGCCCTGCCCAACAACTGGAACCAGCAGCGCGAAGTCAACCGCAAAGGCCTGATCAACGAGATCGCGGTCATGACCAACCTGCGCGGGCAGCCCGCCGTTCAGGCGCTCCACAAGGCCGCGCCCGGCACCTATGTCGG
>JAQVSS010000005.1:57658-59840 GCA_028700415.1 Kiritimatiellia bacterium
CGGCGACCTGCAGCTCCACTGGGACGCGCGGCGGCTGATGTTCACCGGCGAGAACGGGAAAGGACTCCACCGCGTCTACGGGCTGGATGTCGGGGCGCCGGGGCGCGTCACGGAACTTCCCCTCATTCCGGACGGCGACGTGGACAACTACGCGGGCTGCTGGCTGGCGGACGATTCCGTGCTGTTCCTCTCCAACGCCACCTTCATCGGAGTGCCCTGCGTGGTCGGCTCTTCTTACGTCGCCGCCCTTTACCGCTGGTATCCTGCCGACGGCCATATCCGCCGCCTGACCTTCGACCAGGATCACAACTGGTATCCGGCCCCGCTTCAGGACGGCCGCGTCATGTACCTGAGGTGGGAGTACAGCGGGACCGTGCATTTCGCCACGCGCATCCTCTTCACGATGAACCCCGACGGCACGGGACAGCGCGCGCTCTACGGCAGCAACAGCTATTGGCCGAACGCGATGTTCTACGCGCGCCCGGTTCCGGATGACCCGCACCGCTTCACCGCAATCGTCTCGGGGCACCACGGCGTGCCGCGCATGGGCGAGCTGATCCTGTTCGACCCCACGCTCGGCCGCCTGGAGGCCCAGGGTGTGGTCCAGCGCATCCCCGGCTGCGGGAAAACCGTTGAGCCCGTCTTCGAAGACTACCTCGTCGACAACTCCTGGCCCAAGTTCCTGCACCCCTGGCCGCTTGGCGGCGGCTATGTGTTGACCGCCTGCAAGCCCGACCCGAAGGCGCTCTGGGGGCTTTACTTGGCCGACACCTTCGATAACCTCACGCTGATCTACGAAGAGCCCGGGCAGGCGATCCTCGAGCCCGTGCCGGTCCGGCCAAGGCCGCGCCCGGCCCTGCTGCAGGACCATGTGAAGGCGGGTGAAAAAAACGGGCGCGTCAAGGTCACCGACATCTACGCGGGCCCCGGCCTTGCGGGCGTGCCGCGCGGGACGGTCAAGCGGCTGAGGGTCTTCACCTATTCCTTCGCCTACCGCGGCATGGGGGCTGAGACCGACCGCGTGGGGTTCGACGGGCCTTGGGACGTGGTGCGCATCATGGGCACCGTTCCCGTCGAGGCCGACGGCTCGGCCTTTTTCGAGGTCCCCGCCAACACGCCGGTTGCGCTTCAGCCGTTGGACGCGCAGGGCCGCGCCCTGCAGCTGATGCGGAGTTGGCTCACCGTCATGCCCGGCGAGCTCCAGTCCTGCTCGGGCTGCCACGAGCCGCAGAACAGCGGTGCGGGGCCGCTGACCCGCATTATGGCCGTGGAGCGCGGGCCGTCGAAGATCGAGCCGTGGTACGGCCCGGAGCGCGGCATCGGCTTCAACCGCGAGGTCCAGCCCGTGCTCGACCGCTATTGCGTCCGTTGCCACGACGGCACCGCGGGGCGTCCCGATTTCCGGCTCCGGCCCGGCGTGCCGATCAAAACGAAAAAGGTCTATTACATCAACGCGGACAACCTCTTCCCCCCCGCATACCTCGAACTCTGTTCCGTTATCCGCAGTCAGACGCAGGAGGGCGACAACAACCTTCAGTTCCCGTGCGACTTCCACGTCTCTACCACTGAGCTTTTCCAGATCCTGGAGAACGGCCACCACGGTGTGCGGCTCGACGCGGAAGCATGGGACCGCCTGACGACTTGGATCGACCTTAATCGTCCCAACCACGGCACCTGGTCGGATAATGTCGGCAAAAAGCGCATGGGAACGGTCGCCGTCCGCCGCAACGAGATGCAGAAACGGTACGCGGATCTCGACGAGTCGCACGAGGTCACGTACGGGGTGGCCAAACTGGCCGCGCCCGCTTTGCCGCCGTCCGCCGCTTCTCTGGCCGCGAAAGACCCAGTTCCCGCTGTCGCGGGCTGGCCGTTCGGCGCGGCGGCGGCGCGTGCCAAACAGCAGGCTTTGGGCGGCGTCACGCGCGCGTTTGACCTCGGCGGCGGCGTGAAGCTGGCGCTTGTGCGTGTTCCCGCCGGAGCGTTTGCTGCCGCCGACGGCCGCGCGGTTGAGATCAAGAAACCGTTCTGGATCAGCGTGGACGAGGTCACCAACGAGCAGTACGCCCGCTTTGACCCGGCACACGACAGCTTTCTGGAGCGCGGCGAGTTCATGCAATTCGAGGTGGCGGACCGCGGCTATCCGCTCAACGCCCCCGCGCAGCCGGTTTGCCGTGTCTCCTTC
>JAQVSS010000377.1 GCA_028700415.1 Kiritimatiellia bacterium
AGCTTCTCCAGCAACTCCCGCAGTTGGGCCTCCGTTTGCGCGGCGTCATCCCGATCCTCGGCACCCCCGGTTGCCTGTTCAGCGTTTCGCTTCGCACGCTTCAGCTCCTCCTCGGCATCTTTTTCCGCCCGCTTCTCCAACTGCTTTTCGCGCTCTTCCAGCAAGGTGCCATATTCCTTTTCCGCCTTATGATTGGCGTCTTCCGTGGCCCAGCGCTGTTTGGCGCGGCGCATCCGTTCCGCGGACGGCATCGGATCCGCCAATGTGCTCTTGGACCATCCGTAATCCACCCAGGGACGGTCATCCGACAGGGCCGCTTTCCGGCGTGCGGCCTCTTCCCCGAGATCTTTCGCGTTATCCAGCACATAGGGGGTCAGAAAGACCAAGAGTTCCGAACGGTTGTCGGCATACGCGGTCTTACCGAAAAGGTACTTGCCGACCCAAGGGATGTCCTTGAGGATCGGAATACCGATTTCCTCTGTTTTAATCTCATTCTGCACCAGACCGCCCAACACCACGGTCTGCATGTTCTCAACCGCGACATCCGCCTGCACTTTGCGCGTGTTGACCGTCGGGTAGGACTCTTTACCCACTGGCTGGTTTGCGCCCACTGTCTCAAACTTCTCTTCGATCGTCAGCACCACCGCACCGTTCGGACTGATCCGGGGGGTGATTTTGACCGTCAAACCAATATCCCGCTGCTCGAAATCCGGCACTTCAGTGCCGTACTGCGTGCTGCCCGAGTACCGCACGCCTTTGTAGAGATAACGCATGGAGGTCGCCTCCAGAGTGGCCTCCTTGTTGTCCACCGTCATCAGCACCGGCGACGAGAGCACTTTGGTGCGCGTATCGGATTTCGACGCCTCGATCAGCGCCGCAATGTTCAATTTGTCGGATTTCAGGAAATAACTGATGCCCGTGCGCGCCCCGAGATAACCGGATGCCGTATTGGTCGCCACGGTCGCGCCGATCCCCAACAAACTCCCCAGCAGCGACGAGCCGCTCCCACCGCCAGCGCCCATCTGGTCGCCGTTGTTGAAGATCGTGTCACGGGTGACAACCCTCCGTGTGGTGTAGCCCGTAATTTCATCAGGATTATCCGGATCGCCATAAACCGGATCTTGCTCATAGGACGTGCGCTTGCCGCGCTGCACCCAATCCATGCCGGTCTTGATGTCATCCCCCAGTTCAACCTGCAGCACCACCGTCTCGATCAGCACCTGCGAGAGCTGGATGTCCATGCCCTTGATGATTTCCTTGATGGCCAGCAGGTCGTTGGGGCTGCCCATCATCACGAGGGCGTTGGTGCGCTTGTCCGCCAGGATCTTGATGTTGTCCTTGCTTAACTGCCCGAGCTTGCTCTTTCCCGGCTCGCTGGCCGTCGTCTCCGTCCGGTTGGCCGCACGCGCCGCCAAGGTTTCGGCCAGCGTCATGCTCTTGGGCGCCTCGCCCGGCGTGTTCGGTGTGCCGGTCCCCTTTGCCGCTCCCGTAGGTTTTTTCTCATCCTTCTTGCTGGTCGCGTTCCCGATCAGGTCGTTCAGCATCGTCGATACCTCTTCGGCGTCGGCGAACTCCAGCCGCTGCACCTCCACCTTCACGTCCGGCGCGGTTTCGACATCCAGCACCGTGATGATCTTATCGAAAAAGGCCATGTTGTCGGCGCGGGTGACGATGATGAGCTGGTTGGAGCGCTCGTCCGCCAGAATCTGCACTTTGCCGCGGATCATGCCGCGGTCCGCATCGCTCACCAGCGTCTGCAGGATCTCGTTCGGCGTCGCCGCGGCAGGCGGTTGCAACTGCGCGCCCAGCCGTGTCAGCCCGGGCGGCAGCGGCCGGCCCGTGGTGCGGCTGAAGCCCGGCGCGCCCGAGACGTTCGCCTTGACCTCCTCTTTGGCCTGCGTCTGTTTCTGCGACTCCGCCACCAGCTCCTCCAGCCGCTTCTTGATGTCGTCCGCCTTCGCGAAACGTATCGCCCTCACGTTGACCTCTTCCAGCACCAGCAGGGGCTGGTCGATGAACTTCACGATCTCCAGCATCCGGTTGACGTTCTCCTGCGTGTCGGTCACCAGAATGCTGTTGGTGCGCTCGAATGTCTGGAACAGCCCGTCCGGCTTCTTGAACCCTTCCAGCGCTTTCTGCGCCTCGGCCACCGTGATCGACTTGAGCTGAATCATCTGGCTCACCACCCGGGTCTTTTCCGGATGGCCTTTCTCGGGGCTCTCCATCAGGATCTTGATGCCGTCCGTGCGCACCGTCTTGCGCGCGAACACCTTGACGAACTTCTCGCCGAAGGGCTCCAGCACGATGCCGTTCATGCTGAGCACCACCTCGATGGCCTCGATAAACTCCTCTTTGGTGAGCTCCACATCCGGCTGGCTCTTGAGCGTGATGTTGGCCTTGGGCGCATCCGGCGCGATCAGCAGCGTCTTGCCCGTCTCCTGCGCGTAGGCCTGCAGGATGATGTCGGTGGGCGCGTTGTCGAACTTCAGGGACGGCGTCGTCGTCTTCGACTTCGCCTCGCCGCCCTCCTTCCCGGCAGGGCTGTCCACCGGAGCGGCCGCAGACGGCTGCGCCGGGGCGGACGGGCGGGGGCTGACCACCCCGCCGAGGGAAGACCGCCCGCCCCACCGCGGCTGCGCCATCTGACGCGGCTGCGTCGGCGCCTTGCCGTTGGGGGGTTGCGCAGCCGCAGGCTGCGGCGCGGCAGGCGCCTGCGGCGCCTGGTCCTGGGCCAAAGCCATACTGAGCGCCAATACACACGACGCCCCAAAACTGACCCCATAGTTTCGCATGTTCTTCATACGTGTTTCCTCAAAAGCCTTTTCCGCATCAGTAACTTGAGCGTTGAGCGTTGAACGTTGAACGTTGAACGTTTGAACTCTCAACTCTCAACTCTCAACGTTCAACTCTCAACCTTCTCTGCCACAGGATTCGTCACCCCGCCACCCGCCTCGGTCGGGGGTATCGCCGCAGGCGCAGGAACCTCCAGAACCGGCTCCGCCGCACTGTTCGTCACCCCGCCGGCCGCGGTCGTTCGCCCGCCGGCCTCGGCCTTCTCCACATCACCCCGCATATACGCGCAATAGAGCGCGAACGTGCCCTTCAGATAACCGGGCTTGGTGGACGGGCGGATGAACAGTTGCCGCACATCCAGCATCGCTCCCTCCCGATGCAGGTCATAGAGGAATTTCACCAGCGCCTCAAGCGTGCCTTCCCAGTCCTTGCAGTCGATCGGCAGCTCGTACACATCGCCGACCTCCGCCTCTTTGCCCGTCTGCCGCCTGGCGATGGTGAACCCGTTGCGCGTGGCCACGGAATCCATCACGTTCAGCCAGTGCGTGTCGACATCCTTCTCGTACGGGAAGACCGGCATCAGGTCGCGCATCTGCGCGTATTTCGCCGACCACTCTTCTTTCGCCGCGATCAGCGCGTTCTCATCGTTCAGTTTCTTCTGGGCCGTGGCGTAGACACGCTGAGCCACCTTCCAGTTCGCAGCCTGTTTCTTGTAACTCAACCCCGCCGCCGCATAGAGCACGACCACCACCGTGATCAGCAGCATGTTCTTCTCTCTGGATGACACCGCACTCATTTCCGCGTCACCCCCTTGAACTTGGCGTCAATGTCGAACTTGTGCTTGCCCTTGTTGGCCGACGGCCCCGAGAGGCCCACCGATTCGAATAGCGGAACCTCCGTGACGGCATTCTTGAAATCATACACCAGCGTGGGCTGATCCGCCTCGCCCGAAATCTTCATCCCGTCATCGCGCTTGTAGTTGAACGCGGCCAGCGTGATGCCCGGAGGCAGATAGGACGACGTCATCCTCAGCATCTCCAGCACCGAGTAAGTCCGGTCCGTATAGGAGAGGATCAGGTTGACCCGCTCGCGGGTGTCGGAAACCTGCTTGTAGGCCTTGGCATGCGCCTTCGACGCGTTGCGCACACGGGAGGTCAGCTGACCGTACACCGCCGGCCCCGCGAACAGCACGCCCATGAACACGGCCCATACCCCCAGCGCGATGCCCACGCCCGTCAGCACCCGTCGCCGGACACACGCCTCTTTCACCGCGTCGCGCCACGTCTGCGGCGTCAGGTCGAGCGCCGCCCCCTCGCCCGTGCGGACCGCCACGCCCTCGACACCGCCGTCCGCCGTGG
>JAQVSS010000378.1 GCA_028700415.1 Kiritimatiellia bacterium
TTTTTTTCTTCCTCACCCTATAAACAAAAACCCGCCGTATGAAATAACGGCGGGTCTCTCTGATGACTCTGGAACCACTGACTTGAATTAAAGATCAGGAGCCCGCCTGACACATCGTTACTGAAAACACGGGCGTAACCCGCCCGGTAACGAGGAGTCTGCTGGCTACGATCATTATGTCACGTTCCAATTTCATGGTTTGTCAATAAAATATCCTGAATCGGCTGGCTTGTCAACAAGCCTGTGATTATTTTTTTTATAGTAGCCTCTCTTGGCAGCGGCGCTTGCCTATCATTTAAACATACGTTATTGTATGAACATGCATGCGCCGATCTGCCCAATGCCTTACATGTTCCGTGCCAAAGCCCCTGCGGATAGCGTCATCCGCCGAAAACACATCGGGCTTGCCCAGTTGCTGCTGGGGCAGACCCTGCTGCTGGCGCTTATCGCCGCCGCAAGCGTCCGCGCTGGACAAGAAGGCGACTTCGCCTACGTCTCGGACGGAGCGCAAATCACGATCACCGGCTACTCGGGCGCCAATGACGAGGTCAGCATCCCCGCCGGCATCGGAGGCCTGCCCGTGACCGCCATCGGAGACAGGGCTTTTTATCAGGGACGGTTCGCGGGCGTCACGATTCCCCCCGGCGTGACCCACATCGGCATTCAGGCGTTTTCCGATTGCCTGTCGCTGACCAGCGTCACGATTCCCAGCGGTGTCACCAATATCGGCCACAGCGCGTTTTACCAATGCATATTTTTGACCGGGATAACCCTCCCAGAGAGTCTGATAACCCTCGGCGACCACGCATTCTACTGTTGCGGCCTGACGGGGGTGACGATTCCCGACAGCGTGACCCGCATCGGCAAGGGTGCCTTCGCGCTCAATTATTCCCTGGAACAGATCATGATCGGCCGCGGCGTGAGCCACATCGGCGCGGGCGTGTTCGCCTATACCGCACTGGCCGCCATCGCGGTTGCCCCGGCCAACCCGAGCTATTGCGCTCCCGGCGGCGTGCTTTACGACAAGGCGCAAACCATGCTTCTCGCGTTCCCCCCTATGAAATCCGGCGCCTACGACATCCCCGAGGGCGTGACCGCCATCGGGGAGTCCGCGTTTGCCGCATGCTACGGCCTGACGGGGGTGTCCATGCCGGAGACGGTCGCAACCATCGGCAAAAGCGCCTTTTCCGGTTGCTCTTCGCTGACCTGTGTGACGATCCCGTCCGGTGTCACCGTCATTGGTGATAACGCATTTACACAAAGCGGATTGACCGGCGCGACGATTCCCGACAGCGTGACCGCCATCGGGGAGGCTGCCTTTGCGTATTGCTATGATCTGACAAGCGTGGTCTTGGGGCATGGCGTAACCAACATCGGCCGGATGGCATTTTACGACTGCCAGGCGCTGACGGATGCGGCCATCGGCAGCCACGTGACCGCCATCGGCGCGCACGCGTTTGCACAGTGCGCGATGCTGGACGGTCTGGGACTGCCTGCGGGCCTGACGATCCTCGGGGACTATGCCTTCGCCCATTGCGGCTCGCTGTCGGGCGTGACGCTGCCGGACAGCGTGGCCGCTGTCGGGGACTATGCCTTTTCGGAGTGCGGTCTCATATCCGTGACCATTCCCGCGCGTGTGTCCGTCATTGGCGCGCATGCGTTTTCCGGGTGTACAGGGCTTGCTGACTTGTTTTTCCTGGGCGACGCGCCGGTGTGCGGAGTCGCGCCGTTCCAGCATGTGCCCGGCACCGCCTATCGCACCTCGGTGTCCACCGGCTGGCCGGAGGATGTGCCTGGCGAGGAGGAATACTGGAACGGGGTGCCGCTCCGCGGATGGCCGATTGCCGGGTTGTCGGTCGAACCCGCGTGGATTGCGATCGACACCGACGACACGGTGGAGGCATCGTTCGCGGTCAACAATACGGGCCTTGCCCAACTGCCTTCCTCGCTGGATGGAACCGATTTTGGCCGGATGGGCTTCACGGTCGCCTCGCAAGCCCCCTGGCTGAGGATTGTCAGCGGCGGCTGCGGCACGAACAGCGGCGTGGTGCGGCTGCGAGCCGACGCGGATTTCTTCGATACGGAGCGCGTCGGCATCGTCACGGTGGCCTCGGTCAGCGCCACGAACAGCCAGGTGGCGGTAACGGTGCGTCAGCGCCCTTTCGGCTGGCCGCTGTGGATTGCCGCCACGAACGGAGCGATCACCGTCAAGGGACTCCATCATCTTGACGAGTCCGGCGAAATCGTCATACCCGAATTCATTGGCGGCGTGCCTGTGACCGGAATCGGCGATCACGCCTTTGCCGACTTCACTTGGCTGACAAGCGTCACGATTCCGGCCAGCGTGACGAACATCGGACAATCCGCGTTTGCCGGCTGTCGGTCGCTCATTGACATTGCCCTGCCCGAGGGGATCAAACGCATTGGCGCGCGTCTGTTTTCTGGCTGCCAAACACTGGGGAGTGTGACGATTCCACACGGCGTGACGAACATTGGGGACGCAGCGTTTGCCTATTGCGCCTCCCTGAACGCCATGACCATTCCCGACAGCGTAACGAACATCGGGGACGAAGCGTTTGCCTATTGCACCTCCCTGTACGACGCCACGATCCCAGACAGCGTGGCCAACATCGGGCGGGAGGTGTTCTACGGGTGCGAAGGGCTGTCGGTCCTGAGCCTTGGCGAAGGAGTGACCTCCATCGGCGACGCGGCGTTTTACGGCTGCCGCCGTCTTCAGCAACTGGTCATTCCCGACAGCGTGACCCGCATCGGCACGGAGGCGTTCGCGGATTGCTTTGGCATGTGGCGCGTGTCGGTCGGCAGGGGGGTGGCCTTCATCGGCGACGCCGCTTTTGCCGGCTGTGGAGGGCTGTTTGACATCATCTTTCTGGGGGACGCACCGGCTTGCGGGGAGACTTCGTTCCAAGGGGTGGCGGGGATCGCCTACCGATCATTCGGGACCTCGGGCTGGCCCGAGGATGTGCCGCGCGAGGAGGAGTACTGGAACGGTCTACAGGTGCGCGTCGTTGGAACCGCCTGCTTGTCGATCCACCCCGCGAACCTGCTGGCGGATCCGGCTGGCGGAACGTTCTCCTTTGCGGTGACCAATACCGGGACGGGAACCATGTCCTACTGGGCCGAGCCTTATGGCGTCACCTGGCTGCGCATCACCGACGGCATCAGCGGCACGGACAGCGGCCAGGTGGAATTGAGCATGTCGGAAAATCTTACCGGCATGACGCGCACCTGCATGGTGTGGGTCGCGGCCGACACCGCCACCAACAGCCCGCTCACCTTCACCGTGGTTCAGCGCTGGTTCGGTTGGCCGTTCCGCTATACGGTCGGCGATGGCGCGGCAACCGTCATCGGGCTGGATGCTGATGACACCGCCACCGACCGCATCATCCCGATCTCCCTGGGCGGCGTTCCCGTGACCGCCATCGGCACCGGCGCGTTCGCCGATTGCGCGGAACTGGTGAATCTGATCGTGCCCGGCGGCGTGACGACTATCGGCGCGGGCGCGTTCGCGGGCTGCGCGGGGCTGGCAAGCATCTTCTTCCGCGGCGACTGTCCGGCATATAGCGACGGGGCGTTCGGCACCGGTGACGCGGCGGTATGCCGCCTGCCGCAGGCGTCCGGCTGGGGTGACACATTCGCCGGCCGACCGGTGACGGTCTGGAATGCCGCCGTGGCGCCGTCGAGCCTTGCGCGCGACGCGGAGGGTTTCGGCTTCACGATCAGCGGCGCCGCGAACATTCCCGTGGCGGTGGAGTCTGTCGGCGATCTGCATACAGGGGTGTGGCGGCGCGTGTGGAGCGGGCGCACCGCTGTCGGCGGCGCGGCAATCTTCCATGATGGAGAATCTTCCGCCAAGCAACGCTTCTACCGGGTCGTATGGCCGTAAGAAGCGTAATTATTCCACTTGTACCCGCTGTGGTTGCATTAACTGCCGAATACAAGTTTACGCAATATAATATACTGCGGGACGTGATTATGATCTATGCCTTCATAAAGAAAGGGCCGCGAGTCTGTGTGACTCGCGGCCCGGGGAAATGAATTCCCGGCGGCGTCCTACTCTCCCGCGGGCGCGTCCCGCAGTACCCTCGGCGATGGGGCCCTTCACTGCCGTGTTCGGAATGGG
>JAQVSS010000379.1 GCA_028700415.1 Kiritimatiellia bacterium
TGTGTCTCTGTGGTGAGACTGATTAGAATCACGCGGAGACGCGGAGACCGCAGAGGTTTTTTTGGGGGGGGGAAGAACGAGCAAACGCTCAACGTTCAACGCTCAACGTTCAACGTGCAAGGTCTGGCTGTTCTGGCCCGTCTGCGTTAAGAGCGGCGTCGCGCGGGATACCGCTTGCCGCCGCAGTCCAAATTTCCGTGCATGGCGCGGATGGGTGTCGCGCGCTACCCCGAAACGACGCGCTGCCGGGGACTGTCGGACCAGTCGGGCCGGTCTGACAGAACTCCAGAACTTTAGAACTTCCCCCGTGCCTGACCCAGTCAAGTGAATCGGATGCGCCCCGCGGATTTCCGGGATTGACTCTTTTCGCCCCCGCCCCGCATAATAACTGGCAAACATAGGAACCGATGCGTCATCGGTCACGTTTATGGGATGCTAGTGAGAGGATGACATGATGAAGACAAGGTTATGGGCGGTCGCGGCGGCGTGGGCGTGTGTGTGCGCCTCTTTGGCGGAGCCTGTTTTTTGGAAAGGCGCGTCGCCGGTCGCGCTCGACGCGGCAAAGACCTTCGAACTGCGCGTCGGCGAGGCTCCGAAGACGGGCGACGTGTCGCTCTTGGTCGCGCTCGGCGCTCCGGTGGACGACACGTTCCGTCCGACGGTGACGCTCAACGGCGTGCCGGCCGCGACGGAAACGCGCGCGCCGCTGGCGACCTGGCTGCCCGGCTTCGACGCGACGCCTGTCCGCTCGCCGAAGGAAACCCGCGAAATCCAGGCTGGCTACAGGTATTCGTTCCCCTTGTCAGCGCTGAAAGCGGGCGGCAACACGGTCGCGCTCGGCTCCGCCGTCGGCGAGCCCAAGCTTTACGCGCTCGCGCTCGACGCGGATCCGGCCACGGAGGTCATCGTGGAAAACAGCGACTTCCGCCTCGTCGTGGGGAAAGACGCGCTCGTGAAGTCCCTCGTCGTGAAGAAGACCGGCGAAGAATGCGTGGACGCGGGGATGAAGCTGCCACTTTTCACGGTCACGCAGGACAGGCCGTTCCACAATGAGCTCAAACTGATCCACCCCAACAAGCGCACGGTCTATCCCGCGACGCGCCTGCGGCGGGAGGGTGATTTCCTCTACGCCGGCTTCGGCCATGACCTATACGAGGCGAAGGTGGCGCTCAAAACGACGCCCGGCTATGCGGTGTTCACGCTCGACGATTTCCCGGTCGACCGCACGCCGACCTACGACTACCTGCGCATGGATCTGCCGCCCGTCGTGTCCTTCCGCGTACAGCTGCCCGTGAAGAACCGCGCGAACTTCGGCGACTGGCTCAACGCGAGCTGGGACGCGAAGGCCGCCGTGTGCGTGACAGGCACCTCGCCCCATCCCGACATTGACCACGAAACGCGGGCGGGGGCGAACATTCTCTACGCGGAGGCGACGGCCGGCGTGAAGCTGCGCGGCGCCGGGGCGGCGCTTCTCGCGGCGCCCGGCCGCGAGGCGTTCCTCGACGCGATGGACGCGCTCGAAAAGGACTTCGGACTTCCCCGCGGCGTGAAGAGCCGCCGCTCGCCGGACGTGCAGGAGGCGATCTTCCACGTGTGCGCCGCGTCACTGCCGGCCGACGCCGACGAGCTAGTCTCCTACGCGAAGAAGGGCGGGTTCAAGCTGATGACCTTCAGCTACAGCGACGTATTCAAATGCGCGGCGAGCTGGGGGCTGTGCGGCGACTACGACTGGAAGGACTCCTATCCGAACCGCGAGGCCGACCTGAAGGCGATGCTCGGCAAGGTTAAGGCGGCGGGAATCAAGGCCGGTTTCCACACGCTGCATTCGCACATCGGCCTGCAGAGCCGCTACGTGACGCCCGTCGCGGATCCGCGGCTCAACAAAACGCGCCGCTTCACGCTTGCCGCGCCGCTTTCCGCCTCGATGAACGACACGGAAATCACGGTGCACGAGCCCACGGACGACGTGGTGATGTACGCCCCCTGCCGCATCCTCCAGTTCGGCGGCGAGCTCGTCTCGTACGAATCGTATACGGCGGAGCCGCCGTACAGGTTTCTCGGCGTGAAGCGCGGCGCGCACAAGACGCGCGTCGCTGCGCATCCGAACGGCGAGGTGGGCGGCATTCTCGACGTAAGCGAATTCGGCACGCCGATGAGCTGCTACGCCGACCAGAACACCGGCCTGCAGGACGAAGTGGCGGCAAAGCTCGCGCGCGCCTATAACTGCGGCTTCGAGTACGTCTACCTCGACGGCTCGGAGGGCGTGAACCGCCCGTTCAACTACCACGTCGCGAACGCGCAGCTCAGGTACTGGAAGCTGCTCACGCCCGAGCCCTCCTTCGGCGAAGGCGCCGCCAAAACGCATTTCGGCTGGCACATGCTCGCGGGCGCGAACGCGTTCGACACCTTCCCTCCGGAAGTGTTCAAGGCGAAGCTGCGCGAGTTTCCGTTCAAGCAGGCGCCGATCACGCAGCAGGACATGTCGCGCGTGGACTTCGGCTGGTGGATGTTTTCCACTCCGTCCGGCGGCGCGCGGCCCAGGGTGGGCACGCAGGCGGACATGTGGGAATACGGCGCCTCCGTGGCGGCAGCGTGGGACTGCGCGATATCGATTCTCATGCCGGCGTCGGCGTTGAAACGGCATCCGCGCGCGGATGACATCCTCGAGATGATGCGGCGCTGGGGCGACTGCCGCCGGCGCGGCCTTTTCAAGGACGAGTGGCGCCCGCGGCTCAAGAACTACGCGCAGGAGCACCACCTCGTCGTGGACGCCAAAGGCGATTACGAGCTCGTTGACTATTGGCCGCTCGCTGTCGGCAACGGCCAAACCCCGGTGCGCGCCTTCGTTTTCTCGAAGGACGGCGCCACGTGGGTCGTCTACTGGCACGGCTCGGGCGAGGGGTGGCTGCGCCTTCCGATCGCGGCGGGCGAGGCGAGCCTCTACGAAGACTTCGCCGGCAAGGCTGTCGCGTTCGAGCGGGGCGGCGCGTCGATCACCGTGCCCGCGACGAAACGCCTCTACCTCAAGACAACGCTCGCGCGCGACGCGGTCGAACGGGCCTTCGCGGCGGCGGCGCTGCTGCCGCCCGGGAAGGCACCGACCTCTGCTGCGGCAAGGTGACGGACTTCTTCATCTGCGCGAACGCACAGTGCTCAATCATTAGCTCGAAGGTCTTCGACAGCGCCGGGAAGGACGAGCAGACGCTCGTCCCTCCCGGGGAAGGGGAACCACACAGGGCACAAAGCCCACGAAGAAACTTACCCCCTGTGTTGTTTCGTATGGTTAAAACGTGGCCGACTCTGGCTCCAAACGTTCCGGGCGCGCGGAATAAAAGGCGTCATTCGGGATCCCGAACGCCAGCAACCCCAAGACCTGCTCCAAGACCGCGCCGAGGCCGAAAGCCTCCGCGCTGTTGAACACGATGCGCGTGCGGACCGCCGGCTCAGATTCGGCCTTGCCCCGCCGCGACACCTCCAGCGCCAGACCGGTATAGGGTTCCGACTGGCGGGTCAGGTTGATGAGCGTGGTCGTGTTGCGGCTGTCGTGGTACAGCCCCTTGCCGTCCGCGATGGACGCGGCCTGCCCCTTGAAAACCTGCAACATCTGACAGAGGTCGCCGAAATTGAGTTTCACGGTGACGCGGTTTTGCCAGTCGAACGTGGCGTGCTGGCGGGTGCCTTGTTCGACCGACCCAGTGGCCACGCTCTTCTGCTGGGCGAGCGACAGGAAGACCGCGCCGTCCCGGTCGCCGCCGGCCGGAACGGCCTCGAACTGCGCCGCGCTGCCGGTTCCCTTGCCGTTGGCGTGGTAGAACGAAAGGCGCGGCCGGTAGCTGCGCGCCGGCGCGTCGTTATGACCGGATGCCTTCTGTGCGGTTTCCGCCGTGTTTGTGCCGTTATTCATGTCCGCCTCCTCAGGTGTTGACGTGTGTGTTGAAGGATTCGTGTCTCACGAACCGTTCGTGAAAACAGCGTCACCTTAGCACACGCGCCAGCCCGATGTGTCGCCCGCCAGGCGACATTTTCCCGACGCAACCCGCCCCGAAAAATGTCTAGGCCCGGGAGGGGCAAGCGTCTGCTTGCCCTTGGACGAGCAGACGCTCGTCCCTCCCTGTGTGTGGAATAGCCCTTTTAGGATAAT
>JAQVSS010000380.1 GCA_028700415.1 Kiritimatiellia bacterium
TTGAGGCCGGGGCCGAAATTGACGGACACCTCTTCAACGATAGCCAGATTTTTGACTGCCAAGTGCGAAAGCATGGTTGGAAGTCTAGCAAAAGGACTGAAAAGGCGCAAAGGCGAGTTGGCTCTGGTTACAAGCGCTTGCATAAGGGACGTCTTTTTGCCAATATATTTGTGATGTGGCGAACATACGATGACGGGGCACGGATTTGTAAGGCTTATCAATTAAAGGGCTGGGCATGTGGCGGATACGGGACCGCAAAATACGGATATGGCTGCGGCTGGTGTGGCTGATGTTGCTGGCGGCCATGGCTGGCGGCGGGGTCTGGTATTACCGTTCTCAAACGGAAGTGATTTTCCAGCGGGCGGCTGAAACGCTCGCTTCTGTCGCGCACCTGAGGGTGTCGGAGCTTGTTTCATGGCGCGATGAACGCCTGAGTGACGCCGCCCTTTTGGCGGACGACCCGCTTATCAAAGTGATGGTCGCGGATTACCTTAAAAACCCGCTGGAGAGCCGGGCAAAACCGCTGCTAGAACGCTTCCGCGTCTTGGCCAAACATTTCGGATACACTGACATGCTGCTTGTCGATGTCGCGGGCAAAATCCGGCTGAGCCTTTCCGGCGCGACAGATTTAGAGGCAGACTGCAAGGAATCTCTGTCGTTGGCCGCTCGTGAAGGATGCCCGATGCTGACAGATCTGCATCTTAATTTGCAGAAGACGGATCCGCACATCAGCGTGGTTGCGCCGATTTTGTCCGGCGGAGGTGATGCGCGGGCTGATTTGCTGGGCAAGGTTGTGCTGGTCAGCGGCGCCAACCGTTTCCTGTATCCGCTGCTGCAGTCTTGGCCTACCGCCAGCGGGACCGCTGAAACCACGCTTGCGCGCCGTGATGGTGATGACGCGCTTTTTTTAAACTCGGCGCGACACCAACCCGACACGGCGTTGCGGTTGCGGGTGCCGCTTTCCCGCAAAGATGTCGTGGCAGTCAAGGCGGTGTCAGGGATTGAGGGCGTATGCAATGGCGTGGACTATCGCAACAAACCGGTGCTCGCGTTCACGCGCGCGGTGCCGGGAACCAACTGGTTTATCGCCGCTAAGCAGGATATCGATGAGATTATTGGTGATTGGCGTTTCATTTCCAGGCTCACTTTTGCGGTGATGCTGTCTTTGTCATTGGGGTTGTTCGCCGCAGTGCAGATGGTTTGGCTGCGTTCCCAGGCTCAGCACTATCAGGCGCTGTATGAAGCCGAAGCCGCGCTGCGTGCCAGCACCGACAGACAAAGCATCACGCTCAGGGCGATCAACGACGCGGTGCTGGTGACGGACGACCGCGGTCTTGTGGAGTTTATTAACCCCGTGGCCGCGCGCCTGACCGGGTGGGACGAAAGCAAGGCGCGTGGCCGCCCGTTGGAAGATGTCTTGCATATAGTCCATGAGGGTACGCGCGAGCGGCTGCCGTCTCCGCCGGAATGGGGTTTGCGCGGATATGCAGCATCCGGGCCTGACAATCAGATGCTGCTGATCGGAAGGGACGGGGCTGAGTGCCCTATCTCCGTTTCGGCATCGCCGATCCTGGGCGGGAACGGCAGCCCGTGCGGAGTGGTGCTGGTTTGCCGGGACCAGACTGATGCGGAAAACTACAGGACGCTGTTCCGCAGGATGCTGGACGGGTTCGCGGTGCATGAGATGATTTTTGACGAAGCCGGCAAACCAGTTGACTACCGGTTTCTTGCGGTCAATCCGGCTTTCGAAAGCATGACGGGGTTGCGTGGCACGGAGGTGGTTGGCAAGACCATGCGGGAAGTGTTTCCCGGCATTGAGCAGCATTGGTTCGACGCTTACGGCAAGGTGGTCCAGACCGGCGAACCGAGCCATTTCGAAAGTTTCGCGGGCCAACTCAATAAGTTCTTCGATGTAGCCGCCTTTCGCCCGGCCCCCAATCAGTTCGCGGTTATCATTCAGGACATAACGCCACGGAAGAAAATCGAAATCGAACTCACCGAAAGCGAGAAGAAATACCGATCTTTAACGGATGACGTGCTCGACACGACAGAGGTCGGCATCTTCATTCTGGATTCGGCTTTCAACGTGGTTTGGGTCAATCGCACGATGGGGCGTTTCTTCGGGGTTGAGCGGGACGCGGTGGTCGGCAGGCCCAAGCGCACTCTGATCAAGAGCCGGCTCGCAAGGATTTTCGAAGACCCCGCCGGGTTCGCGGCCAAAGTCTTGGCCACCTACGACGACAACACCTATACTGAAAAGTTCGAATGTCATGTTCTGGCTGGTGAAGGGCGCGAGGAACGCTGGCTGCAGCACTGGAGCCAGCCAGTGCGCACCGGGCTTTATGCCGGCGGACGGATCGAGCATTACTACGACATCACGGAGATCAAGCAGACCGAGGCGCGCCAGCGCAGGCTGGTGGCGGCCATCGAGCAGAGCGGCGAGATTGTAATGGTCACTGATCCGGCAGGGGTGATCCTTTATGTGAACGAGGCGTTTGAAAGGGTCACCGGCTACACACGGCCAGAGGCGATTGGTAAGACCCCCAGTATTTTAAAGAGTGGAAAGCATGGCGTGGAGTTTTACCAACAGATGTGGCAGACACTTTTACGGCAAGAAATCTACCGGGGTCGGCTGATCAACAAACGTAAAGACGGATCATTCTACACCGAGGACATTTCAATCGCGCCGGTCAGTGATGACGCAGGACGTACGGTCAATTATACGGCAGTGGCTAAGGATGTGACCGATCATCTGCGTTTAGAGACGGAGCTACACCAGTCACAGAAGATGGAATCTGTCGGAAGGCTGGCGGGAGGGGTGGCGCATGATTTCAACAACATGCTTGGCGCGATTCTGGGCAATGCTGAACTGGCACTGGAATCCTTGGAGCCGGACTCGCCTGTCCGCACTGATATTGACGAGATCGTCCAGGCGGCCAAACGCTCCGCTGAGATCACGCAGCAGCTATTGGCTTTCGCGCGTAAGCAGGTGGTGACGCCGCGTGTGCTGGACTTGAACGCGGCAATCGGGGAGATGATCAAGATGCTTCGGCGTCTGGTGGGCGAAAACATCGCGCTGGAGTTCAACCCGGGAGCGTCCGCCGTTACGGTTGAGATCGATCCCTCGCAGCTCCACCAGATTCTGGCCAACCTGTGCGTCAACGCGCGTGACGCCATCAGTGATGTGGGCGCTGTCACGATCAGCACGGGGGTTGAACGTAAAGGCACTGAAGCCGGTAGCGCAAGTCAGGGGCGGCAGGGTGCGGCATATGCCGTGCTTACGGTCCGCGACACCGGTTGCGGCATGGACAACGAGACGCTAGATCACCTGTTCGAACCGTTTTACACTACCAAAGCAGTCGGCAAGGGAACCGGGTTGGGGTTGGCGACCGTACACGGCATCGTCAAGCAGAACAACGGCTTGATCCGGGTCTGGAGCGCTCCCGGGCAGGGCACGCAGTTCACAATCAGCTTGCCCTTGTACGCAGGCGCGGCCGAGGGCAGAGACTACCGCACGCCGGAGGTTACGGTGCGCGGGCACGGCGAGACCGTCCTTATCGCCGAAGACGAAGATTCGGTCTTGCGGCTGAGCCGGGCGATGCTGGAGAAACTGGGGTACAAGGTGTTGTGCGCCTCTACGCCACGGCAGGCCTTGCGGCTAGCGGAGGCGAGTCAGGAGCCGATCGACCTGCTTTTGACGGATGTGATCATGCCGGAGATGAACGGGAGGGACCTGGCTGAAAAGCTTAAACTAAAATATCCCGATATCCGGTGTCTGTACATGTCGGGGTATACCGCGGATGTGGTCGCGCATCACGGGGTGCTGGATATGAACGTTTGCTTTATCCAGAAGCCCTTTTCCCTGCAGGAACTGGCGGTGAGCGTAGCGGCGGCGCTGGGCGGCATGTGCAGTCAGGCCAATGGATAAAAAAAGCGGGACTGACGCGCCTTGCGTCAGTTCCGCGTTAGTTGAGGCAAAGCCCGTAGACAGGTCTGGATCCGCCGGGCCCGGGGTGTCACTTGACCTCGCTCAGGGGTATGCCCAGTGCGTCGGCCACTCCCTTGCCATAGGCTGGGTCGGCCTTGAGGCAGTGGCGGATGTGGCGCGTTTTGATCTCTTTTGGAACGTCAC
>JAQVSS010000381.1 GCA_028700415.1 Kiritimatiellia bacterium
CCGGGTCACGCAGATGGATGTCGCTCAGAACGCCGAGCTTCAGCTTGGCGCCCCCCGATGTTTCGCCACCGAACGCGGCCATTCCGGCCGCCGCCGCAATCCCCTCTAAGAAAACACGCCGCCTGATTTTCAATATTCCCCCTCTTTCGTATTGTTCCGAAAGGCTCAAAACGGATCACCGTTCGCGTCGCCATGCCGATACTTTACCACGCCGAACAGTCGTCAAGCACCCCTTAAATGTCAAATTACAGCCCAAACCCTTCATTAGGGACAGGGGGGGCTCATCCCAGAGCCGGAGTCAAGAGTCAAACATTTCCGTGTCCGCCCGTTTCAGCCCCAGGATCACTTCAGGAAGCCCCGTACGCGGAAAAAGCCCGACGTGCCGGTGGTGTCAGGCACATACCAGCAGCGGTTGGTGGGTTCGCCCGCCGGGTCGATCGCGTGCAGGCCGTTTGTGATCCACGACGGACTGTCCAGTGCCCGCGTCATGTCAATCGCGATGCCCACGTAGGGGACTGTCGACACCAGCTGTTTCGGGATATCCACGACAGGCGCGTTCGTAAAGCAGAAGATGTTCAGCAGGGGCGCATTGGTCTCCAGATTCGGCCCGAACGCATAATCGAAGCCGTTCTGCACGCCGTCCGCGTTGTAGTCGTTCGTGAGCGCGGTCGGCAGATCCATACCCGGACAGTAGTTCTGAACCCACTCCTCGAAGCTTCCAGGCGTCAGGTCGTCGTCCGCAATCGTCGCCGTAACCTGCTGAGTGCCGAACTCCTCGCCGTTCAAGACGGAGCTGATGTCCACGATCACCGTCTCGTTCGTTTCATCGATGAGGTCCTGCACCGCGGTGAGCGCCAGCGTGCCGCTCAACGTATTGGCCGGAATCACGATCGTGTGCGGCACGGCCGAGGCCGTAAAGTCGTTCGTTTCGGTCGCCGTGCCGGACAGCGCGAGATTCACCACCACCGGCAACGGCGAGATCTGCGACAGCGTGGCGGTCACGACCGCGACCGCACCGGCCTCCGCCATCAGCGGACCGGTCAGGCTCAGAATGACCCACGGCAAGGCCACCGTGGTCTCGCCCACGGTCCCGTATCCTTGCCACGCGGCATTCGCATAGGCCCGGACCCGGTAGGCATAGACCCCATTCGTCCGCGCCGGCACCGCATAGGAAGTCGCCGTCACGTTATTCGTTAACGTCACCCAACCGCCATAACCGCCGATGGCCACGCCGCTGATGGCGATGTCGTCCACGGCCACGCCGACCTCCGGGAAGCCCGACCAGCCCAAGGCATATTCGGTGTTCAGGACAAACCGGATCACGCAGCTGTCGCCGCTGTAGATGCCCAACGTGGTCAGCGAGGCGTAGGTGTAGGCGTATCGGGTCCAAGTGTTGATGTAGCCGTAATAGCTGTCGAGCGTGTACCAGGTTTCGCCGCTGTCCTTCGAGATCTGGCACTTGAGATCGCCGCAGTCCGCATAGAGGTGCGAAATCACATAGAACGAGAGCGCAAAGTCCGAGCCCACAACAAACGGTTTCTGTAGCGTCAGGGTCTGGACCGGCGAATACCAGCCGCCCGTGCTGTAACTGTACAGCCTGAAAAGATAGCTGTTGGTGCCGCTGTTCATGCCGGCGGAGCTCCGCCCCGCATTGCCGGAGAGATACCAGTTCTCATACATGGCATCTTCGCTCTCGGCACCGTCGGAAAAATTGGTCGCGACCGTGCACACACCCTCTTGGATCTCGTATTGGGAAGTCTGGGAACAGGCGGGCCAAGAAACATAGTAGCCCGTCGAATAGACGGTCTGGTTGGTCAGGGTCGTCTTCAGCGTCTGAATGTCAACGCTCATGACGTTCGCGGCTGCCGAGAAGTTCGTCAGCTGCAGATAGGAGTAATACGATGCGTTGTCGCTGCGGCTGTAATAGCCCGACTGATACATCATCGCGTTGGCAGTCGTGTTTCCCGTCTGATCGCGGAACCCGCCGGCCAAACCGCTCGTGCCGGTCCACACGTCACCGGCTTCGGACATGATGTCGGGGGACGCCTCGATCGTGCCAAGCGTGTTGTCACCATCGGCCTCCTCGATCTTGACCAGCGGATGCGCCCAGGTGTTCAGGTCGTTGTCGGAGCTCTTGCTGTCCACATGGGAAATCAGCAGCCCCGGATAGATCGAAGCCGTGTCGTTGTCGAAGCCGGTGTTGGCCCGGTTCTCCACCAGGAAATATTCGCCGTTGGTCATCCCGTCGCGCAGAAGCAGAACCGACGCGTTGTCCTCCACCCGCGCCAGGGTCACCCCCTCAGCGGAATGCGTAAAGGTCGGGCAGGCCGAAAAAATGCCCCATCTCGTGGCAGATCGTTCCGATCCGGATGATGGCTGTACCGCTCGTTCCCCGCAGCGCGGGTTCGGTGTGGCACCGCTTCATCTTCACGCCGTCCTTCGTAACATAGTTCGCCAGCTCACCCTGTTTGGACCAGATACAGGTGGACGGGTTTCCCGAGCTTTCCTGGCCGAAACCGGAGTGGATCACGGTGAGACAGTCCACCCAACCGTCGCCGTCGGAATCGCCCTGCGAAAAATCGAACCCTGCAGTATCGGCCGCCGTGATCGCATCGTCGATCATCTGCAGCCAGTTGGTATCTTTCGAAGACCCGTCCGTGCCGTAATACGATTCGCTTTGCGGGAGTTTGACCCAGACGGAAACGGTCGACACCACCGTCAATTTGTTATACGAGACTTCTTTATAGTAGTCCCGTACCGATCCGACCGCACCGTCAGTGGTATGACCGACCTGATTGAAGAGGTTCGAGTACTCCCCCACGGACACACGGCCGTAGGAGGCACTCACCGTGCCCCCCACCGAATACCAGTGGTTCGAGAAACAGGCGAGCAACACCACGTTGCGGATCGTCTTGGTCCCTGAAACGGGAATCAACTGCGGCGGTTGCGGCGGAGGCTCTTCCGGATCGGGCGTTTGCAGCGGCAGCGGAAGGGCTTCCTGAACCGGCAAAGCCACGGGAGCCGCGTGCATGACCAACCGTCGTGCCCGGATCTCGGCACCCAACACAGCCGTATCAAGCCGGGCCGGCCGACTCAGCCCATAAGCTCCGGGAGCGGCCGAACCGATGCGCGCCCCGGGCACGATAGCGAATGCGGCTTGGCCCTCGACCGGTTGCGCATACTTCCAGTACTCGTCCGAAGGATCCATGAGCACCGCGTACCCGTCCGCGGTCTCGGCCCATGAGAAATACTCGTCACCCCGCAGCTGGAGAACAAAGACTGATCCGTCGGGCTGTTTGATTATTGTTCCATCCGGACAAGCCGGCACGGCTCCGGCGGGAGGAGAGAGACAAAAGACGAGAACCCCCGCAACCAGGACAACCAGACTGATCGGGCTAGCGTCCATCCTCGCCACATGAGGTTGAAGTGCCTTTTCCAAGATTGTCATAACGACCTCCTTGTTCTCCGTGCAGCCGCGTACCGGTCTGCCTATGGCACCATACAACGCCGTCGTTTTCCACGTTTCAATTATCCTCCCCAAAAAGAAGCCGTGTCAACAGATTTTACCCCTCGGACGCGGAATTTCAGCGCCGGTAAATCGACAAACTAACCGTGGCCGGGATCGCGGTTAGTCTGTCGATTCACCTTATCATTTTTTCGGGTTACTTTTTTGCAGACCGACCTTGCCCTGCACGGACGATTCCACTATGATGACTAATCAAAACCGGATGGTATGAATGTTGCTGCAAAAGCGCCTTCCATCCGGGCGAGTATGCATGTATGGCAGGCCCTTACCTTAGTTTAAGTCAACAGCAGCGCCAGGTGATGACGCTTGCGCCGCAATTGCGCCAGTCCCTGGAAATGCTCCAGATGCCGGTGATGGAGCTGCGCGCGGCGCTGCTGAAAGAGATGTCGGTCAACCCCACGATCGACGAGCTGACCGACCCGGCCGAAACGCCGGTCTCCACCATCATGCCGGAAGCGCCGCAACAGCACGTCACCGATGAGGGGCTCGATTTCGCCCCGGATGTCGACGCGATCCTGCAACAGGACGACGAGTGGCGGGACTATTTCATGCAGGGCATGGAGAACGCGCCCTCAAACGACGACGCGGAA
>JAQVSS010000068.1 GCA_028700415.1 Kiritimatiellia bacterium
TCTTGCTTGGCTTCGCGAACCGCATAGTCCAACTCCGCCTCGCGCAACCGGTCGTATTTTTCCGGCGTAACAATCATGTAACGGATCTTGCCGCGCACGGTGATAACCGCCTCACCGTTCTTGCGCATGATCTGCTCCAGGCTGCGGATGCCCCGCGTTTTCAACTCGTTCGCCGTAATCGCATTCATAATCGTACTCCCATTCATATTGTTAATCGTACGCTTCTCAGTCGGCTGACGCAAGTGCGGGTCTCGGCTTGGGCGGCAATTCTAATTTTGCATAGAGACGCAGTCGAAATCGCTATCGGGATCGCTATCGAATCCCGGCGCATTTCATCGATTTCGGTCCCGATAGCGATCCCGGGGGGGGAATGCCATAATTAGAATTGCTGTCGGCTTGGGCGGCATGCCTGCGAAACACCCTTGCTTTCTGTGGCACGCCAGATTCTCTTGGCACGTTTCGCTGCGCTTCCGGGAGAGGCAAAAGGGGCAGACGGTCAGATGTCCAGATTGCGGACGTTGAGGGCATTGTCTTCGATGAACTTGCGGCGCGGCTCGACCTCGTCGCCCATCAGCAGGGTGAACATGCCGTCGGCCTTGACCGCATCCTCCAGCTTGACGCGCAAGAGGCGGCGTTTGTCCGGGTCCATGGTCGTGCCGTAGAGCTGGTCCGGGTTCATTTCGCCGAGACCTTTGTAACGCTGGATCGCAAGCCCTTTGCGTCCGCGCTCGCGCACCGTGTCGAGCAGTTCAGGCAACGCCGAAACGGGCGTCTCGTTGCCGTCCTCCATGATGAAGGCGACCGGTTCGCCGCCTCCCACGCACTGTGCTGCGGTGAAACCTTTGCCGACGAGTGAGTCGACCTGTTTTTTGAGCAGGCTCGTCCGATACAGCTCGAGCCAGCGGAAGGGCATCTGCTGGGTCGGGTGATACGTCTGCACCTGCGTCTCGGCGAGGTCGATGGATTCCCCCAAGGCCGCTTCGGCATCGGCCCGGGCGTGGGCCAGCTCGGTGTCGTTGTAAGCGTAACGGAAGGTGGAGTCATCGCCGGCGCCCACGATGGTCACGAACCGCGGGAACTCGCCGGTGTCGGGCTTGCGGAGTTGGAGCAGCGCATGGACGTCCACTCCGCGCCGCTCGACGGCTTTGGCGGTGGTTTCAATTTCCGCCAGAAGGACAAGGAGGGAGCGCAGCTCATCGCCGGCGATCACGCTCCCGTCCACCGTGCGCACCGACATGTCGTCCGCGCCGAGGAAGAGCAGTTTCCGCGTGAGCTGGTCATCGCTCTCGATGTACTCTTCGCGCTGCTTGCGCGTGATCTTGTAGAGCGGCGGCTGGGCCAGATACACGTAGCCGTTCTCGATCAGCTTGGGCATCTGGCGGAAGAAGAAGGTCAGGAGCAGGGTCCGGATGTGCGCGCCGTCCACGTCGGCATCCGTCATGATGATGATCTTGTGGTAGCGCACCTTGGCGACGTCGAACTCGTCCGCGCCGAACCCCGCGCCGATGGCGGTGATCATGGTGCGGATTTCGGCGTTGTTGAGGATTTTGTCGATCCGTGCCTTCTCAACGTTCAGGACCTTGCCGCGCAGCGGCAGGATGGCCTGCGTCTCGCGGTTGCGCCCCTGCTTGGCCGAGCCGCCGGCGGAGTCGCCTTCGACGAGGTAGAGTTCGCACTTGGCCGGGTCGCGTTCGGAACAGTCGGCCAGCTTGCCGGGCAGGGCCAACCCGTCGAGCACGCCCTTGCGGCGCGTCAGGTCGCGCGCCTTGCGGGCGGCGATGCGCGCGCGCGCGGCGAGGACGGCCTTCTCGACCACCTTGCGGGCCACCGCCGGTTTCTCGCCGAAGAAAGTCCCGAGCTGGTCGTTGACGATCTGCGCGACAATGCCCTCGACATCGCCGTTGCCGAGCTTGGTTTTGGTCTGCCCCTCGAATTGGGGGTTCGGCACCTTGACGGAGACCACGACGGTGATGCCCTCGCGGATGTCGTCGCCGGTGAGAGCCTCCTCGTTGGCCTTCTGCAGCCCGTTGTCGGTGATGTATTTGTTGACCGTGCGGGTGAGGGCCGAGCGGAAGCCGGAAAGGTGCGTGCCGCCCTCGATGGTGTTGATGTTGTTGCAGTAGCTGTACTCGGTCTCGTTATACGCCTCGGTGTACTGCATGGCGATTTCGCACTCGACCATGTCCCGCACGCCCGCGACATAGATGACCTCTTCGTGGACCGGGGTCTTGTTCTTGTTCAGATAATGAATGAACTCCACGATGCCGCCGTTGAAGAGGAACGACTCGTCGCGCTCCTGCTCGTGCTCCATGTCGCGGAAACGGATGGAGACGCCGCGGTTAAGGAAGGCCAGTTCGCGCAGACGGTTTGCGAGGATGTCCCACTTGAAAGCGTGGCAGGAGAAAATCGTATGGTCGGGGAAGAAGGTGACTTTCGTGCCGGTGCCATGGGTGTCGCCGATGACTTCGAGCTGCGTGACCGGATGTCCCTTCTCGTAACGCTGGCGGTAGATCTTGCTGTTGCGGCGGACCTCGACCTCCATCCACTCGCTCAGCGCGTTCACGCACGAGACGCCCACGCCGTGCAACCCGCCGGAGACTTTGTAGTTCGAGCCGTCGAACTTTCCGCCCGCGTGCAGCGTGGTCAGCACCACCTCGACCGCAGGCCGCCCTTCGGTCGGATGGAGGTCCACGGGAATGCCGCGGCCGTTGTCGATGACCGAGATCGAGCCGTCCGGATTGATGGTGACGTCGATGTGCGAGCAATAGCCGCCCAGCGCCTCGTCGATCGAGTTGTCCACCACCTCGTACACCAGATGATGATATCCGCGCTCGCCGGTGTCGCCGATATACATGGCCGGACGCTTGCGGACGGCCTCCATGCCTTCCAAAACTGTGATGTTGGCTGCCGTGTAATTGCCTGCGGGGATCTCGGCCTGCATAGGGTCTTGCTCTGCGCTTCGTGTATCGTCTGACATACCTTTTTCCGTGTTGGATTTAATTATTAAAGTATAGCAAAACCCGGGGGCGTAAACAAACTTTTGCGCCGAAAAAATGGGCAAGCGGGCGCATCATTGTTTCATTGACCGACACCTTCAAGTCGGGATCAGGATTACGAGTAGGATTAGGACGGAACGATCACCTTCATCATCGTAATCTTTATCTTAATCGGCCCCCTCTGGCGGACTTTCGCTCCGGTCATTTGAGCGCGAACACGACCGCCGGGTCGAGCGGATAGCGCCCGAAACATTCGCCATAGACGGCGATCCCGCTGCCCAGCGCCTCGTCCGCCTCAAGCCGGAGGACAAGGTGCCCCGCCTGGGCTGCCCGCGTTAAGAGGCGTTTGGGGATTTCCGCCGACACCAGATAGCCATAGGAACCGGCCTCGCTGAGCGTACCGTCCTGTTTCTGAGCGTGCCAGGAGAGGATGCCCCGGTGGTCCGCCGGATCATCCGGCAGTTCGAAACAGCCGACGGATTCCCCGTTGACCCGTATCCGGACGGCCCCGGCATCCCTTTGCGTGTCCGTCATCGGGTATGCGTTCGGGTTGCGGCTCGGGTTTTGCGTGCCCAAGCCCCGCATATAATCGCCGTCCATTTTAGCCGCGCCCTTGACGTCCTTCCCGAAAAGGCGCTTGGCCGAGAGTTCCGCCTTAAAGCTGGCCGTCTCCACGTCTTCCGCCCGCAGTCCCTCGGGCCAGGCGATACGGTACTCGAAGAACCCCTTGCCCGCGCCGTTGACCTTCAGGCCGCCCAAAACGTTCCACTGCTTCAGCGACCATTCCGCCTTGGCGAAAGCCTCCGGCGCCACACGGACAATCCGGGTCTTGCGGCCCGCGCGTGTGACGGTCTCCTGCCGCGGCTGCACGCCGTCCCGCACCGCAAACGTCGTGAAATTGCGCGCGGCCACGGTGCCGGTGCCGTCCTCCAACGTCACCGACAGGACCGCGACCGACGGCACATCCGGGAGCGTGACCTCAACCGGCTCCAGCTCGCCGCTCTGCCACGCTTGGCAGGTCAGCGTCCTGCGGAGGGGCAGATCCACGCACCGTTCCCCCCCGAGATTGTCCCAGCTCCTCAACGTGCCGCGCAGCGCCAGCTTTTGCCCCGCGCAGCGGTCGGTCATGACGGAAAGGTAAAGCGGAACCCCGACGCTCGCCCCCGGCTTCACCTCTTGGCACAGCTCCTTCCCGACGGCGACATAGAGATCGTTATGCCAATCGCGCAGCGACATTCCCGGGACCAGTTCCTCGATCCCCGTGAATTTCTCCGAGCGGTCAAACCGCCAGTAGCCGTTCCACTCGTTGATCACATCGTGATGCTCCGTATACAGCCAGCCGCAGATTTTCGGGTGCCTGCGGAAGGCGTCCATCATGCGGTGGTAATCCCAGCTCCAGTCGATGTCGCCGGTGCTGCCCGTGTAGCCCCAGACATTGCCACACTCGCTGTTCAGAAGCGGCTCCCGGCCCTGCTTGCGTCCGCCAATGTAGTTCCACGTCGAGCCGGGGTGCGTCTTGCCCGTCACATCCGCCAGGCTCGTCTCCCACTTGTAACCGGGCAGATAGGTGTGCCAACTGTTGATGTCGGTCAGGACATGGTCGTTGTAGCACGGCGAGTTGTCCTCGACCAGCCGCGTAGGGTCGAGCGATTTCGCCAGCCGCACCATCGAGGCGACCCACTCTTGCGTTTCGGGGAGGTATTCCTTGTTTGCCGACCGCAGTCCCCACGTCTCGTTGAAGACCACCCAGCTGAAAATGCACGGGTGGTTCAGGTCGCGCCGGATCATGCCCCGCAAGGCGACCTCCGTCTCGCCCCGCATCTTCGCATCCGGCTGACCCCAACAGCTGGGCACATCGGCCATAATCAGCACGCCCAGCCGGTCCGCCCAGTAGAGCTTTCTCGGGATGTCGATTTTGATGTGGGTGCGCTGGCCGTTGAGCCCGATCGAGCGGGTGCGCAGGATCTCTTCGCGCATGAACGCGTCGCTCGGGAACGTGTAGAAGCCTTCGGGGTGATAACTCTGGTCGAGCGCGAGCCTGAGATAAACCGGCTTGTTGTTGAGCGCGATATAGGGGTGCCCCGACCCGGGCAGATCCATGACGCTGATTTTGCGCATGCCGAAATAGGTGGCGACCTCGTCGGCCGGGCCGTCTCCGGAAAGGGCCGCCGTCACCTCATAAAGATAAGGGTCGTCCAGCGACCAGAGTTTCGGCGTGCCGAGCGGCACCTGAAACGCGATCTCCTTCTGGCCTGCCGCGATTTCGGCGACGGCTGGTTCCTTCCGGTCCTCAGGTTTGAATCGCAAAGCGAGTCGCATCGCCTTCCGTGCGGGCGCCGCCAGCGCCGCCTTGACCATCACCTTGCCGGTATCGATGTCGGGAAGAAAATGGACCTGCTCCAACGCCGCCGCAGGCCGCGCCTCCAGATAAATGGTTTGCCAGATTCCCTTGACGGCGCCGTATCCCTGTTTCCCCGTGAGTTTGAACGGGTGCGGCGTGTCGTCAACCCGGAGGGCAAGCTGTTGATCCTGTCCCCATTTCACATGCTCCGAGAGGTCAAACTCGAACGGGGTATAACCGCCCTGGTAGCGGCCGACCTCCTGGCCGTCGAGCCATCCGGTCGTGTGCCAGTCGCAGGCGCCGACCACAAGGAACACGCGCTTGCCCTTCCATTCGGAAGGCACGTTCACGGTGCGGCGGTACCAGCCGATGTCGGCCTGGTTGGTCACGCCGGAAAGCTTCGAGCCCCACGGGAACGGCACCCGGATGGAAAGGGGAAAGTCGGTTTTCCCTTGCGCCCAGTTACCCGGAAGCCCGGCATCCCCCTTGTCGAAGCGGAACGCCCATGTCCCGTTGAGGTTGAGCCACTCCGCCCGCTGAAAGTCGGGCCGAGGATGTTCGGGAAGCGGGATCGCCGCTTCGCTTGCCTGTCCCCGGCACACTCCGCACGCGCTCAGCAACGCGGCCCCCGCGATGACCCCCGTCTTAAGAAACAACCGTCTCATTCCCTTTGTCCTCTCATGTGTTCATTGGCGTAGCCACGTGTCCGGCGTCATGGCGCGGAGCGTTCCCGAAATCCGTTCGATCACCCCGGCGTCATAGGTCAGCAGGACGGCATCCGACAGATGGGCGACGGAGGCATAGACCGCATCCGCACCGCACAGAAAAAGGGTTGCCGCTGCGTCACCGAACGGACCGGACGTCCGTCGAGGGAACTCTTCGCCTTGATCCGCCGGTAAAGCGCATCGGGGATTTCCAAGGTTGTTTTCATACGGGAAACAGTTTCCCATATTCCCATATTCCTGTCAACGCAGTGTTGACGAACTTTAGAAAGTGTGCAACAATTGTTGTACAAAAAGGAAAACAGAAATGAAAGCGCTCAACATCTCAAAAGCGCGCGGCACGTTGCCCGCTTTAGTCGAAGCGGTATCGGCGACCGGCGCCCCCGTGGTTCTTCTCCGGTACGGGAAACCCGCCGCCATGATTGTGCCCGTCATAACGGGTGGCACGAAAACAACCCCTTACCCTTTGAGGAAAACGCCGATTCAGGTAGCGGATGATTTTGACACGCCCATAGCCGGTCTCTGGGATGCGGCGGGTGTGGCGGAGGCGCATGTCCCGCCCCCTGCGGCACACAAGCCGAAAGGGCAAAAGACAGCCAAACGGAGGAAAGCGTGATTGTTTTGGACACTCAGGCGTGGCTATGGTGGCTGCATGAGCCCTCACGGCTTTCTGAGCATGTGCGGCGGGCCCTTCGCGCGGCGGAAAGGGAAGACGGGATGACGGTGTCGGTCATCTCGGTCTGGGAGGTGGCGACAAAGTGTGCCTTGGGCAAGCTGGTTCTACCCATGCAGATGAATGAATGGTTTGCCCTTGCCAGAACTTACAGAGGCATCATCATTGAGCCGGTCTCCGCTGACGACGCCATTGCGAGCGCCTGTCTTCCGGGGGACTTTCACAAAGATCCGGCTGACCGCATCATTGTTGCGCTTGCCCTTCGCCTCAGGGCCAGGCTTGTCACGTCCGACAGCCTGATCCGCGCCTATCCGCACGTCACGACCCTGTGGTGAGCCCTCTGCCAATTGTTTGAAACGCCGAACACCGAACGCTGAACTCCCAACTTCGAAATTCGGCGTTGGACGTTCAGCGTTTTTTCTCATGATTCTGTTGGTTCTGGGCGGAGCCCGCATTAGGGCTTTCTGGCGGAAGGGCGGGCCTGTTTTTTCCAAGCATGAGGCGTGACGCCGAAGGCACGCTTGAAATGTGAGGAGAAGTGTTGCGAAGCGCAGAACCCGAGGTCGAACGCGAGTTGCGTGATCGACGCATCGGTGGAGGCCAGCAGACGTTTAGCCTTTTCAAGGCGGCAGGCGAGCTGGAAATGGTACGGGGGGAGTCCGGTGAGCTGTTTGAACTGGCTGATGAAGAGCGAGGGAGACATTCCAGCCTCGCGCGCCAGGCTGTCGATGCTGGCCTTCCTTTCGGGCTTTTCGCGCAAAGATTCGATAACATTGTCAATCAAACGCGAGTGCGTGATGGTGGCCTTGTGTGATGAGGCATCGACCACCCCCATCAGCAGCGACACGCAAGCGGTGTTAAGTCCGACAGTGCGGTAAGGGCCGGCGGGTTGCTCATAGTATTTGAACAAATGCGCGAAAGCTTGTTTGACCGCGTCGGTCTTGGCGACCATGTGGCAGGGAAGGCGGGTCAGGCGTGTCCAGAGGTCACGAGCCTCGGCGGGCGCGAGGCGCAGGAACGGCTGATTGTTTCGCGGGGCGCGGATGAGCAACCAATAGATCATGGTGCCTTTGGGATGCGCGGTCAGGCAGTGGGTGTCGGCCGACTTGTTCAGGTAGAGATCGCCCGGCATAATGCTATGTTCGACGCCCTTGTTGAGTAGCGTCAGCGCCCCGCGCAGGCAGAGACCGATTTCGAGGCATGCCGCGTGACGGTGGGCTGCGACAGGCGCGATGACGTGCCCATACCGGCTGAATCCAAGCGCCGGGACTTCCGGTAGCCCCGACCGGGAGAGGTCAAAAACGCGGCGTTCCGGCGTGTCGCTGTAAATGACCGCCAGTTTCCGTTCCTGGCCTTTGTCCTGACGAACCCTCCTCATGCCGATAGCGTACATGATTGCGGCAGGGCTGTAAAACCCCAGAATGCAACAAAATGCCAATTCTTTTTTCATTGCTGTTTTTTATTGCATGGGCGTGCTATTTTTTCCTCTGTGTAATCTATAAAGGGAAAACATGATGGACAGAATGCATTTCTTCTTATCTGGGAAAACCGGATCATGTGTAACGGTTCTTGTGTTAGCGGCGCTTGGCGGATTGTCTGGCGGATATGGCGAGTATGTCTGTCATACGAACATGCCTTCTGTTCCCGTGGATGCGTCGGATTACGAGAGCATGTGGGATCCCTTTGTCGTGCGTGCGCCAGGAACGGATATCCCGTTTTCGGTTAGAGCGGAAAACATGCGCGATGACAAATCCGAGATGCGCACTTGGGAAACCAATGATTTTCAAGTAGCTGAAAAAATTGAGAAAAAAAACGAATTAAGGGTCTTGTCCGGGTTCGATGCGTTACCATGGAATGGGCGTCAGATTGTCCGGGACAGCGAAGGCAATTGGTTTGTGCTCATTGAACATACAGGAGGGAAGATTTTTCTCGCCACAGGGCGTAAGGATGATGCAAATAAATACCATCCGAGAGGGGGGGACTTGTCGTCTTTTGAGCTGGTCGGGGACGGGCCGCAGGCCGTCATTCCGTGGCAAGGCGATGCATCGCGCGCAAGCATGGTGCGCGATGGTGCAGGGCGGCTCCATGTTGTCTGGCACTCCTCTGAAGGGTTGTGGCAAACGGAAACGGTTGGGGTGAAGGAAGAGCCGGCGAAGTTGCGCGAGAGGGGGGCATGGACGGCGCCTCGCAAACTGGCGGAGCGGTGTCGTCCCGGAGATATCCTTAGGGATAACAAAGGAAACGTCGCGGTGTGCTATTCCATGAATGACACGGTTTACTATCTTCCGGTGTCTGGACAGAAAGCGGAGGTGGTGGGCGGTTTGGGTGCGGGTATGGCAGAAAGGCAACGCCCAAGATGTCAGGTGCGGCCGTCCGAGCGTGAGTGCCAGGATTCGGTCATGGATGTGGCTCAGGACGGATCGATTTGGCTCGCGTTTCGCAGGGATTTGTCTATTTGGGTCGCACGGCGCACACCGCAAGGAAAATGGGTTCAGCCTGAGCAGGTTGCCCGAGAATACGTGTTTCATCCCTCGATCATGGTTGTGGAAAACCGTCCGCTGGTGACTTTTCTGCATGAGGGTTTGCGGCGCATACCCTTGGATATTGGCGAAACCCCCGGACTACGTGCGGGCGGCGGAGCGGATATCGGTTACGCAATACGTACGGCAGAGGGGTGGCGAACCGAGGCGCTTGTTAAAGCCGAGGAAATACAGGTGTTTCGTCGGGGAATGTGGTCGCAGCGGGGACGGGGCCGGATTTTTCCTCAAATAGAACAGTTGGGCTGGCCGGTTTTGTTTCGTGATTCACATGGAGTCGTATGGGCGATATGGCAGAACACCACCCGGCGCTGGGTCTACAGTGCGCGCTGGATGGGCGAAGCGTTTGGTCAGGTGCATGAATGCCGCGGTCCTTTCAACGCGCCGTGCCTTCCCGTGAATGCCGAGAAACAGGCTCCTTCAGGTGCGGGAGATGTCGGAGTGTTGGTTTATGCCGCCGCAGCGGGGGGGTACAACCGGGCGATTTTTGATCGTCTTGTGATCCCCTCTCTTGCACTAACGGATGACCGCGAGGTTCTTTTTCTCGATTCTCTTGAGGTCGCTGAAACCACGGGCGCCGATTTTGTGCTCAATCAAATGACGAAGCCAAGTCGATTGCCATCCTTGTCTCCCCGAGGCAGCAACACGGTTGTCTGGGGAGCTTCCGTGACGAAACACGGGGATAGGTATGTGATGGGATATGCATCGCCTCAAGGCGGGATAGATGACGGAAAACCAAAATATGGAACCGCTGTCAGCCATGACGGCATCCATTTTGAGAAAGTGGACAAACGGCCCGAAGGTCTTCCCCCTGGTGTAGGGGCAGGGGGGCGTGCCTTAGCATACTGGAGAGGGAAACAAGAGAACCGGCCGCCTGAGTATTATGAAAACCCGGACCGTTCCGATCCCCAGAAAAAATATGTGAGGCTTGTGTTTTCCACGGAAAAACGCGGTACCTACGGTCTCGAATATTCCGTGGATGGAAAGAGGTGGGGAGAGCAAATGCCGACCACCGCCATGGATGCCATGCGCGAAAGGGCGATGCCCGGCTTTTTTGATTCGACCGATCCTGAGAGGCCGATTCGGATCTATAGCCGTGTTTACACTGAAACCGGTCGTTCTTGGGGGGTAATCTGGAGCCGGGATCTCGTGAAATGGTCAGGGCTGGAACATTTGCTTGATCCTGACGATCCTTATAGCAAAAAACCGGCCGGCGTCGCAATTGGGGATATTGGAAAGACTGGCAAGCGTTACACAATGCGTGGGCAGGTCTACCTCGATTCGGTTGCGGGAAAAGGAGAAGACGAGATTTACGCATCAAGTGTACAGTTGGCGGAGGGGATCTATTTTTGCTTCTATTGGCCAGGGGCTCAAGGACGGCCGCTAACTGACGTTGGTTTGGCGGTCAGCCGCGATGGATTCAATTTTACCCGGGTTAAAAATGGGGAACGGGTCTTGCCGGTCGGCCCTCCCGGAGCGTGGGACTCGGGGTATATTTTTCAGATGTATCCTATGCTCGATGGCGATAAGGTTCGTGTCTATTACCGGGGCACCGCAGGATCCCGAGAGGGAACGGATGGGTTTAAACACAATCTGACGGAAATCGGCCTAGCGTTGATCCGTGTGAACGGGTGGACGTATTATACGCCGCAAGCAGGCCGTGGCCGAGCCACCATCACGACCATACCAATCAGGGCACCAAGCGGCATCCTCAAACGGCTGACGGTGAATATTACAGGCATGGCCGGGAAACCGGGGGGGGGAGCGGTAGAGGTTCTCGACGCGGTCACAGGCGAACCTTTCAAAGGATTCGGCTTGGCCGATTGCCTCATGCCGCCTGAAGACGGTCTTGCGGTGCCGGTTGCGTGGCGTGGCGGAAACGCGGTGCCGTCGGGGCGTGACCTTCGTTTCCGCTTCCATTTGAGTGCGCCTGAGACACGTCTGTATAGTTTCGGTTTCCGTTCAGTGGAAAACACTCTGTGAAAACTCCAAAGTTTGAAAATGAGGAATTCAAGAAGTGGCGGGTGCCGCTTTATGCTGGAAAGGAACATCGAATGAAAACTTCACATAAAATGAGCGCCATGGGTGTAATGGCCGCCATCCTGTTGGCCTCCGGAACTCAGGCGGTGACGGTAGTCAACAAGACAACGGGACAAACGTTGTTCTTCGATGATTTTGAGGGAGCATCGGGTGTGAGTCATATCGACTTTCCCGACGCGAGTGGCGACTATGACCCGAGTCAAGCTTCGGTTGGAACATGGACACCGGTTTCTGAATCGCTAAGAGAAGGCATTCAGGTAACCGACTATCAAGGAGGTGAAAACAGCCCCGCTGCCACTCCGCAGGGAACCAATTATCTGCGTGTTGTTCGAAACAATAATAGCGCCTCTGCGACTGCCACATTGTCCGCGTTGCAAAGCGTTTCTGGTAACCTTATTCATGTTGAAGCCATGATTTGGATCCCCCGCGATGTGACGGCTACAACATTTCAGTTGATAATAAGGGGTTCAAATGATGAGATGCGGGCAAACCTCTACACGGTCAAGATATCCGGTTCGGGGGACAGTAGCGCCGTGTATGCTTATGATGCAACGCTACCAACACCTAAAGCAGTCGATAGCACCTTTGACTGGCTTGCGAACACGTGGCAAAAATGGGAAGTTGACTATGCGGTAGGGGGCGAGACGTTTGATCTCTCGATTGACGGTGTAAAGAAAACGTTTCCCCGTTCGGGACCTGCCGGTGATGTCAAAGCAGTCGAATTTAAAGGAGGTGCCCCGGGGGAGCAGGTTCGTTTTTATGTGGATTCCACCGGTTACAATGGAACGCAACAGAAAACCTTTACGCTTTTCCGAGACAGCTTTGAAAACTGCACCAATGGGGCTGTCCCCTCTACGATTATGCCGGATATTGGAACATATCAGAATGTCTATGGGGGAACAAAAGTTTGTTCGGACAATCTGTCTGGCACAGGGGGGCCTCCGGCTGCTTACAGTGGCAGCAATTACGTCGAACTCAGCCGGTTAACGGGAAGTATTTCGCTCGGTTGCGCTTTTGCCGGCGGGGCAGTCAATCCGAACGTACAGGAACTTCATACCCGCTTTCGTCTGTGGTGGGGTGGAGCGGGATATCCAGGACATGGGCTTCGCACTTCTATGGGCACATGGGACAGCACAAATTGTTTGACGTATAATATGATCTGGAGCGACGCCTCCTATCGGGAGTATGATGGCCCGACAGAATCATACGTGTCGATCACTCCGGCGAACAGCTTTCCAAAAAATATGTGGGTGCCGGTTGAACTGGTCTGGTATCCCAAGCGGTTGGAATCGAAGGTCAGTATCAATGGGGGGTTACTCCTCCCCAACCGTCTTTGGGGTTCAGTTCCTTCGGAATTATATCAGATGTTTTTTAGCTCAGGTAGCAGCAATACGGTGTATTGGATTGATGATGTTGAGTCCTATTTGCTGTATACGCCGCCGCCACCGCAAGGAACCATAATAAAACTAAAGTGATCCGCTTGTCGCCAACCAATTGGCGAAGAGGAATACAGTAAGGAAAGCGATGAAGAAACAAACGCTGGCATGCGTTCTTGCCCTGTTGCCGTTTCTAAACGGATGGTCATGTGTTTTCGATATCGGCTCGCGCTGGGAACTGTTTGTCGATGCCGACTTGATAGAGTACGCCAAGGGTGCCGTCCTGAAACTGCACACGCCCGTAAAACGTGAGGTGGTTCTCGTCATGGATCAGCCGTGGGAAGGGGAGACCGGCGCTTACGTTTCCGCAGTTCAGGATGGGTCTAAGGTGTTGCTCTATTACCGCGGATCGGCAAGGTTGAAAAGCGATGCCGATGAACGACAGGTCACCTGCGTGGCGGAGAGTACGGATGGTATTCTTTTCACGAGACCCAAGCTCGGTCTTATCGAGGCTGCAGGCACAAAGGAAAACAATGTGATTCTGGCCGGGCGTGTCTCGCACAATTTCGCCGTTTTTCTTGATGCCAATCCCGCCGTTCAGGAGAACGCGCGTTTCAAAGCCCTCGGTGGAGTAAAGGATGACGGCAAGGGGCCTGCCGGAGAACGATCAGGCGGGCTTTTCGCCTTTTCTTCGGCGGATGGCATCCACTGGCGGAAACTGTGCGAAAAGCCTGTCCTTACCCAAGGCGCATTTGACTCTCAGAACCTTGCGTTTTGGGACAGTGCCCGCGAACGTTATGCCTGTTATAGTCGTTGCATGAACAAAGGCGTTCGTGCTATTCAGAGCTCCTTTTCCACCAATTTCCTGTCGTGGTCGGCTCCGATCGCGAACCAGTATGAAGACGATGCGCCAGTAGAGCATTTCTATACCTCGGCCACGCTTCCCTGTCCGACGGCCCCGCATGTGCTATTGGCCTTTCCCATGCGATTCCTTCCCCATCGGAAAAAAATAGAAACGCACTCTGTTGGGGGGGCCTCGGATGCGGTCTTCATGAGCAGCAGAAACGGTATGTTTTGGAGCCGTTGTTTCCTTGAGGCATGGATCCGTCCAGGTCCGGATGCTAAGAATTGGACCGACCGCAATACCATGCCGGCCTATGGTATTGTCGTGACGGCTCCGGACGAATGGTCGATGTACATCAGCGAACATTACCGCCACGCCGACAACCGTCTGCGTCGGGTCACACTTAGAAAGCAGGGGTTCGCATCCATGTATGCTGGTGCTACAGGAGGAGAGTTCGCGACTAGTCGGCTTCGTTTCACAGGCAAAGCATTGCATCTTAACTATGCCACGTCCGCAGCGGGGTCGATCCAGATTGAAGTTCAAGATGAGAAAGGTGAAGCCTTCCCCGGGTTCTCTCTTGATGAAATGTCTCCGCTTTTCGGCGACGAAACAGATGCGATTGTCAGGTGGAAGTCCGGTAATGATATCAGTGTCCTGAGAGGGAAGACCGTGCGTTTGCGGGTGAAGATGAAGGATGCTGACCTCTTCGCGTACCGATTCGGCCCTGCGGCGGAAAATAATTGAGTTTCATGCGTTTGTCCTCAGCTCAATGATGGACTATGGAGAGATGAAGGGGGCGTACGCGGCAAGGTCATCGCGCATGTCGGGGCTGTGCGGATCGAGGCCGCGCTGAGCGATGCCGGCGTGCTGGCGCACCGCATGCCAAACACGAGCCTGCATGTCAGCTTGGACGAGTGCAAGACGTGGGGCACGAACATGCTGGTCGATACGGTAGGTGGGGCCTATCCCAGCCTGGTGACGCTCAAGGATTGACCAACAAAAGGAAGAGAGACATGAGCAAAAATATGCGTCCGAGCCGAACGCTGGCGAAACTGCGTGCGGGGGGCGTCGCGAGTTGTTTTAAGCTGAACCTGACTGATGCGCGCGCCGTGGAGATCGCGGCGCTGGCGGGGTTCGACTGTCTGTGGACAGATTGTGAGCACGTGCCTAACGACCTGTCGGTCATCGAGAGGGGGATCTGGGCCGCCAAGGCTCACAACACCGACGTTCTGGTGCGCGTCTCGCGAGGCGGCTACAGTGATTACATCCGGCCGCTGGAAATGGACGCCTCCGGGATCATGGTTCCGCACGTCATGAGCTTGGACGACGCGCAGGCCGTGGTGCGCATGACCCGCTTCCATCCGCTCGGGCGGCGCCCGGTGGACGGCGGCAACGCCGACGGCTCGTACTGCGGCGTTGATTTTGTCGACTATCTCAGGCAGGCGAATGAGCAGCGCTTCGTGGTCGTGCAGATCGAAGATCCGGAGCCGCTGGCCGAGCTGGACGCGATTGCGGCGCTGCCCGGCATCGACATGCTCTTTTTCGGACCGGGGGACTTCAGTCAGGGCATCGGTGCGCCGGGCCAGTGGGATCATCCGAAGTTGCAGGAAGCGCGCCGCCGCGTGGCCGCCGCCGCCTTGTCCCACGGCAAGTTCGCCGGCACCGTGGCCAGCCCGGCCAACTTGGAAGAGCTGGTCGCGCTGGGCTACCGCTTTCTCTCCATAGGCGCCGATGTTGTGGGGCTGTCGCAGTACTGCAACGCGCTCATGGCCGAGTTCGCCAAGCGTCCGGCCAAGGGCAACACGTGAAACGACAAAATAATCGAATTCTATTTTCCCGAACGTTTTTTCACGGCAGGTGTTGTAGACTTGCGCAACATAACGGTTAGGCGCGAGGCGTAAATGGTATTAAAGAAACAGCTGATTGGTGTGCCGGTATTGCTTCTGGTTTTTCTGGAGGGAGCGTGGGGTGCGCCGCCGGTCGGATTGGAGTGGTCGGCGGGTTTTTCGCTGCCGCAGCTGGCGGACGGGCATGCGGCGATCGGTGTGGGGGCGCCGTTCTTCGGCGGGCATAACGGCGTTGCGCTTCTGGCGGGCGGATCGAATTTTCCTGACGTGCCGCTGCTCAAGGGCGGCAAGAAACGCTATCGCGCGGAAATTTATGCGCTGCCGCAGGGCGGCACCAACTGGGTGCGGGCCGGGCAGCTGTCGGCTCCGTGCGCGGAAGGCATGTCCGCCACCACCCCGCGCGGGGTCGTGTGCGTCGGCGGCAGCGTGGACGGGAAACCGACTTCGCGGGTGTTCTTGTTGACCTGGGATGCGGTGCAAGGCCGGGCCGTTGAGACCGCCCTGCCGGATTTTCCCTGCGGCGTGCGCCTGGGCGCGGCGGCGGCGAGGGACAACCGCGTGTTTGTGGCGGGCGGCGAATGTACGAAGGAGTTGCCGGGCGATGTCTGGACGCTCGATGTGGACGAGCCGCAGGCGGGCTGGTCTCCCCTGCCGGCGCTTCCCGGCGTCAAAGGCCGGATGCAGCCCGTGGCCTTTGTGCAGAACGGCGACCAGAAAAAAACGTATCTTTATGCGATCGGCGGGTACGCCCGGCGGACGGCGGAGGGTGGGGACGGTTCCACGAACCGTCCGCCTGCCCTGAGCGCCGTCGAAGGGCGGACGCCTCGGGGAGGCGTGCCATCCGGTGACAGGTCCGCTGAATTATACGCGCTGACTGACGGCTATGCGTATGACCTCGCGCAGCCGGCGGAGTCGGGCCGCTGGCTCCCGGTTTCACCCGCACTTCCGAAAGGGTTTTCCGGGCCCGCTTGGCCGCTGATCGGGGCGAAATGTTTGGCGGTCGGCGACCAGCACGCGCTGGTGTTTGGCGGGCTTGACGCGGCCTATTTCGACG
>JAQVSS010000382.1 GCA_028700415.1 Kiritimatiellia bacterium
CGGCTATAACCGCACCGAGTTTTTCCGCTGTCATCGCGTACCTCGCTTTCGAGTCATTTTGATAGGGGCAACTATAATTCGAGCACGACCAAAGAATAACCTTTATGGACGGGGATTGTCACCTGAATATAGCTTCCCGCCTGTTTAAAGGGCAGGGGCGTCTTGTCCGGCGCCAGATAGACGTGTTTGGGCGTTTTCCCGTCATGGCGAAGGGAAATCTTCACCTGGTGAAGCTCGATCGGCTCCTCGATCATCTGGGTCTTGCCCCTCAGCTCGGGCACATAGGAGAGCAGGTGCACCATGTCCCGTCCGGGCTGGCGGGTCACGAAAGCCCGGCTGAAGGACGGCAGGTTTTCATGCTTGAACAGCGGTTCGGGCAGGAAGGTGTTGAGCACGTTGGCAAACACGGTCCTCAGGTCAACCGGCGCCTTCTCGGCATACCCGGCAAAGATCCGGTGGCTGAAGTGCGCCACATTCCCGTTCACCGTCAGGGCCGGCTTGTCCGTGACCTTGTCCGGCGGGGTGTAGTAAACGGCGTACTCCCCGTCCCAGCCGAGGTTGTAGTAGGGCTTGATGAGACGGGCTTCCACGCGGGTGCCGGGCAAGGGCTCGGTATCGATGCCGGTGGAATAGAGCGACAGGGGCATGTCGGGCAGCCCGCGGTTGAAATTCTTCCCGACAGTGAAATAGGCCGGGTCGAACGCGTTGGCCCCCAAATATTTCACGCCCCACTCTTTCTCCAGCGCGAAGCGCTCCCGTTTCTCGTTCAGGCCGGAACCGCCGCTCGCGATGACCGCTTTTCCGGCGGCGATGTGAGCCTTCACCCGGCGGGCGGTTTCATCGTTGAAGAGAATGTCGTCCGGAATGACCAGCACCCGGTAGTTGCTCCAGTCGGAAGCCAGCGTGACCACATTGAACTGGTGCTTGAGTTCGGAGAGCATGCGCACCGCGCTTTTGAGCTGCATGTCGCCGCGTATTCTCCCGATGCCTTCCGGGTAAAGGATGGCGATTTCGGCCGCGTTCTTGGCCTGGTCAAACCACGGCTCAAAGGTCTGCAGGTCTTTATAAATCTTCTCGATCCTGTCCAAAACGGCGGTTTCCAGATCGCCGCGCGGATGGAAATGCCCTCCGACATTCGGGCGCATGCCGTTCGCCAAGCCGTACAGCAGTTCCGACTTGATCGCCGCCTCGGGGCGCAGCCCGCCGAAGTCGCCCCACTTGTAGAAGCGGCCGGTCATGTTCAGCACGGGCCTGTCGCCCAGCGTGCGCACATAATGGGACAAGACCGGCAGGTACTCGTACCCCCAGCTTCCGGCGGGCAGGCATTCCACCTCGGCATACGTGCTGAACGCGGTCTGCTCCTCGAAGCCCGGGCCGTTGTGGTAAATCAGCAGGTTCGGCTTGATGGCGGTGGCGGCCTTGTAAATGTCTTCCGCCAGCCTCAGGGCGGATTGCCCGGCGAACCGGTTGACCGCCGCCCCGTTCGAAGGGTCGATCCCCTGTTTCTTCATCGCTTTCACGCAGATGGGGCACACGCAGCCATAGCTCCCAAGGCAGTCGATAAAAATCCCCGAGACCGGGTAATTCCGGACGACCTCTTCCACCATCGCGATCAGGTGGTCGCGGTAAGGGGAGTTGTAGCACATCGTCCTGACAAACGGGGTGAGGCGGTTTTCGCGGTATTCCCTGCCGTCGGCGCACAAGGTTGTCCAGTCGCGGTGAAGGACGCCTTCCGCGCTGCTGATGCCTCCGTTCAGATAGGCGGTCAGGGCAATGCCTTTGCGCTGGCAGGCTTCCGCCAGTTTGCCGAACAAATCGTAGGTGAGCGACGGGTGCCGGATACCGATCTTTGTGTTGTAGTACGCCATGCCCAAGTTACACCGTGCGTGAAACGTCAGGTAATCGACACCGCACCGTTTGATCCGGTCCGTGAAGGCTTCCACATCAAACCCCGCGCCGACATCCGGACAGGCCGGCATGGTGTGGTTGTCATAGAACAGCGCGTACTTGGGAGTGTGGATTTTCGGCACCCCGGCTTGTTCCTGAGGGAACGCGCGCAGAACTGCGGCCAGGCAAACTCCCAAAACGACTCTTTCCGTTTTTCTCATCCTGTGGCTCCTTGCCCATAGCTTTGGCGTTCAAGTTATCCCCTCGTTCCTTCCCGTTCCGCGGGCGGGGGCTTGCGTCCTTTCGCCAGTATTTGAAAAAAGTCTACCAGAAAGAGCATCCCCGGTGCGATGTCTTTTTGCGGGGATTGCCGCATGCCGCGTCAAGTCGGAGATTGACGCGATGCATCCGGTTCCCCATAATGCGTCTGCAGCATGGGTCTGGTCCGGTGACCGTTGTCCGGCTGTTACATGAGGAGGATGGCACAGATGAGAACATCACGGCGTGAATTTCTCGGGACTCTGGCGGTTGGCGCAGCGGCCGGCGTGTTGGAAAGCGGTTGCCGGTCGGCCTGCCTGTCCGGCTGGTGCGCGGATCCAATTGATCCGGCGCCGTCAAAGGACTTTTGCTTTACCGGGCCGTTTGACGGCGGCATCATTCACGAACAGTGCGGCACGCCTGTCCTGGGGATTGAAACCGGGTCGGACGGGGCGCGCATGCTGAAAATTGAGGTGTCCGGTGTGGTGCCGCCGGGCGTGAAGCCCGAACTCTTCACCGCGGACGGACGGGCGATTCCCGTGACTCTCCAGAACGGCGTTTTCCGCGGCGCCGCACTGCTCCGGGACCGGGTGACGGAGATCCGTGCCCGGGCCGTGATCGGCGGCAAACGCCGGGTTATCCGCACCCGGCCCGTGTGGGTGAAAAACTCCACGCCGCGTTTCCGCTGCTACATTGACGACCACAGCTTTTCCTTCCGGGACATCGCCCGCCAGCGGTACAAGAGCATCTTCGATTGCTTCTACCTTGGGAAACTCCGCGACCTGAACCGGAACTTCGGCGTCAAGATCAACCTGAACTGCTTCAACACGACACCGGAGCGCGATTTCAGCCTCTCCATGTTCCCGGACACCTACAAGTCCGAGTTCGAGGACAACGCGCACTGGCTCCGGCTGGCCTTCCACTCGGAAAACGAGTTCCCGGACATCCCGTATCTGAACGCGACCCCCGAGAAACTGGCCGCCGATTTCGATCTGGTCGCGGGAGAGTTGAAACGGATCGCGGGCTCGGCCTACACGGCTGGCCTGCAGATCCACTGGGCGGATGTCCCGCCGGACTGCTATCAGGTCTTGGCCGACCGCGGGGTCAAGATGCTCCCGACAAGGGGCCGCAAGCCTGACGCGAAGGAAAGGAAGATCTGCGATTATCATCTGCCGGACGCGATTCTCGAGTATCTGTGCGACCATCAGGGGTGGATGCATTTCGAGAGCGGCCTCATCTTCTACAGCGCCGCCACCGGCACGCGCGAGTCGATCCCGCTGGACAAGACCGTTCCCAGCCTTCTTGAACGGATCCAGAATCCCGCCAAGAACCATTTGCTCAATATCGCCGGGCACGAGCAGTATTGGTGGCCGTTCTACAAGAACTTTGTTCCAAACCTCTATGAGCGTTACGCGGCGGCTTTCCGTTTTGTTCTGGACCGGGGTTACCGGCCCATCTGGATCGAGGACGGGTTTTTCGGCGGCGCGGGTTAAAGCTTGGCGGGGCGAGCGTCGGGCCACACGAACGTCGAACGCTGAGCATTGAAGTTATCGGCAAGCCCGCGCAACGGGCAATAAACGAAGAGGGCAAATTCTAAAATTGAGAGTTGAACGTTGAGAGTTGAGAGTTCAAACGCTCAACGCTGAACGTCCAACGCTCAACGTTCAAGTTATAGGTAAAACAAGGGGCATCAAATGAAACGTCTGCAAAAAAACGCGGTTTACGGGATGGCGGGGTTCCTGTTGCTCACGGGATGCCGGTCAGAAAATCGATGGGACCCTCAGGCGGATGCGCCCAAGGACGGCGTCACATTCTATGTCTCAACCAAAGGCAATGACGCCTGGTCCGGCGGTTTGCCCGCGCCGAACCGGGCCGGAACAGACGGCCCGTTCGCCACAGTGACCCGCGCGCGCGACGCTGTCCGCGCCCTGAAAACGTC
>JAQVSS010000069.1 GCA_028700415.1 Kiritimatiellia bacterium
CAAATTACGACCCCTTGTCTTCTTTTGGGCATACGAACCAGACGCCCGAAACTCAGCACCACGCGCGTGCCCGCGTTCGGGCGCCCCAGCCACCCCTTGAGGCGCAGGCACAGGTCGCTGAAGGCGGCGAGATCTTCGGGCGTCTCGTGGGCGGTGAGGATGAAGAAGAGTTTGAGTTCGCGCACGCGGCGATCCAACAACGCCTTGAGCGCCGCGAAGAGGTCGGCATCGGAAAGGGACTTTGAGAGGAAGGCGCGCATCCGCGTGCTGATGCCCTCGATGCCGAGCGTGAAAGAGTGTTTGCCCGCGGCGCGTTCCAAGTCGATGATTACGGGGCATGCGGCGATCCCGTCGGCGCGCTGGCTCTTGAAGGCGACCCGGTCGAAGAGCCGGAGGCACGGTTCGACGAGTCTGCCCAGATCTGCGTAGGTGTTCAGGTTGAAGGCGTCCAACTCGACGGTGCGCGCCCCGCAGGCGGCTTTCAGCCGTTTCGCCTGCGACAGAATGTCGGCGGCCGGGTATTCGCGGTAAGGCTTGCGCTCGTAGCCTTCGAAGCAGAACGAGCAGAACGCCGCGCACCCCTGCGCCACGGTAAGCCGGACAGTGTCCGCCGTCTCTACATCCGGCAAGGGCAGGGAAGCCGGTGGCGGAAGAGCCGTGCGGGCGACCGCTTGCGCTACCGGCGAAACGGGAAGGACACCCGTGACCCAAAAACCGCCGCACCCTTCGGCGGCCTGTGCGAGGCGGGTGCGCTTGCCGCCTTCCGCGGCGGCCCACCGCCGGATAAACGTTGGCAGGCTCTCCTCGGACTCGCCGAAAAAGAGCGCGTCCGGCACAGCGTGCCCGTCCGGCCTCACAAGGCATTGCGCGGCGAAGGCGTTTGACCCGCCGAGGATCACGGGCGGGAACGGTTCGGGGCGCTCGCCCGCCCAAACGGCGATGCCGTTAGCGTGCAGCAGCCACGGCAGGTTGACGGCTTCTTGGACGAAAGAATTGGAGACGAGAATCAGGTCAAAGTCCGACCACGCTTTCCCCGAAAAGACGCCGGTGACGCGGGGCGAATGTTTGGGCGGCAAGAAGGCGAAGTCCATCTGGGCTGAGGGTACAGCCGCACGCACCAGGTCCGCCAGCAGACGGTGGGTCGACGAGGCCGCCGTGTCGCGGATATTCGAGAGCCGTAATACAAGGACCGTCAGCATGTGCGGAAAGAACGCGGCCACCCCCGAGGTCCGACTGGACCTCGCCGGGGGCAAAGTCATTTGAAACTCACGCGGGAAAAGACGGGGCGATGGTCAGAGGCCACCGGTTCGTTGACCACACGGGACTCGGGCGCCTGAACCGCCGTGTTTCCCGAAACGAAAATATAATCGATGGTCCGGTCCGGCTTGTCAGCCGGGAACGTCGGCAGCAAGGGGCTGACGCGTTTCCAGGATTTCCCGAATTCCTGCATCACCGCAGAGTCGGGCTTGGCGTTGAAATCCCCGGCGAGGAGAACGGGTTTGCTGAACTTGGCCTGTTCCCGGTTGATGATCTCCGCCGATGCCTGGCGGCTTTCGGCGGTCAAAGACAAATGGGTGCAGAAAAACACGAAGGTGTCAAACTCACAGACCAGCAGGGTCCGGGGCTCCTCTTTGCCGGGAAGGGGAAGGTGATACGAGCGGAGCGGCTTGTTTCTTGAAAGGATACCGACCCCGTACGAGCCGCCTTGAAAAGGAATGGCCTCGCCGTAGGTGCCGGTCATCCCCGTGGCGGCCGCAAGTTCCTGCAGCACGTCGCGTCCCATGCTCCGTTTGGCTTTGCGGTCCAGCTCCTGCAGGGCGACCACATCGGGCGTCTGGTTCGAGATCACGCCGGCAATCCTTGCGACGTTGAGCGACTGATAATCGTCCAGCCCGCGGCAATTGCGGACATTGTACGACAGGACGCGCAGGGATTCCTGCGCCCCCGCGGGCTGACAGGAAAAGAAGACGGCTGACACAATGAGGACGGGCAAAAGGCGGAAGAACCGGTTCATTATGGACCGTGACCTTTCTGTGATTTCGCTTCTGACGCATTCGCGGCCTTGCGCCGTGCGGGCTGTTGGCATACGGCCTGAACGGGGAGGGGTTCATGTTACGCGCCCGGAAGCGAAGGGGGTTTGATAGGCCGTTATGGTCGCACAAGGCGGTGGGTTATGCAAGACTACGCCCGACACACAAACGTTCTAGTGCGCACCTTGCTTTTTCCCCGGCGCGGGGTATAATGACGGTGTTTAAAACACAGGAGACTATCAAACATGCAGTCTGTTACCTTGTCACCCCTGATCGCCATGACCTTGCTCGGCGCAACCCTTGCGGCAGAGGCGCCGCAAAACGCGTCAACGGCCTTGCCCGCAAAACAGAACGCTTTTGCCGCGGAACCGGCACCCCGGGGAAACGGCCAGGGTGTTGGGCACAAACTGCTGCTTTACATACCTAACCGGATCTTCGATGTGCTCGACATCGTGAGGGCGCGTGTCCGTCTGGGCCCGGGGCTCGCCCTCGGCACTCGCGTGACGAAGTACACCGACCTTTTCATGGGTTCCTACACCTCCATCTATCTCGGGCTGCCGGGGCCTCGGCAGGTGCCGCGGGTGCCGTGGCCGGGGGGCATCGAGTCCCGCAGCGGCTTGGCCGCCAGCGTGGCCGACGCCACGACCACCAGCTATGACGCGAATCCGCGCTATGCCGCCACCGAGATCGGTTTGGGCTTGCAGGCCGTTTTGGTCGGCGCTGAGGTTGGCGTCGACCCGCTTGAGGTCTTCGACATGGCCTTCGGGGTGCTGTTTATCGATTTCCGCGAAGACGATCTATAGTGTTGTGCTACGGAGTCTTCGGGTCGACTTTGACGGTCTCGCTCTTCTCGCTCTCCAACTTGTCCTTGTCCACGGCGGTGACGGCGATGGTCATGGCCTTGGGAATGTCTGTCAGGCCCAGGCGATACTCGGGTTGCCTGGTCGTCGTCAGCAGATTCCACCCCAAGAATTTCTTGGACCAGACTTTGTACTGCGCAACATCGGGTTGGGCGGGAGCCTTCCACGTGACGCGGATCGTGTTGCCGTCGGGCTGTGCCTGCAACTCGGTTGGCGCGTCGGGTAACGGTTTTGAATTTCCTTTAACCACTTCGCTCCACTCGCTCTCCAGCCCTTCTTTGTCGAGCGCCTTGACGCGGTAAAATTTCGTGACGTTCGGATCCAAATCCGGTTCATCGGCAGTCAACACCACCCCCTCAGCCATGTTCACGCCCGCGAGTTTGCGGAACGAACCGTCCGGTTCTTTGGAGGCCTCAACCCAATAGCTTTTCACATCCTTCTCAGGATTGGGCTTCCATGTCAGGCGGACCATGTGCGCCAGGTGGGTGGTGGCGGCCAGACCCGACGGGGGCACGGGAAGCACCTTGGTTTTCGCCTTGACCGATGCGGAGGCCGAGGAGCGGACGTTTGCGGTGTTGAAGGAGATCACCTTGTACTGGTACTCGGTGCCGTCCTTGAGCAGGCCGAGTTTGGTGCCGTCCTTTTCGCCGCCCCTGTCCAGGAAACTGGTCACATCGCGGCTGTTCAGCCGCACGATCTGCTCCCAATCGTCGGCATCGGCGGTTGCCCGCCAAACCTCGTAGCCGACTACGGAGGTGTCGGGCGACACCGCCCAGGAAACCGGCACTTCGCGGGGTCGGGCGGAGACCGCCGTCACCTGCTGGATCACCGGCGGCACGGCGCGCGTGATGGCCTGCGCCGTCTCGGAATCCGCGCTCTCCGCCGTCACGTCGTTAAAGGCGCGGACACGGTAGAAATAGGTCCCCTCGTCCTCCAGCGTGCCGGGGTTGGCGCCGCCGTCGATATACTGCGTGTTCGTGCGCCCTTTCACGCCGCCTATATTTATGAACGGGCCTTTGGCGCTGCGCGCCTGATAGACCTCGTAGCTGACCACATCGGTCTCGGGGCTGGCCTCCCAGGCGAGCGGCACGCAGCGCACCCCGTTGGAGGTCGCCACAAGCTTGCGGGGTGCCGCTGGCGGCGGGAGCGTCTGCACTTCGGCCGGCGCGGAGGGCGCGCTCTCGGCCTCCACCCGGTTGACGGACACGACCCGGTAGCGGTACTTCGTGCTGTCTTTCAGCACGGACGCGGGCGTGCCGCCGTCAACAAACTCCGGGGTAGACACCTCTCCGACTTTCTCAAACGCCTCGGGCTGCGCGGCCGCGGCCCTTTCGACGCGGTACGCCGTCACCCCTTCGGAGACGGAGGGCGTCCACGTCACCGTGACGGCGCGCGAACGGGTGGCGGCGGCTTTAACCGACTCAGGCGGCACGGGCGGGGGGAGGGTGGTGGTTTTGACCGGAGGTGTCGGCTCGCTCATCAGGCCGAACTTGTCGAAGATCGTGCTCATCCGGTAGTAGTAGGTGGTGCTGTCTTTGAGCCGGGAGTCCGGTGTCAGGCCGTCGCTGTACGTCAGCTTGTCCGGCGAAACGTCCGCGACCCACACGAAAGGCCCGTCGGGCGACTCGGCCCGCTCGATCCGGTATCGGTAGACGCGGCCGTTCGGCTCGCTCCACGAGAGCACGGCCGAGCGCGGCCCTGTGACTGTCGCGGAAACCCCCTCCGGCTTGCCCCGCGCCAGCAGTTTCGTAGGGGTGATCGGCACATTCTCCCCCTGTCCGCCGCTGCCTGCCGCTGCTTCGGGAGGCAGTCCCACAGGCGACTGGCACCCCGCCACGAACGCCACACCCGCGGCTATTGCCATGCCTGTAAGAATCCAAGCCAATCTGCAAGCCCGTTTTGTGAGACGAATATACATGATCGCCCTCTCCTCACGCCCGCGGCCGATAGCCACAGCCTAAGACGCACCCGTCATTGAAAAGACATTCACATGTAATGTATCGGTTTTATCGGGAGAGCGCCAGCATCGAGTGACGCTTTCGCGTGTTTTGCCAGGGCGCTCCCTTTGCGTTGACTTGCACACGCGGACGGCGTAAAGTTTAAGGCCATTTGACCCATAGGCCACGGCCGGAGTCGTAAAAGCCGGGTAAGCGGTGATACGGGAACAAGCCAGTGTTGAACGAAGATGAAAAAAGAAGTCGGGCACAACGCTGGCGTCTTCGCCTGAAAGCGGGGGCGCTGGCGCTCGTTTTTTCCGTCTTCTCGCTGTTGCCGTGGTTCCACGTGATGACGGCGGGCACCGGCCATTCCGGTCACGGATGTTGCCGTCAGGTCACCGCGGAGTCGCCGGCACGCGGTGTTCCCGCCCCGGCGTTGCAGGATGCCGATGCGTCGGACTCGTGTTGGGTGTGCAGGGGCCTCATTTCCCTGCTGCAGCACAATGAGCGAACCGGTGCCGCGGCTTTTGCCGTCCTCTCGCCTGCTTCAGCCTATATCCCGCGTGCCCCGCATGCGCCTGCTCTGGTTCAGATCTTTCCCGCCAGCCGCGCGCAGGCTCCGCCCGCACGCGCTTAACATATTCCGGCGGTGGCAGCGGCGTTCTCCGCCCTGCCGTTTCCTGTGGCAGGATCTCAAGCAGGGGGCCCGCTGTGCCCATCCTCCGAGACCCGTCGCATATTTCCAATGTTCCCGTGTCCGCACACGCAGGACGTGTCGGCACATCCGATTTTCCATTACATGAAAAACACATGTTCACGTACGCGGGCTCTCGTGGCGGGAGCCGCATTCTCTCTTTCCGCCGCTTGGGCTCCGGCCCAGACCGGCGGCGACGCGCGCTATCAGAAACTCGAAGACGAGGTGAGGGCGCTCCGTCAGCAGATGACCACAATGCAGGAACAGCACTCCCGGGAAATGGCGGAGCTCAAGGCGCTGTTCCAGAAACAGGCCGCGGCTCCAGCCGACACTCCGCAAACGCCGATTGCACAGGGGGCGGCCGCACCCGCAACGTCCCTCTACGAATCGATCAAACAGTCGGCCGAGGTGCTCGTTCCTCAGTCGGTCGACGGGAAAAACGCCGACCTCGACCTGTCGGTTGTGCTCGACATGTACTTCTATCATGATGACACGTCAGAAGGAGTGTCGCACCTGAAGGAACATCTTCGCGGCTTCGGACACCGCCACGATGGGCAGGAGGATCACCACCACGGTTCGGAAAACGGGTTCAATCTGCGCCATGTGGAATTGAGCCTGTCGGCTGAGGTCGACCCATATTTCCGCGCGTGGACCACGGTTGCGGTCGACGAGGACGGCGCCGAATTTGAGGAAGCTGTGCTGCAGACCACCTCGCTGCCCTACGGCCTGACGCTGAGCGGCGGCAAGATCAAAAGCGGCATCGGGCGTATAAACAGGCAGCATTCGCACAATTGGGACTTCTGGGACCAGCCGCTGGTCTACGACCTCTTTTTCGGGGCACACGGGTTGTCCGAAAAAGGCGTCCAGCTCACCTGGCTCGCGCCGACACCGTTCTACCTGCTGTTCGGCACCGAAGTGTTCAACGGCGACAACGAACATTCGTTCAGCATGTCTGACGCGGACAACATGCCGCAGCATGACGCGCCGCGGCTGTACACGGCGTTCATGAAGACCGGTCCCGACTTGGGTCCAAACAACGCCCTGCAGTTCGGCCTTTCGGCGCTGTCCGGACGCCATCAGGTTTGGGATGAAGACGAAGATGCGGGCGCGGACGGCCACGCCCGGATTTTTGGAACCGACTTCGTCTATAAGTACGATGCCAAGCGGTCGCATGGCGAAGGCGACTTCATCCTGCAGGGCGAATATTTTTACCGCGACCAGGATCTCGACGATCCCGTCGGCGCGTGGCGGGATCTACCCGCATGGACCATGCGGCAGGACGGTTATTATGTGCAGGGGCTTTACGGCTTTCTGCCGTGCTGGCGCACCGGCCTGCGCTGGGATCAGGTCGGCCTGATCAACGATGTTCAAAACCCCGAAGAGGGGGATATCTCCTGCGGCGACTCCTATCGTTTGGCGGCGATGCTGGACTGGAAGTTGTCCGAGTTTTCGCTCCTGCGTTTCCAGGCAGGCCACGGCTGGTACGCGACGGAGGACGGCCGCGAGGACGCGTGGGAGTGCGCGCTGCAGTGGCAGGTGACCTTCGGCGAACACGGTGCCCACGATTTCTGAAAGGGTTTTAGACTGTAGGCGGTCAGACGATTAGGAAGCGTTAATAAGGGATTGAAAAATGAAACGGGTAATTTTGATTCTGTTGGCTGCGGCCTGCCTGACGCAAACTCAGGCTGCGGAGAAGATCCGGATCATGGCCACGACCACGGACCTTGCGGATATCATCCGCGTTGTTGCGGGAGACGCTGCCGAGGTGTCGTGCATCACGACGGGGCGGGAAGATCCGCACACGTTGACGGCGAAGCCCAGCTTCATCGTGCGGGCCCGTGACGCGGATGTCTGGGTCAGGGTCGGCATGGAGCTGGAGATCGGCTGGGAGCCGGTGATCTTGCGCGAGGCGCGTAACAAACGTATCCGTGTCGGCATGCCGCACCACATTGACGCTTCCCTCAACGTACAGCGTTTGGAGGTGCCGACGCAGAGCGTGACGCGCGACCAGGGCGATGTCCATCCGGAGGGTAACCCGCACTATTGGCTCGACCCTCTCAACGGGCGTATGGTTGCGGCGACCATCGCCGAGCGGCTGGTTGCCCTGTACCCCGAACGCAAGGCCGACTTCGAGAAGAATCTGCATGCGTTCGAGCGCGATCTGGACACGCACATGTTCGGCGCGGTGCTGGCGGCACAGTGCGGAGGCGAGGCGCTCTGGCGCGCCTTGATCGAGAAACGGCTGGACGCGTTCCTGAAGGGGCAGGGCGCGTCAGACAAGGCGGGCGGCTGGTACGCGGCCCTTCGTCCGCACCGAGGCAAGACGATTGTGACCTACCACCGCAGCTGGCCCTATCTGGCCGAGCGCTTCGGCCTCAAAGCCGACATCCAGCTGGAGCCCAAACCGGGCATTCCGCCTTCGGCCAAGCATCTGGCCGAGGTGATCGCGGACGTTGAGTCGCGTCATGCGAAGGTGATTCTGCAGGAGCCCTTCTACAACACAAAGGCCGCCGAGTTCGTGGCCTCGAAAACCGGTGCGCGCGTCTTGGTCGTGCCCACGATGACAGGCGGTTCCCCGGGGGCCTCCAACTACCTCGGCATGCTGGACAACGTGATCGCGAAGCTAAGTGCCGCCTTATGAACGGAGCGCCTGTCATCCAGTGCCGCGGGGTCACCGTCGCATACGGCCGCGATATTGTGCTCGACCGCATCGACCTGACGGTGTCCCGCGGCACCCTTCTGCCGTTCGTCGGCCCGAACGGCGCGGGCAAAACCACGCTGCTCAAAGCGTGCCTTGGACTCATTCCCCATCAGGGAGGCGAGATCGCGCGCGATTTCGGTAGCCATCCGCCCGCCTATGTGCCGCAGCAGAAACAGCTCGATCCGATCTATCCTGTGTCGGTCTGCGACATCGTGCGCATGGGGCTGTATCCCGAACTCGGATGCTGGGGCCGGATGGACGGCGAACAACAAGCGCGCGCGGAAAAAGTGATCGGGCGCTTCGGCCTGTTGCCGCACCGGCATAAACACTTCGGCGAACTGTCCGGCGGGTTGCGGCAGAAAACCCTGCTGGCACGCGCGGTCGTGTCGCGGGCCGAGGTGCTGGTGCTGGACGAACCCACGGCCGGTCTGGACGCGGCCTCCGAAGCCGACCTCCTTGCGCTGATTCGCTCGCTTCACGAGAACGAGGGGAAGACCGTGCTGTGGGTGCATCACCGCATGGACCAGTGCGCGTCTCTTGCGTGGCAGGTGTGCCGCGTGGACAAGCGGGGCGTGCGTCTCGCCAAGGTCTCGGAGGTGGCGTCATGAGTCTCATGCAAAGCGTGGCATCGTTCGCGCAACTTTTTCCCGAAGCGGTGGTCTGCGGTACGGTTATGGCTGCGGTGTGCAGCGCGTTCGGCGTGTTCGTGGTGCTCAAGCGCATCGTCTTCATCAGCATCGCGCTCTCCGAGGCCGCGACGTGCGGACTGGCGCTGGCGCTGGTTTTCCACTTCTCGCCGTTGGCGGGATCGGCGCTGGTGACCGGTGCGGTCGTGTTTCTCCTGACGCTCCCCGAAAAACGGCAACGCCTGCCCAAAGACGTTGTTTTGGGCACGGTATTCCTGCTCGCCTCCAGTGCCAGCGTGCTGCTGGTGGCGCAGAGCGGCTTCGGTCTGGAAGAGATCAAAGCCATGCTGTACGGCGACCTGATCGTCAGCAGCGCGCACGACCGCCGGGTCTTGTTGCTGACAGGCGTGCCGTCGCTGGCCGTACTGCTGCTGTTCCTAAAGCCGGTGCTCTATGCGTTTCTGGACCGCGAGGCGGCTTTTGTCTTGGGCGTCCGCTGCTGGTTCTGGGAAGGGCTTTTCTTCTTCCTGCTGGGACTGGTGGTGTCGGGCGCATCGAAAAGCGGCGGCGCATTGCTGGTCTTCTGCCAGCTCGTGGTGGTGCCCGCGACGGCCCTGTTGCTGGCGCGGCGGCTGTGGGCCGTGATCGGCATCGCCATGGCGCTGGGTGTGCTCACGACGTGGATTGGGCTTTTGACCGCTTACCGCTCGGATCTGCCCGCCAACCCGACCATCATCGGCGTCGCCTGTCTGCTGCTGATGGGCGTGGCCCTCGCGCGGGCATTTTTGGTTTTCCTGACAGGACAGGTTGGGTATACTGCCCCCCGTCATGTGTGAATCGGTGAGACGGCGAAACGGCGTGCGGCACACAGGAGGGAAGGGTAAGCGGGCGGATGCGTTTTTTGAGTAAGATTCCGAAACCGGAAACGTTCGGGGATTTCGGCGAGCCCCGGGCGTTCGGCATTTGGATGAAGTGGGCGTTGGGGATTGCCGCGGCGGTGTGTGTGGGCGGCCTTTTGCTTTGCGTGAGCCTTGAGGGGTGCGGTCAGCGAGGGGCAACAGAACCAAGCGGCCACGAGGCGGTGAAGAAGCCAGAGCTGCCCCCGCCGCCGGATCTGCACAACCCGGTACGTGCGGCGCCCGCGTCGTTCCCGCCGGATTCAAACCTGCCGAAAGGCAAAGAGATCTATGCGTCGGGGCCGATCGATTTGGCCGCCTTCAACCCCACGAACGAGCTGGTGCGGTTCGAGGATCAGCGGGTGTGGTTCGAAAGCGACAACGACCACCACAGCGATGACGAGGACGACCACGTGATCCACCGGGCGATGGAAGTCCCGCTCAAGCGGCTGGTGAACCTGCTGGAAAAAAGCGGCGGCCGGCTCAAAATCCAAGACGCGTATCGCCCGGCGGACAAAAACAAGATCCACATGGCCACGTCCTTGCACGGCGAGGGCAGGGCCGTTGACCTGACGTGCGAGAAAGTGAGCCTCAGCGAACTGGCCAAGCTCTGTTGGCAGGCGGGCTTCGATTTCGTGCTGTACGAGGTGCCCAGGAAATCGGGCATCCACCTGCACTGTTCGGTCAAGCGTCGCCCGGACGCGCCGTTGCCGACGCGCCCGGCCAAGTGATTCCGCAGCGCGGATTCAGTTAAAGGCAGGGCGTGCGGTTTTTACGCGACAACGACCTGTTTCTCCGACGCCCAGAGGCCGTGGATGTTGCAGTAGGCCGTGGCGTACAAGGTTCCCGACGCCGCGAATTTGGCGCTGACCGTAACGGCGCTGCACGTGTAGGCGGGCCCCTTGTCAGGGCCTTCGACGGCCGCTCCGTGCGAGCTGAACTCGCAGCGTGCGATCTCGATCGAGGTCTTTGCCCCTGCCGGCACGTAGTGCAGGGCGATCCAGGCGATGTGGTGGTTCGTGGTGTTCGGGTGGGCGATCTCTTTGCCGACGGAGACCGTGATGGCGAGGGGCTCACCCGCCTTGACGGTCGCGTCACACTCGATGACAGGCACGTGCTTCTCGCTCTTCCAGTCTGCGCTTTTGACGAATTCTGACAGCATGGCGGTGATCCTTTCGTTTTAGTTTTCAGCGGGAAGTTTAGCGGAGAGGCGCTTGAAACGCAAGAGGCCCTCGAGGTAGTAATAGTCCGCATAGTTGAGCGGCACGTCGACCTCGCTGTTGCCGGGCAAATGGCCGACGCCGTGCATCAGGATGAAATTGCCGTTCGCGCCGACGGGGGCGCGGTAGGCGGGCGAGCTGAGGGTGAGGAGCTGCCTGACGGCGGTGTCGCGGTAGAGGGTGGCCTTGGGCGCTTCGGCGAACGTGCTGAGTTCGAGCAGGGCGCTGGCCATGATGGCGGCGGCCGAGGCGTCGCGCGGGGCCTCGGGGATGTCGGCGGCCTCGTAATCCCAGTACGGGACCGCGTCGGCGGGCAGGTTGCGGTGGCGGACGAGAAAGTCTGCCGATTTGACCGCGCGCGCCAGGTACTCGGGCTTGCGGGTTTCGCGGTACATCATGGTGAAGCCGTAGAGCCCCCACGACTGGCCGCGCGCCCACGGGCCGTCCGCCGACGCGCCCTGCCCGGCATAGTAGCCGAAGATTTTCCCGGTGAGCGGGTTGTAGTCCACGATGTGGTAGGCGCTGTTGTCGGGGCGGAAGTGGCGGGCGTTCGTCTGGTCGGCGTGGCTGAGGGCGATGTCGGCGAACCGTTTTTCGCCGCCCTGTTTGGCGGCCCACATGAGCAGCTCGAGGTTCATCATGTTGTCGATGATGACCGGGTTTTTGTAACTGTCCCACGAGCGGATCATGCCTAAACGCGGCACGTACCTTTGGCAGAGCGCGGCGGCGCCGTCGAGGAGGACCTCCCTGTAGCCGTCGGGATTGGCGAGGCGCAGGCCGTTGCCAAAGCTGCAGAAGAGCATGAAGCCGATGTCGTGGTTGCCGGAGTAGTGGCGGACCTGTTCCAGCATGGCGGTGTAATGGAGGGCGGCCGCTTTCCATTCGGGCGACCGCGTGTGCTCGTAGAGATGCCAGAGCGAGCCGGGAAAGAAACCGCTGGTCCACTCCTTGGGGCCGACGGTCACGAGCGCGTTTTTCTCCCAGCGGCGCGGGAACTGGTCGGTCGTGCCTTCCAGCCGTTTGAGCATGCCGCGGTACTGTTCGGCGGAGGCCGCGAAAATGTCGGGGAGCGCGGCCCGCAGCGCTTCCTCCCTGTCGGCCGCGTCGCCGCGCGGCGGGAGATTCACCCCCGCGTTGGAGAGGGACGCCAGGAGGAGCGAAAGGCTAATCAACAAGCGTTTCATGACAGGTTCTCCATGTGTGCTCCGGGGCAGAACGTGCGCGGGGCGTGCGTGAGCACCTCGCACCCCGTGCGGGTCACCAGGGCCACATCCTCGATGCGGATCCCCAGTTTGCCCGGCAGGTAGATGCCGGGCTCCACGGTGATCACCATGCCCGGCTCCAGCACGGTTTTGCACGCCGGCGAGAAGCTGGGCGGCTCGTGAACCTCCAGGCCCAAGCCGTGGCCGAGGCTGTGGCCGAAATACGCGCCGTACCCCGCCTTTGCGATGTGTTTGCGCGCGACCGCGTCGACGGCGCAGCAGGGCACACCCGGACGGATGGCGCGGACCGCTTTGCGGTTGGCTTCAAGCACAATCGCGTGGAGTTTCCGGTAGAGCGGCGTAGGCGTGCCGAAACTGACGCACCGCGTCAGGTCCGCACAGTAGTGATCGAGTTTGAGGCCGAGGTCCACCAACAGCGGCTGGCCGTACTTGAGCACCGTGCCGTCGGGGTCGTGGTGACACTCCGCGCCGTTGCGCCCCACGCAGGCGATGGTGTCGAAGGCTTCGCCCTGCCCCAGAAGGTCGGCTTCCCGTCTGGCGATGCCGCGGATCTCCCATTCGCTCATGCCCGGTCTGACCTGTCGCATCAGGGAGGCGAAGAGCCGGTCGTTGGCCGCAAGGGCGGCGCGCATCAGCCGCTGTTCGGCGCGGGATTTAACGGCGCGCAGTTCGGAGAGCATCCCGCCGGCGTCCACCCATTCGGCGCCGGGCAGCGCCGCTTTCAGGCGCAGGAAACGCGCGGCCTCCATGCGCCCCTCGTAACCGATCCGGCGCCAGCCTGCCCCCAGGCCGGCCAAGACAAAGGGTTCGTCAGACGGCCGCCAGATGCTGTGGCAGGGGAGCCAGGGCGCGAGACGCCGGGCCATGGTGAGGTAACGGAAATCGGTGTAGAAGGCCGGGGCTTCGGAGGGTTCCGTGATCAGCATCCCGTTTGAGGTCTCAAGGCCGGTGAAGTAATAGCGGTTCGTTTCCGTGAGGAGGAGCACCGCGTCGAGACGCTGCTTTTTCTGACGCGCCAGCAGGCGCTTGACGCGCGCCTGAAATTCGGAGGGCGGAAGATCGCGGGTGGGACGGGGGTGTGTGTTCATGGCATGCGGGTGTCACGGGCCGGTGTTCTCAGGTTACATTACGCGGGGCGGATGACCGGCCGGGGAGTCTGGTTGTAGACCTTCGAGCCGGGAGGCACGGAGTGGATGAGCCAGACGTTTCCGCCGATGACCGAGTCGTGCCCGATCACCGTGTCCCCGCCGAGGATGGTGGCGCCCGCGTAGATGACCACGTTGTCCTCAACATCGGGATGACGCTTCGTGCCTTTCACGAGCATGCCTGTCGCCTCGTCTTTGGCGAAACTGAGCGCGCCGAGCGTGACGCCCTGATAGAGCTTGACGCGTTTGCCGATGCGGCAGGTTTCGCCGATCACCACGCCGGTGCCGTGGTCGATGAAGAATCCCGGGCCGATGGTGGCGCCGGGGTGGATGTCGATGCCGGTCTTCGAGTGGGCGTGCTCGCCCATGACGCGCGGGATGAGGGGCACGCCCTGGGCGTAGAGCATGTGGGCGATGCGGTGGATGGTGATCGCGTAGAGGCCGGGATAACTCATCACGATTTCCATGGTCGACATGGCGGCGGGGTCGCCCTCGTAAGCGGCCTGGATGTCCTGCTGGAGCATGTCGCGGATGGCGGGAAGGCCGTTCAGCAGCGCGGCGACGGCCTTCTGAGCCTTCTGCGCGCAGTCGTGGCAGTCCCCGCATTTGGTGCGGCGGCAGGCGTACTCGAAGGCGCGGTGCGTCTGGTCGCGCAATTTGAGGGCGATGTCGCGCAGCGTCCTCTTCAGATGGCTTTGGCAGTTCTCGTGCGCGATGGGGGCTTGGCCGTGGCAGCCGGGGTAGAGCACGGCCAGCAGCAGTTCAAGCACGGTGATGACCGCGCCTGTGCCGGGCAGGTTGACGTCCCGCTCGGTGTTGGCGACCGGGCAGTCCTTGCACGGCGAGAGCGCTTCGGTCAGGGCACCCAGGTTCTCTTCAAGCCACTTCTCCATGATTACTTTCCCTTCGCGATGCGCACGATGACGCGGGAGGCGCCCAGATTCTTCCAGCCCAAGGCCAGCAGGAGGCGCTCCGAAAAGCCCCGCCCTTGGCAAATCAGATTCATGACATCGATGTTGTCCTCGCGGCAAAGCGCGAGAAAATCTTTCAGGGTGAACAGGTGGATGTTGGGCGTGTTGTACCACTCGAACGGGATCTGTTTGCCTTTGGGCATACGCCCCTTGAGCAGCAGCTGGCGGCGGACTTCGAGGCAGGCGAAATTCGGGAAGGTGATGACCGCCTCGCGTGCGACGCGCAAGATTTGCCGAAGCAGCTCCCGCGGGCGTTTGATGGTCTGCAGAGTCTCGCTCAGGACGGCCACGTCGAAGCTGTTGTCCGGGATCATGGCGAGCCCGTCATCGATATCCTCAAGCAGGACATCGCATCCCGAATCAATGGCGTTGATGACTTGGTTGACATCGATCTCGACGCCGTTCCCGGCGCACCCCCGCAGCTGCTTGAGGATGTTCAGCAGCGAACCGCCGCCGCAGCCGAGATCCAGCACGCGGCTGTTCTGCGGGATCAGGTCGATCACGTTCTGGTAATGGCGTAACTGCCACTGCCAGATGATGCCGCCCTCTTCCGTTTCGGGCGCTTGCCCCTTAGAGGGTTTGGGCATGAAGGCTTTGACCACGCGCTTGAGATCCGCAATGTGCGTCAGGAAGGCGTCGTGACCGGCGTCCGCGTCGAGGTGGCAGTAAGAGACCTGCTTCTTTTGGCGCAAAAGCGCGGTCACCAACTCCTCGGACTGTTCGGGCATGAAGAGCCAGTCGCCGCTGAGCGAGACGATGAGCACGCGCGAGGAGATGTTGGCGAAGGCCGCGTCGAGCGTCGTGTGGCGTTCGGCGATGTCATACTCGTCCATGGCCAGCGTGATGTGCAGGTAGGAGTTGGCGTCGAAGCGCTGGATGAATTTCTCGCCTTGGTACTGCAGGTAACTTTCGACTTGGAAGAAGGTGCCGAAATTGCGGTCGATGTTGTTGCGGAAATCGGGATCGGCCGTCAGCCACTCGGAACGTTTCTCGCGTCCGAACTTGGCGTCCATGAGCTGCTGGGAGAGGTAGGTGATGTGCGCGAGTTTGCGGGCGCTGGAAAGCCCCTTGTCGGGCAGGTTCTCGCGGTCGTAGTAGTCGCCCCTGTTCCAGTTCGGGTCGCCGACGATCGCATGGCGTCCGACGATGTCGAAGGCGAGCGCCTGGGAGTTCAGGTTTGCGGCTGAGGCGATCACGAGCGCCTTGTCGATCTCGCCGGAATACCGGATCAGCCACTCCAGCACCTGCATGCCGCCGAAACTGCCGCCCATGACGGCGGCTAGCCGCGTGATGCCGATCTGCCGGAGGAAAAGGCGGTGGACCTCGACGATGTCGCCCACGGTGATTTTTGGAAACGAGGAGCCGTAGGGTTTCCCGGTGGCGGGGTTGACGGACGAGGGGCCGGTTGTGCCCTTGCACCCGCCGAGGATGTTCGCGCAAACGACCTGGTAGTGATCGGTGTCGACGCCTTTGCCGGGGCCGATCATGCCCTCCCACCAGCCGGTGGGTTCGGCTTCGCCCGGGCGCATGCCGGCCACATGCGCGTCGCCCGTGAGGGCGTGGCAAATGAAGACCACGTTGTCGTTTTCGGGGCGGATGGCGCCGCAGCGCTCGTAGGCGACTTCGATCTCGGTCAACACGCCGCCCTTTTCAAACCGGAAACCTCCGGGCGGGAGATTCAGTTTGACGGTGCGCGGTTCAACGATCCCGACCGTCGGTTCCGTATGTGTGTCTTTGACCATGTTCCTTTCAAACGTGCGAAAAGTATAGCACGGCAGATGGGGATTAGGAACGGGAAATTAGGGAGACCGGGGCCGGGGGGCGCATCCCCGTTTCATTGACTAGGGTCAAGCGGCAGAAGCCCGCAAGAGGGAGCCGATTAAGATTAGGATAAAGATTACGATTATGATTATGAAGGTAACCGTCCCGTCTTAATTCTAATCGTA
>JAQVSS010000383.1 GCA_028700415.1 Kiritimatiellia bacterium
CATAAGCTGTCAGTCACTTTTAATGTACGGTGTTTCATTTTTGGGTTCCTTCGTCGTGGCAGGAAAGCCGAATATGTTTGACAACCTACCGATGCGACAGTGGCGTACTTCCTTTTTATACGGAGGCAGTCCGTGGGCGACCGAATCGGTCACGCGCAAAGATTTTCTCGGGCGCGAGGTCGTGACGGAACGTGCAGGACACGGCGGCTCGATGCTGGTCACGTCCAATGCGTTCGATGCGGCTGGGCGGCTGGTGTTCACGCAAAATCACGACGGCTCGGCGGTTGCCTATGCGTATGACGCGTTGGGCGGCAGCGCGGGAACCGTGCGGATCGGCACAGGGCAGACGCTTGACTTCGACCCGCTGGACTTCACGCTCGCGGGCGTGGCCGCGCTGGGCAAATACATTGTAGAGGAAACGCCGACGTGGAAAGAGGAGTCCGACCTCGGGCTTTCCGCTCACGGCGTTCCCGATGTCTGGTGGGACTGCTCCGCGTCAGTTTCGCGCCTGCCCGGCCAAGGCGCCGTCACGACCTTAATCTCACGCGTGCAGCTCACCGGGCTGTCGCCCGCCTGCGTCGCCCGCGCGGTAACGACCGACGCGGACGGCGTGACCGTGATCACGACCGAGTCACTGGACGCGGCCAACACCGGGCGGACGCTCACCCGCCTTAACGTCTCCACCCTGAACACCGAGGCATCGGTGGCCGTCGCCGAACGCGAGACGGCTCGCACGAACGCGTTGGGCGCGGCGTCCGTGTATCTGTACGACGGCTTCGGAAGACAGACGGCAGTCACACAGACCGCCGGGTGCCGCACCCTGCGAAACATGACGGGGTATCACGCCGACGGTACGGTTTCGTTCACTGCGGAAGCGGACGGCACGACGACCAACGTCACATCGTATTCCGCGCGGCAATATCTGGAATCGCCCGGCGGTGCGTACATCGTCATCATGACTGACCCGCTAAGCAATGCGACAACGAACTTCTATTCGGCAGACGGCTCGCCCTACCGTTCGGAGGGCGCAACCTATCCGACCGAAACGACGCAAAACGTGGACGGCTACAGGTCTGAGCTGCGCACATGGCGCGACGAGTCCGGCCAGCCCGACACCACCCGCTGGCATTATGATTTAGCATCGGGGCTCGTGACCAACAAGCTCTACGCCGACGGGCTCGGCCCGTCGTACGCCTACACCCCGGACGGCAGGCTGTCGCAGCGCACATGGGCGCGCGGCGTGGAGACGGACTACGGTTATGACGACACTGAGGATGGCGCGACAAAGTACGCAACCTACTCCGACGCCACGCCCGGCGTGACCAACACCTACGACCTCGCGGGCCGGCTCGTGTCCGTGGAAGACGGCACGGGTACACGATCATTCGCCTATGACGCGCGGGGGCGCGTCACTGCCGAGACCAACGCGCTGGCGGCCATATCCCGTGAGTACAACGCGCTGGGCTTGCCGTCTGGATTCGCCGCCGACAATGACGTCACGGTCGGCTACGCCTACGACAGCCTCATGCGCATGACCAACGTTTGCTTCGGCGCTCTGTCATTCGATTACGGTTATTTGCCGCATACCCGTCTTCCTGAATCTGTCGTCAACTCATGCGGCATCGGGTGGCAACGCGTTTACGAGAAAAACCGAAACCTTATAGCCTCCGTGACCAATTTCAGCGGCGAGACGGCCGTCGCATCCTTCGGTTACGTGAACGACGCCCTCGGCAGAAGGATCGCACGAAACAACGACGCGTTCGCCTACAACGCACGCTCGGAACTGACAAACGCCGTGATGAACGCCGGTGGCTACGGGTACGGTTACGACGGCATAGGCAACCTCCTGTTTTCCGCCGCCGGGACCGTCACCAACACGTACACGGCCAACAGCCTCAACCAGTACGCCGCAATCGCCGGCGGCATGACGGTCTCGCCGACTTTCGATGCGGACGGCAACATGTCGTGGGACGGCCGGTTCATCTTCACCTGGGACGCGGAGAACCGCCTGATCAAATCCCAGCCGGGCGGCACGGTGACCAACGGTGCCAAGACGGTCGATAGCGGCTATGACTATCTCAACCGCCGACACTCGAAGACAGTGCGGCAGTTAAGCGGTCGGGGCAGCGGTTATCCGCTGGACTCGTCTCAGGCCGGGACATGGGATATTGTCGGCACGAACACGTTCCTTTATGACGGCTGGAACCTTTACCGCGAGATCGAGAGCGTCGGCGGCGCAGCGGTGACCAACATCTATGTCTGGGGGCTGGACATAAGCGGATCGTTGCGGGGCGCGGGCGGCGTGGGCGGGCTGCTGGCTGTCCTGCGTAACGGCACTCCCTATTTCCCGTGCTATGACGCGAACGGCAACGTCACGGATTACGTCAATGAATCCGGCACGGTCGTCGCGCACCGAGAGTACGACCCGTTCGGCAGAACCACCGTCGCAACTGGACCGCTTGTCCACGATCTCCATTTTTGGTTCTCGACCAAATATCTGGACGAGGAAACCGGGCTTTATTACTACGGCGAGCGATTTTACTCGCCCGAACTCATGCGCTGGCTTAACCGCGACCCGATCGAGGAGCGCGGGGGTGTGCCCCTCTATTGTTTTGTTAATAACAACCCGATTAATGCTACAGACCCAATTGGCCTTTGTTTGGTTTTTCATCATTTACCCGGAGTTGAACCTCCGGGCGGAATGCCGGACAACTGGGATGCGGCAACTCATGTGCAACGGCGTAATTTTTCTGTAAAGACTGAACGCTGTGGCAGTCACTGCACAACTTATCACGCTTCAGCCACTCCCAAGCATTGCGTTATAAATATTTATTATCGCACATTTAATCAAAAGAACTTCTTCGCTGAACTTGAACATGTCGCATGTGAAAACGCATATAACCAAGCGCTCGGCGGTTTTCTAAGTTCTGTTAACAAAATTGTATGTGAACGGAATGAAAAAGCCCGCACATTGTTTTTGAACGCAGAAAAAATCTTAGTTAACGCATCAATCGAACTAGGTGATTGCCATGAGCTTCTAGATGGGCCAGGAGGAAAACACGGGCATTAACAAGTTGAAACTTTGAATTCTGGATTTAACACGTATTACAGAAAGGAACTTGAAATGAAAAAACGGTCTTCTATTGCACTAATGGTTATATTAAATGTGAATTGCTTGGTCTTGGCTTCGAGTGAATTATCAACTGTGCATGATTGGATCAGAACTGAATATGGAGAAAACATGTTTTTGTCTGTCCTTTCAGACATAACCGCTGGGTTCCCTGGTGCTCTAACCACATGGAATGCATCAGCGAGCGAAACCAATTTGTCATTATTTATTGCCGAAGCTTACTGCCGCTATATGATAAGTGACGAGGCTATTAAAGCAAACCAAATGTTTGATCCTGAAAATAAACTTTATGGTGTTCCTGAAAAATTTAACCTAAGAGACATCCAGTACAGTGATTTTGCTAAAACAGCGATCCCTTTTTCTTGGGTTATTCGCAGTGTCAGAACTAACGCGGTAAACTATTGTGCGATTGTCCATAGGACTATGGTTAAAAACCAATGCTTTAAATTTGTTGTATACGTAAATATGAACAACGGAAAAGCTGATTTAAGGTTCCGCCCTCCATTATCAGAAGACCATAGACCTATTTCTTTTTACAGCTTCCCTATGCTATTAAGAAAAGAACGCGACTTTCAGTATCAGTTATTAGATTCATTAAAAAACGAAGACAAACGAAAACCTGTCGGGAATGATTATTTTGACAAGGATATTGAAGTTGAATTCATTGAGCACCCATAAATCAAAGCGCATGCTTGCGGTGCCTTGCATAACGCCAATTGTTTGGGGCTGTTTATCTGCCCGTGCTTGCCTTGAAAAGCGCGTTACGCACATATGTTCTTCTTCGGGTATTTACCTTTTGGGCGGGAATGACTCGCGCAACTCCGACACCTTCGATTACAACGGCCGCTCGGAAGTCGTGGGCGAATCCAGCGGCGTGGACGTCCGCGCTTACGCTTACGATGCCGTAGGCAACCGCGTATGGTCGGCGGATAACGTC
>JAQVSS010000384.1 GCA_028700415.1 Kiritimatiellia bacterium
ATCCAGTAATAGCTGAAGTCACCAACCGCGAGCGTCTTGGCACCGGACGCCATAGTCGGCACATACGAGGAGGTCTTCAGCGGGCGGTTGAGGATGGTGTCCGGGGTACCCGCCTGCACGGACGGCTGCCACAGGTACTGACCGGCGCCGTCCTTGAGCTTGCGGATCGCCTTGACGGTCGCGTCGTTGGTGACAAAGACCGCACTGCGGCGGTATGGGGACTTCAAGGCGTAGTACAGGTCGATGATCTCGTCGACCGTGATGGCCGTGCTGCTGGCCGCCGTAACACCGACCGTGGCGCCGCCGGTCGCGTTGAAGATGCCGGTGGGCTTGCCGGTGCCGTTGCCGATGAAGAACGCTTCCTCTTCCTTGGTACCGATGCGCCGGCCGAACTCGCGGGCGATATAGCTTTCCAGGTTGAAGAAGCTGTCGTTCAGGAGCTCTTCCGAGACCTTGATCATGGTCGCCAGCTTGAAGGCGCTGATCGTCACCTGACCAAACGCATCGTCGGCATCCGGGATCTGGCCTTCCTCATCGACCCAGCTGGCCGTGCCCTTGCTGGCAACGACCGGGATTTTGCGGTCGCCGCTGGCCGTGTAGATGATGCGCGCCAGCTGGCGGAAGATGTTCTCGGTCTGCAGCGCTTCCACGAGCGTGCGCTCAAACTCGTCCGGAACGAGAAAACCGCCTTCCGAATCGGTGCCGACCTGCAGGGCGTTCTGGACATCGAACGCGTTCTTGTTGCGCATGGCCTTCCAGAACGCGCGCTGGTACTCGTCCGTGGCGCGGCCGGTCTTGATGTCGGTGCCGGAGACACTGGGCTGGTTACGGATGGGTGTGGTCACCGGCTGGCTGAGCTCCAGGTCCAGCGCCTGCTGGCGCTCCAGACGGTCGATCTCCTTGCCAAGCCCCACGATGTCCGCTTCCATTTTGTCGTACACGGCGGTGTCCTCGCTGCTTACCAGGCCGTCGGTGCCGCGCTTGCTGTCCAGGAACGCCTTGGCGGCTTCCCAAGCCTTGGCGCGCTTTTCCCGCAGTTCGAAAATCTTGTTCATGTGTGTTGCCCTCCTTAAGGCTGAATCAAAAAGAGCCGCTGTTCGAGCGACTCAATCGGGGTGGATGAGATAGGCGATTCTTTGGGGTTAGGCCCGGGCGGCTGTCTGGGTAGCTTGCTGAGCAGCGAGTTGGTCACGGACATACGACTGAACAGAAGGCCTTCGCTCTCAGGTGCCGAGTGGTCAGGGGTGAATAGGATACCATCCGCAAACCCGAGCTCGACTGCCTTTTTCGCATTGAACCAGGTCTCCGCGTCCATGAGGTGTGAGATCTTGGCGCGAGTCAGCCCTGTTTTCAGTTGATAGGCATTGATGATTGATTCTTTGACTTCCGACAGCATGGCGATCGCTCGTTCCATTTCGACCGTATCACCAAAAGCCAGTGTCATGGGATTGTGGCACATGAGCATGGACACGGGTGACATGAGCACCGTACTGCCGGCCATGGCGATCACGGACGCGGCACTGGCTGCAAGACCGTCGATCTTGACGGTCACCGGACCGGGATAGTCCATGAGCATGTTGTAGATCTGCGCCGCTGCGAACACATCGCCGCCCGGCGAGTTGAGCCAGACGGTGATGGGGCCGCTGCCGGATAGCAGGTCGTCCTTGAACAGCTTCGGTGTGACCTCGTCGCCCCACCAAGTCTCCTCGGCGATCGGGCCGTTCAGGTAGAGCGTGCGCTCACCTTCGTCGCTGTCGCGGATCCAGTTCCAGAATTTATGCACGGGTTGGTTCCTCCTTCGTTTCATAAAATTGACCCGCTTGTGATAGCGGCAGCATATTGCCGTTAACCAGGTACACGTCGCCGCCGAGTTCGGGCGGGATGCTATTCAGATTTTCGAGAGCCCGAATGTCATTGGCTGACAACCAGCCGTTCTGCCGGCCGGTGGCATAGCCTGCCATCCGGCTCTGGTAGTCGCCGCGCAGAAGACCGTCCAGGTTGAACTTCACGAAATACTGTTTCTTTTCGGATGGCAGGAACAGCGCTTTCTGGATCGCCATCTCCCAGCGGATTACCCATGGATCGAGCGTATATTTCACAAACTCCAGCGACTGCTGCTCGATGTTGGAAAAACTCGATTTCTCCAGGTCGGCCAGTAGGTGAGGGGCAACCCGGAAGATCCGGGCAATCTCGTTGATCTGGAACTTTCGCGTCTCAAGAAACTGCGCCTGCTCGGGCGGGATGCCGATTGCCTGGAACTTCATGCCCTCCTCCAAAACGGCCACGCGATGGGCATTGCCGCTGCCCTGGTATACGGCATTCCAGCTGTCACGCACGCGTTTCGGGTCCTTGACCACACCTGGATGCTCCAGGACACCGCCGGGATTGGCACCGTTGGCGAAAAAGGACGCGCCGTACTCCTCCGTGGCAATGGCCATGCCGATCGCATTCTTGGCCATGGCGATTGGGGAGTAGCCGATCAGGCCGTCAAAGCCGAGGCCGGGAATGTGCAGTACATCCTCGCGGTGAAGAGCATACACCCCGCGGTCGGTCCGGTACTGGTAGATGATCTCGCCGCTGGCTGCGCGGTCGACCGTCATCTTGTCCGGCAGTAGTGGGTAGAGCGACAGGATCTGGCCACGGCCGTCACGGATGATCTGCGCATACGCGTTGCCCCATAATAAAAGATGACTCATAAGTGTCTCGCGGAACACGAATGATGTCATCTCGGCATTAGGCTCGTTATGCAGGAGATAGTAGAGCGGATGCTCCAGCGCTTTTTCTTTGCCGCGGTCGGTGTAGCGGTAGGTATGCAGCGGCAGACTGGCAATGGTCTCCGCCAGGATCCGGACACAGGCATAAACAGCTGTGGTCTGCAGGGCTGTGCGCTCGTTGACGGTCTTGCCACTTGACGTGCTGCCGAAGAAGAAGCTGTAGGTGCTTCCCGGCAGCTGGTTCTTCGGCTTGTCGCGGGCTTTGAAGATGCGGTTGATGATCGACATACGATCCTCCTTGATTATGGCATGAAAAAAGCACCTCATGGCTGAGATGCTTTTCTACTCTGGATTCTCCACTATGAAACAGGTGGTCTATAAACCATGTTTCTCGCGAAGTCGCTTAAGCGAATCAACTGCATCAAAAACGTCACCGGCTTTTATCTGATCTTCGGCTTCTGATATTTTCTCCAATAGATCAGCGTATGCTTTTGTTTGCGCAAGTTGTGTGCTGATATCTCGACCGCCGTACATCACGCGGATAATCACGACAGTGTTCTGCGTTGGTACGGTCAGATAAAACACCAGGTAGTTATCCACAGGCATGATTCGCAAGCCTTTTCCCGTCCAGGGTTCGTTTGGATAAAGTTGGAAGCGGTGCGGTAAGTTGTTCAGCTTTGCGACAGCGTCAAGAATCCGACGCGTTTGCTTTCTGGCCGTTTCCGGCTCGAGCAGTGAAAATGCGATATACTCATAAATGCTGCGCAGGTCACGCTCAGCGAGCTGCGTATAAATGACCTTCCAGGCGCTCATACGCCAAAATCCTGATTCATTTTTGCAGCGACATCCTCGGCAGAAATCACACTGCCACCGGCTAAATCAGCCAGACCTTTTTCCAGTTCGGCATTAAACTGCTCCTCGCTGAGCGAACCAAATGCGAGCGGTTTATTTTGAGGCAGCTTCATATCAAAAGGTATCCCGCGCTGCATGACCACCTGGCGAAGAAATAACCCGATTGCATTGGACATCGGGATACCAAGCTGCTCAAGAACTTGTTCAGCCTGCTCCTTTATTTCCGGATCTATACGTGCAAATATGTTTGATGTTCTTGCCATAAAGAACACCCCCCTTCAGTTCCAATTATAATCGAAAGTATTGCGGAACGCAATCATTATACTGTCACTATGACGCGTTATATGAGCAAAAGACCTCTTTCATCATAAACAGACCCTACCGGTCCGCCTCCATTCCGTATCGCCCTGTCCAGAGCCATGATCGTCGCCACCGCACCGTCGATGCGCTCGGTGGATTTCTCCTTGTCGGGCTTTATGTTGCCGGCCGGATC
>JAQVSS010000385.1 GCA_028700415.1 Kiritimatiellia bacterium
CCGTTATGTTCTGCGCCACAACCAAGAGCGTTGACAGGAACAGGAACAGGAGCACCTGCACGCTGCCGCGTTTCAGCAGCGACCAACTCGCATTGAGGCCGATGCAGGCGAAAAAGGCCACGAGAAAGGGCGTGTTGACGTTTTTCGCGGGTGTCCGCAACCATTCCGGCTCCGCGCATACCAGCCAGGTCCACCAGGGGGAAGAGACGTCTGTCTGGAAACGCACGCCGGCTCCGCCGCACAGATTGACCGTCAGGATCGCCAGCGACACCGCCAGACCTCCCACGACCGGTGCCGGAATATGGAACCGCTTCAGCCATCCGGTCCGCCGCACCAGCCATTCCCCCGCCAACAACACCGGCACGGCCAGCGCCACGGCGATCCATGGAGAAACACCCATTATTCCCTTATCCTTATTTTCTGCCGAAAAGAAAGTCGAGCGTGTTTCTGTTGGCAACTTCACGCTGAAGGTCCGCGGGAAGATAGCGCAGCGCGGCGACCTCGTCCTCATAGACGGCTTTCAGCCTGAATTCTTGAATCGTGTCACCCCCTTGGCGGCGGCGGCAGATATAACTGTAGGCGGGCGTGTCGGATCCCCATACCATGCGGCCAGGCAAGGCCGTGGCCAGCGCGCGGAGCACTTTTCCGGGATGGCGGTAGTCGGCGCGGAACTGCTGCGCTTTCGGCGCGACGATGTTGCTGCCGTCGCGGGCGAGTTTGACCTGGATGGTCAGCGCGGCGGAGTCGATCCAGACGTTGGGAAGCCGCTGAGCCCGGTCGAGCGCCTGCTGCTGAAAGCCGATGGCGTGCGCCAAGGCAAACCGGAGGTCGGGGCGGGCTTCGATGACTTTGAACGCCAACTCGGAGTTGGAGTAACAGTCGTCCATCGAGCAGGTCGTATGAAAGAGGATGGGCCAGTTCCGGTCACGCGCGAAATCAAGCAGCGGCCGCCCCTGTTTCAGGAACGCCGTCAAAGGCGCTTGGCAGAGAACGCCGCTCACTTTGATCCCGTAGACCGGGTGGCGCTGGGACAGCGCCTCAAGGCTGCGGCATTGCGCCGCCACTTTCCGAAGGGGATCGACCGAAACGAAGGGCAGGAAACGCGACGACAGCTCAGGACAGAAATCGTAGACTTCCCTGAGCAGCAGCTCATTCTCGGCGGCATAGGGCGCGGGAGAAATCGGCCGGCTCGCCGGCCGCATGCGGCAGTCGAGGAAAGAGGGAAAGTCGAAGTAGAGGTCGGGTGTAAAGGGGAACACAACACTCATGTCGATGCCGCAGGCCTTCTGGCGGTAATAGATCCCCTCGATGGTCGCCGCGTAAGGATACTCCTGCCGGGCATAGGCGTTGATCGAGACGCCGGCATGGTTGTGGGCGTCAATCGTCTTACCGGACAGCGTCCGGCGCGTGTATGGGCGCATGCGAACCCCTTTCTTCGGGCTTTTCAGAATACGATCGGAACCCGGCGTTCGCTGGTTCCGTAGCTGCAATCGGCGGCGACTGAACCGGAGAGGATCAGTTCGCTTTTCACGACTTGCAGCATGCTTGCGGGAACGCGGGGCGTGACCGGGCCGTGCGCGGCAAGGCGGCTGATGAAGCGCTGCCAAACGGACTCGCCGGCTCCGAACCCGTCCCAGAAGCTCACGAGTTTCGAGCGCGCCAGATCGCGCGGGCCGATCGTGGCGGCTTTGGGCGGCACCCAGGACCAGTCGCCGGCGCTGCCCGCGTCGGCGTAAAGGCAGTTCTGGCAAATCGTGATGGGATTGAGATCGACGATGCAGGCGCGTTGCTCAAGGAACGAGTCCATGTTGTCCCCGTGGTCGCGGACCGCGACGTGGGGCTCGTAGAAGGCGATGTGCCCGCCCCAGCCGATGCCGCCATAGGCCTTGTCGGCGCCGCCCATGTCCTCCAGCATGCGGCTGTACGACTTGACGTTCTTCGTGGAGGGAAAATGGATCTGTTTTTCCGGCATGCGGAGATCGGGGCGGATCTGGCTGAACAAGTCGTTCCACATCCAGTACTGGAAACCGCCTTTCCACGAGCGCGGTGCCGTGTTGCCGTCCTGATCGGCATATTCGTCCATGTTGAACGTGTGGACATGGTGGCAGGGGATGTTGAGGTCGTTGATCATTTTCGCCACGTAGGCGTAGTTGGGATTGGGGGCGGGAAGGATCAGGACGTAGTTTTTGCGTCCCTCGTCCAGCGCGCGCTTGATGCCGGAGACGATATCCACCACATAGGCGAATTGGAACGCTTGTTCGTTCTCAATGACGCGGATTTTGAAATTCCTGTTTTTGTGTTTCGTGATGTCCGCCCGCTTGATGGCCTTGGCGCGGTCACAGGCCTTTCGGTCACGGAAGGTGAGGCATTCGGCCAGGTCATACTTGAATCCGCTCTTCGTCATGATGTTCTCCATTCTCAGACTGATCCGATCAGCCCTTTTGTTCGATCACAGTCAAACGCGGGAACCTTTAAGGATCACGCCCGTTTTTCCTTAAAACGCACAAGCCAATACACAAAGCGACAGAACCGCCACACTCGCAGGATCGTCCTGACGCCTTTTTGGTGGTCATTTTTTCAAAAGCCGCCCGAAGGCGCAAGGAATTAATGTGCGGAAATGTGCGGAAATGTGTTTTTTGTCAGCTTGACTCCATGGGACGCTCAGACTAAACTGACCCCATAAAAAATTGCTTAAGAATTCCGGTGATGTGTGCGGAACCTTTTGTGATTTTTTGCGCAACACACGGGTGCGCAAACGCGGTTACATCGGGAGAAAAAATGTTTTTATCAAAAATTCCGGAAAAGGTATTTGAGTCCACGGGATCGGTTATCGGGATCGGCGCTCTATTGTTGATTGTCAAACAGATTCATGCGGAGTGGGTTAACCCCGACGCGACAACACTCTCGCCGGTTTTTGTCGCAGGCTTTATGGTGAATTACCTGTTCTGGTGTCTCTATGGCATCCGGTTCCGCCGTTTCGCCATGTGGTTTGTGAACGGGCTCGCCATGATCCTGCAATTGTGCTTGCTGATCGTGTCCCGTTACTGAAATGAGCCCCGGCGCGCACTGCAAAACAATGACGTGAAGACCGGATTCACTGACGGAAACGGGTGGGTGCCCGCTGGGGGGGGGGCGTCAGACGCAGGGTGTACGGCCCTGTTATTGTCCTGCGCGTTTGGCCACGGCGCATACATCGCTAACATGCACGGGGAGAAGCAATGATGAAGTGCCGAGGTCAGCGCAACCCATGGATGGGCGTTTTTTTGATCGCGCTGGGATTGGCCGGCTGGTCCGCGGCGGCGGCCACCAACGCGCCAATGATTGCGGCCATTCGTTGTGCCGCCGTACCTCCGGTCATTGACGGCAAACTGGGCGACCCCGCCTGGAATAGCGCGGATATCCTGACCGGGTTCATTGTCCCCGTGGCGCTGGATATTGCGCGCGACCCGTCCGAGGCCCGGATCGTATTTGATGAGAAGCGCCTGTATGTCGGTCTTAAAGCCTACGAATCTTCCGTGAACCTGATGCGGGACAAGGGAAGCACGGCTTTCGGCTCCGATAATTTCGAGCTCATGCTTCAGCCCGACCCGGACAACGGAACCTATTATCACATCGCCGTGTCGGCGCTGGGCAATGTCTATACCGCCAAGGAGCGCAGCCCGGCCTGGAAGCCGGCGATGGAGGTGAAAACCTCGATAGATAAGGAGTGCTGGAGCGCGGAATTGTCCATTCCGTTTGCCGATCTGGGCATGACCGCGCCGCCTGCCGGTGCGGGACATGCGATTCGGCTGAACGTCTGCCGCACCGACTTTGCGAATCCGGGCATGGATTCAAAAGCGGCCTACTTTACGCCTTTCAGTTCTTTCGCTATTTTAACGGATCTGAATTTTCACCATCCTGAAACATGGGCTGAGGGCATCATGACGCGGGGGACGGAAGCGCCGCGCATGATCGCCAACAGATCCCCCGCTGTAAACCTTCTCGCGAACCCCGAATTTGATCTTGCGGTAAGCAATAACCCCGTTGCCTGGAGCTATGAGTCGGGCTCAGGCGATGTG
>JAQVSS010000070.1 GCA_028700415.1 Kiritimatiellia bacterium
TCCAGCATGAACCCGTTCCGGTTCTGCTGCGACATCTCGAAGGCCTTTTCGTCGCTCGCGCCAAGCTTGTGCGTCCACCAGTCGAGAATCGGCGCGGAAAAGAACCCGTTCACCGGAGATTTGAGCCCCGACTCGATGAACCCGAGCCGCTTCCAACCGCCGGTGAAAAGGACGAACCCGTCGAAGCCGTAGCGGATCGCCTCCTCTTGTTGCAGCTCGTAATCCCGCTGCGAGATGCACATGTCATACGGATTCGCCGGATCGATGTCCGGATCCAGACAGAGCGGCTGATCGACGTAGCGCCCGAGATAACCGACGTTCCGTTCGACGAGCGGATAGCCCTGACGCTGACAGACGACGACAATCGGCTTCGCCGCGGCAGTCATGCACGCGGCGAAGCCCGCAAGGAGGAGCATTCCCCTCATATTCACCTCAAGATGATGGCGGTGCCCTTGGGGACGACGACGAGATCGACGTTGCCGCCGCCGACCAGAACCTTGCATTGGCCCACGTCGACACTGCCGTGAAGGTTAAGCGTCCAGCTGACTTCGTTCGCCAAGGCACCGGCCGAGATGAGACGGTAGGTACCCGTGGCCGCGGACGGCGAGAACGTCACATCGAGCGTGCACGCGCCCGGGAGCGACAGCGTCGCGCCGCCGAAGTCCAGTGCGCCCGCGACCGTCTTCGTCGACTCGTCGATCGTGAACGCGAACGCGCTGTCGGCGAGCGACGCCGTGCCGGTGAAACCCGCACCGAACTTCGGACGCTGCGCGCCCGCGGCGACCGTGACCGTGCCGCCGCCCGTAATCGTCATGTTGGTGTAGACGCCGTAACCCGCGCTCACCGTGCCGAGCCACTTGTGCATGAGGTACGCCTCGACCTTCTCGCGGTTCGCCGTGGAGAGCACTCCGGCGAAGACGAGCACCTCGCCCACGATCTCGCCGACGTCAGGACGCGTCTCGACCGGAACGCCCTCCATGTAGACGCAATAGCCGGTCGCGCCGAACGGGAAGCTCGTGCTGTTGACCGCAGAGAGCACCTCCGGACGAGCGTTAAAGCCGCCGGTGACGCCGTTGACAAGCTTTCCGTCAAGGCGCGTCTCGCCGTTCGCGAAGGTCGTCGCGGACTTGTCACGCCAGATCGGGAGTGCTGGCTCAGGCGGCATCGCGGCGTAGGTGGTGAGTCGCGGCGAAAGCATCGTGCCTGTGTCGCTGACCGTCGACATGAACGGCGTGCCGCCGCCGCGCGAGGAGTCCTGTACCATGACGACCGTCTTCGCGTCGATAGGGTCGACCCGGTAGATGTTCGACGCGTTGGGGTCGTAGTTCTGAACGCGCAGGGAGCGTCCCTGGGTGCCGCTGGGAAAGCGCGAGGACGAGAAGTCGAGCCAGTTGCGTTGCGGTCCGATGCCGCGCGACTGCCGGATCGCCATCGGGTTGCGCGAAACGGAGTCAAGGCAGATCGCCCCGGTTTCACCATATGTCGCCCGCCGGTCGTAAAGCGTCTTTACGCCGTTCGACTTCTTATCGTTTGTGTAGTAGATCTGAGATTCCAGATCCGGATCGAACCATCCCGCAGGATTCAGCGCCGCGATGTCGGCTTCGGACGGCGGCAGCGCGACAGACGCGAAGGAAAGCGACTTGCCGTTGAGATCAACCGTTCCGTTGAAGGCGCCGCTCAGCACCGCATCCGAATCCAGCGTCACTGTACCGGTACCGAAGAGCGCCGCCTTCGGTGCCGTGCCGGCGGATGAGCCGCCCTTGTAGGCGCCGAGGATCCCCCACTTCTTCGCGAGATACCGTTCGGCAGCGGTACGTTCGATCTCCGTCGGCGTCGAATCGAAGAAGAGCATTTCGCCGTAGATTTGTCCGCCCATGCCCGCGGTAACGCTGCTGCCGGAATTGAAGCCAATGCCTGAAATGGCCTTGTTGGAAGTGTCGACGGAGATGATCTGCCAGCCGCCGCTATAGGCCGTGGCCGACGGATCGACCGACTCGCCGTCGATCCAGGTGCTGAGCGTACCGTCGGCAAAGATCGAATTTGTATACGCTATGCCGCGTACGAGCGTGCCGCCACGCTGATAAGCACAGCTCGAGTTGCCGAAGAGCGCCTGGCCGCCGCCTTCCGCCGAGTTGAACACCACGATGGCGAACTTGGGCGAAATCGTCGTATAGCCGGAAGTCGAAGTCTCGTTCGTCGAACCTGCCGGATAAATCGACATGCGGCGATACCGCCCGCCCGCTATCGAGCAGGAGAAATAGGCCAACCCGTTGGGACTATTGGTGAAGACCACCGGGCAGATGATGTTGGCGATGTCAAGATAATGCTTCTCGTTGATAAAATAATAAGCGCCCTTCCCTTCACGCCAGTCGCCCCAGGGTCCCACGACCGGATTGCCGTAATCGTCATACCCGATGGTGCCGTTATAGGTCCAGTATTCCCATGAGTTGGTCTCGGAAGGATCCATCCAAAGCATGACTTTTTCCTTCCAGGTTTCATTGACGCCAAGCGTCAGAGAACCTCCCGCCAGCACGTAGTTCGCTGCGGTCGTATTGGCAAGCACCGTCGTCGAGACGCCGTTCGTCGCTTCCACGCGCACGTTCTCCTGCAGTCCCGAGTAGGTGTAGCCCGTCTTGGCCGTCAGCTGATATTCGCCCGAAGCGGAGAGCCCAAGACCGGCGAGCTCGACCGTGCCGTCCGCGGCGACGGGACGATAAAGGATGTTGCCGCAGGGGTTGGTGAGGCGGATCGCGTCCGCCAGCCCCTCGCCCGGAAGCACGCTCACGAGCGTATTGTCGCGGAGAATCGCGCCGCGTTTCATCGCGGAGACGGTCACTACGTCGCGGGTCTGCGAGGTGCCGGTCATATATACTTCGCCGGCGAAGTCGCCGATCGCGAGGTTGTTGCCGTTCGTGTTGGTGAATTTGATCGCCGGAAGGGACGAGGCCGTGCTTGCGACCGTGCCGGTCAAGGCCGGCATCGTAGACGAGGACACGCCGCCAGCGAAGTTGAGCCAGTAACCGGCGGAAATCGTCAGCGGACAGTTTGCCATGTTTGCCCCCGCCGTCAGCTTGACGTTGTAGTTGGTCGCAGCCGCGCCCATCCGCAGCGTAAAGGGACCGGAGAATCCCCAGTTGCCGCTCATCGTCGCCATGGCGGCGCTGCTGCTGCTCCGATGTTCGATTTCGTAAGTGACCTTGCCCGTGCCGGTGACGTCGCCCGAGTAGGTCATGTCGTAATGCTGGGTAAAGACAAGCTGCGCCTCCGCGTCCAGAAGCTCGACGTCGTTCGTGAAGGTCGCGCCGCTGCTGCGTCCATCCCAGCCGTAAATACGGTATTCAGTTTCGGAAACTTTATAGAATGACACCGTGCGCGGCTGGATCTTGAAGGTGCTGCCGGCGGGAACCCGGACCTTGGTGATGTTGTTGAGCGCAGCCGGCGCGAGCACGATGAGATTGTAATTGGGAATCGTCAGAACGCCGTCCGTCGTCAAGCTGCTGACGATGCCGTGTTGCCCTTCGGTAGCGACGAACGCGCCCTGTGCAACGGTCCACGGGCAGGTCGCGCTCGAGGAGATGCCCCAGTCGAGGACGCGGCCCGCGAGCGTAAAACCGGCTGGGTTCACGTAGGCATCGCCGTTGGAATCCTGGAAGGTCACGTTCCGGAACGCGACGGGACGCGAGGAGTTGCGGTAGACGGCATAGTCGCTAGCGCCGAAATTGAGCGTAGGATCGTAAATGCCGTCGCCGATCGTAATCGAATCGAGGCCCTTGATGACGAGTGCGCCGTTGCCGTTCGCGATGACGCCGCCGTGCATGCGGAAGTCGCAGCCCGCCCAGTCGGAAAGGTCGATCGTCAGCGTGCCGTTGGTCGCAACGGGGAGGAAGTAGAGGCCGCCTTCAGATACACCGGCGGGACGCGTCACCTTGATGGTCGCGTTACTACTCGCCACCACAAGCACGGTGTTCTCCGCCTCGCAGTAGTTGGTCGCGACGAGGCTTACCCCCCTCACGCCCGAGACCGTGAACGTAGCGCCATTCTCAATGGTGTACGTCGCCGTTTGCCTGCCGAAGACCGCCGCAGCCGCCATCAGCGCCAGCATCATGATCGTTTTCTTCATGGTTTTTCCTTTCGCTTACTTCGACTTTAATATCACATTTCACATTCCTCATTCTCTCACACACTCGCCGCCGGCACGCACATGTGACCTCCGTCCACGAGGATGTTCGTGCCCGTCACGAACGACGCGTCGTCACTGCAGAGGTAGAGGATCACGTTGACGAGTTCATCCGGCTGTGCCGCTGTGCCGCGGACGGTCGCCATCGTCGACATGCCCGGACGCGTAAGCACCGGCCCCGGCGATACGCAGACGGCGCGGACGCCGTACGGTCCGCCCGCGAGCGCCAGCGATTTCACAAAGTTGAAAAGCCCCGACTTCGCCGCGCCGTACATTGCGCCGATACGGTCCGCCTCGATACCCATCACCGAGCCGATGAGACAAATGACGCCCTTTTTCGCAGCAATCATCGCCGGCATGCAAGCACGCGCGAAATAGACGGTGCCCTTGAGGTTCACGTCGATGCCCCAGTCAATCGTCTCGACGGGCTGCTCGTAGAACGGGATCCCCTTCGTGCCGCAGATGCGCGCCTCGTTGCCGCCGGCGAAAGGGATGAGAATGTCGATGCCGCCGAATTTCTCCATCGCGAGCGCCGCGGCCTTCTCCGCGTCCTCGAACTTGCGCACGTCGGTCACGCACGCGCACACGGATCCCGTCCATCCCTCACTTTCAACGTTAAACGTTAAGCGTTCAACCTCTTGACGAAGCCTCGCTTCGTCAAGATCGCACATCACGACCTTCGCCCCCGCCTTCGCGAGGCGCATGGCCGCCAGAAGCCCCATGCCGCTCGCGGCGCCCGTCAGCACCGCGACCTTGCCCGCAAAATCTTCGTCCTTCATCTTGCTTAGTCCCTCTCGCAGTCGTCACATGTCGTCGCCATGGGGACCGAGGATCCGGCCACCGTCGACAGGTAAATCGGCTCCCGTGATGAAGCCCGATTCGTCTGCCGCAAAGAAGAAGATTGCGCGGGCCATTTCGTCCGCCGTACCCTCGCGCCCGATCCACGTGCCCGTAGTCTTCTTGACCGGTCCGGCCGCGACCATGCCTGGCGAGACGGAATTGACGGTAATGCCGCGTTTGGCGTTCTCCATCGCCATCACCTGTGTGATGCGGATGACCGCCGCCTTCGCTCCCGAATAGTCGAGGTAGCCGGGCTTGCCGACCTCGCCGGCGATGGAACCGAGATTGATGATTCGGCCATATCCGCGCGTGGCCATCTGCGGCAGGAACACCTGCGAAAAGTTCATGACGCCGCCGACGTTGATCGCGAAGATGCGCCGCCACTCCTCCGGTTTCACCGTTTCAAAGCGCTTGCAGCCGATGACGTCCCGATTCTCCCACACGCCGGCGTTGTTGATGAGGATGTCTACCTTTCCGAAATCGGCCATGACCGCCCTGTAGAGGCTCTCCACCTGCGCCCGGTCGGTCACGTCGGCGCCGTAGCAGCGCACGACACCGCCTGCCCCGACGACACCGGCAAGCACCGCCTCCGTCTTCGCCCGGTCGAAGTCCGTTGCCGCCACCTTGACACCGTGCCCGGCAAGCATGCGCACCACGGCGCGCCCGATGTTCCCGGCGGCGCCGGTTACGAGCGCAACGCGGTCGGCAAAACTTATGATATCGGTCATATCGTTACTCCCTTTCATAGTCGCGCGCGAGGAACGCCACCCTCGCCACCAGCGTAAGAGCCGCCGCCAGCAGATAGAAGCCGCCGAGTCCGGCGAAGGCCGTCTTGAGCGAGAGCGTGCCGCCCAGCATGCCCAGCGCCGCCGGGGCGAAGGAGCCGATCGCAAACGCCCCGCAGGCGTAGAGTCCGTATGCGGCGGTACGATACCGCGGCACGATCACCTCGTAGAAACAGGCGATAAAGTTCGCGTCGTAGAAGCCGTGCACGAAACCGTAGGCCGCCAGGGCGATTCCAGCGCCGATCAGCCCTCCGGGCGCGTGCGAGACGAGAAAGACGCACGGCGCACAGAGGACAAGGCCGATCAGGTTGCAGTCGAGCCGCGCCCCGACGTTGCCGCGACGACGCCAACAGTCCGACAGCCGGCTTCCCGCGATGATGCCCAGAAAACCGCTGACGTAAAACCAGATCACCGCATGAAAGGCGGCGGCGGCCGGAGGCAGGGAGTAGACGTCCTGGAGGAATGTCGGCATCCAGATCCGGAAGCCGATGTCGCCGAAATTGCAGAAGCCGAACGTCAGCGTCAGCAGAATCGCGGACGGTTTCACGAACATCGCGCGCAGCCCGTCCTTCAGCGACGGCTTGGTCTCGCGCTCTTGCCGACTTGTCGCCGGCGGAGTGTCGCGGAGAAAAACCGCCAACACGAAGATCCACAACACGCCCAGCCCGCCGAAAATCATGAACGCCTTCCGCCAACCGCCCGCGCCAAGCGAACCGAGCCAGCCCGCCGAGACGCTGCAGAGGATGATGCCCGCGTAGGAGGCGAGCTGATAGATCGAAAGCGCCGTGGCGCGCGAATCGGCGTGGAGCTGCTGGATGACCGACGTCGAGGAAGTCGGCACAAGACTCTGCCCTAAACCGTTCACGACGCCGTAGGTGAGGATCAAAAGCCCGATCGTGGAAACAAACGAGGCGGCGAACACGCCGGAGACGAACAACGCCGTTCCGATGACGATCACCCACTTGCGCCGGAAGAAATCCGCGACGAACCCGCCGAACGGAACGGTGATCGCATAGGCCAGGAAGAAGGTCGAGGCGACGACGCCCATCCGCGTCTTGTCGACCGCGAAGTCCAATTGGATCTGCGGCAGCGTCGCGCCGTAGATCTGCCGCGTTCCCTGTAGCAGGAAGTAAGTCACCCACAGGAGACCGAGCGCAACCCATTTGTAATCGAGCTTTTTCATCTTACTTCTTCAAATACGGCGCAAGGCGCGAGAAACGGTCCTCGATCTCGGCGATTTCGCCCGGCGTGAACTCGCGGTTGACGAGCTTCCACTTGCCCGAGACGTCGTTTTTCTCGACATAATCGCGCGAAACGCAGTTCTTGAAAATGCCGCGCTTCTTGAGCACGTATAGGTTGAACCCGCGGAGGTGACCGCCGGGGATTGTCTCCTTCAAATTCAACATCAGCAGGAACTTCGAGAAAAGCTCGTCCGCCATCGCCCTGTCGTCCTTCTCGAGCGCCTGCCAGATTTTGACCAGCAGATCTGCATACGCCGCGCGCTCGGAGACGATTCCGCGCGTCCCGAAGCGGCGATGCTGGTCGAGCCAAGCGTAGCCGCCCCAAGCGCTGAAGACCGTCTTGATCTCGGGAGCGGACGCCACCTTGGTCATGCGGGCGGTCGCGTCCTCATCGCCGGTCTCCTCCTTGATCCAACCGTAGACGTCGGGGAACTCGCGCGCAAGGCGGATCATCAGGTCGGTGTCCGGCAGGGGCGCCTTCTCGGAGGCGTAGGTCTGGATGACGACCGGCCTCTTCGCGATCTTCGCGAGCGAGCGAAAGCACCTGTCGAGATCATCCTGCGTACACGCGTCGTGCGGAGGACGCGTCACGGTGACAAGCTGCGTCGTAGGATAACGCACCGCAAGCTCCTCGACGTGGCGCGCGAGATTTTCCATCGCCGCGGCATCGCGTCCCTGACAGCCGAGCGCGACGACGACGTCGCGCCCTTGAAAAGCCTTCGCGAGGATCTCGAAACTCCGTTTCTTCTCCTCGAGCGTGAGCAGGTCGATCGCGTCGTTCGACTGCGCCCAGATGAAGGCCTTCGCACCGCAATCGACGACGAACTCCGCCTCCTTCAGGATCGTATCGTAATCGAGCGCGCCGTCCTCATGGTAGGGAACGGAAAGAATGATAAACGGCCCGCTCAAAGGAGCAGCCCAAAGCGACGTGACCGCGAGACACACCGCCATCGATAAATAAAATTTATTCACGTGGAAGTCATTATAGCAAACGCCCCAATCAGAAAATATCTTTTTAACTAACTATAAAATATCCTTTTAGTACTCCGCTTTACAGGCCCAATTGAAATCTGCTTAAATAAGGCATGCTTAAAAAGCGGAAGATTCTCGTTGCGTTGCGACTGGCGTATTCCTCGAACCGTGCGTTCCTCACGGGCATCGCGCGCTACCGTAAGCGAATGCCCGCATGGGAGGTCACTGTCGCAGAGAATTTCACGGATTTCACCGCCGCAGCGCTGCGCGAGACGCTCGACGCCGGATACGAAGGTATCCTGACGGTACGGCCGCACACGCGCGAAGCCGAACGGTTGCTGACGGAATGTCCGATTCCGATTGCGGTTTTGGGAACGACCGGTGATGACCTCGCCGCACGGACCAAGCCCGTGGTCTATGTCAGGAGCATGGACGAGGAAATCGGCGCCACCACAGCGCGGTATTTCGCGTCTCTCGGCGCTTTCCGCTCCTTCGCCTTCGTGGGTCTCTTCTCCCGCACCTCCTGGTCAAAGGCGAGACGCATCGGCTTCAGAAAGGAACTGCGCAAGCTGGGTCGGCGCGCGACCGCCATTTCGTCCCCCTTTCCCGACGGCAGCGCGGACGATCTGAAGTTCCTGGAGAAGGCGCTTCTCAGGCTCCCCAAACCCGCGGCGGTGATGGCGGCCTACGACAACCGCGCGCTCAACGTCCTCAGCGTCTGCTCGCATCCCGAGCTCGCCGTGCCCAACAAGGTTTCAGTCATCGGCGTCGACAACGACTCGGTGCTCTGCGATTTTTCCTCGCCAACGCTCACGAGCATCTCGACGGACCAGGATAGCAAGGGCGAAATCGCTGCGGAGGAACTTGAAAAGCTGATCCGCACACGCTCACGGCGGGTCCGCACGATCATCATGAAAAACGTGAGCGTCGTCAGGCGCGAATCGACTGCCCCGATCGCGCCCGCCGCGCACCTCATCGAACGGGCGCTGCGCTTCATTGCGGACAACGCGTGCTCGGGAATCCGGGCGCGGGACGTGATCGCGCATCTCGGTGTCTCGCCGGCGCTTGTCCATCGGCGCTTCCGGGAAAACGGACAGACCTCGCTCGCCGGCGAAATTAACCGAGTCCGGCTGGAGGCGGTCAAGCGCCACCTTCGGGAGACGCGGCTCCCGATCGCCATCATCACCGAGAGGTGCGGCCTCCCGTCGCCTCAGTATGCGAAGCGGCTCTTCAAGCAGACGTTCAGGCTCACGATGCGCGAATTTAGAACCGCCGAAAAACGATCCGGGCGGTGAATCCGCAGTGCCGTCAGGGGCGCACCGTTTTCACCTCAACGTCATCAACCCAGAACCTCACTTCGCTCTCGGCATTGCTATTCCATCCGATCCAACCCGGGATGACGAATTTAGGATCTTTGCCGGGCACACTTTTTTCGGCAATCTTCCGCCCATCCTGCTCAACGCACACCCTCCACGGATTCACGGAGGCCTCAAGGTCAACCGAAATGGAAACCCGCCACCAGCTCCCTGCCGGCACGCGTGCGAGGTTTTCGCCATTGACGCTCACATCCTCACGACAATACCTGACGAGGATTCCAAGAGGGAATTCCGGGGGCTCGCCGCGAATGCAGAAATCCATCTCACAACCCTTCTCTCCCATCATGGAAAAGGACACCACATATACGCCGCAGGTCGTTCCGAAATAACCTGAGACATGGGGTATGCCTCGCTCGGGAAGATCCGCCGCGTCGGCGAATTCCAGCGCATGCCTACGCCCCGGAAATCCGGTCGAGGAAATCCTGACATTCCCCTTGCCAGACGGACCTTTCGGACACTGGTACTTGAAGGCTGCAGGCAACCCGCCTTCTGGATATCCTTCCATGTCATTTGAATACGCATGACGATGCGTCAACGGCAGTTGACCTGCCAACGGCGGCGTCGGATAACGCAGCGATTTGATTCCTGCCCAAGCGGGATCAGACGTGTTTTTCCGAACGCCGGCTTCTTTGGGGTTGAAACGGCCGAACCCAAGCTTCCATGCAGGCGAATCCACCCTCGGCATCCATTCGCCACGTGCCGGATTTTCCAAAAGCGGATCGGCGACGATTCCGTCCTTATCCATGCCGCATTGCTGCCATTCCGAAAAGGCATGGCCATGAAAGGCAGTGTCGCCAACGCCGGTCGGACAGAAATAAACGTTACGATTGAATTCCAAGCCTCTGGTCGTGTCCTTCAGGTCGCCCGGCTTACGCGAACGGACCGCCTGGGTCTTATTCTCCCAAACAACAATGTTGTTTTCACAGACAAACGACCGATGCCCTTCAATGCGCGTACGTTCAATCGGGAACTCGCGCGCATAGGCAAATATATTGTTCCTTACCACGTTATCGCGCCCGAAATGATGATGGAATGAGCCTGTTTTCGTCCGATAAACCAGATTCGACTCAAAGCGCATGCCTGACGTCCCTTCATCCGCATAAAGCCCCCACCCCCCCCGACCGTCAAGATCCGAGCTCCAGATGTCATGGATATGATTGCCGATTGCCTCCGAATCCGGATGCGCCCCCAAAGTATAGATCCCGCCCATGTCACTGAGAACACAATAGCCCAAGTCATGGACATGATTGTAGTTCAGACGAATCCGAGAATTCGGCGTCTGGGCATATCCCCATATCCAACCCGACGATATTCCAGAATATCCAAGATCGCAGATTTCATTATGACTCACCTCAACATCAGTCGCAAAGCCAATCCAAACCCCCACTCCGCCTTCCAAGACGCGGCCGCCGCCACGAATGACATTGTTACTGACCACAATGCCAGAGGCCGCTTCACCATCTCGTCTCCACCCTCCGATGTGGATTCCCCCCACGCCGAACTCCTCGACCAAAGAATCACAGACCGACACACGGCGGCATCCCTCGCCTATCCGCAAGCCGATGGGACCCAGGCAACGGAACGAACACGCCGCAAAGTCCACCGATTGCGCCCCTTCCACTTCCACGGCCGCAGGAGTCTTGTATTGCGCTTGATCGCCGGCCTCGCCATTGGAAATGTCATACCCGCAATAGGCGAACATCACACCACGGAAGCCGATATCCTTTCCGCGAACATGCAACAGTTTCAACGCCACCGGCACCACAGCTTCCGCCGTCTCCGGGGACTCCCCGGCTCTTGGAATGTAAAGCAGCTCGCTGCTTTGCTTGTCGTGATACCACTCACCGGGCGCATCGAGCGCCACGCGAAGATTCTCGAGCCTATACCGAGTCGTCAGGCCCCAACCATTCATAACAGGACGTTCGGCGTCCGGCACAATCCTGACGACTCTCCGAACTGGATCAAACGCCGAAACGCGATGAATCCCCATGACCCACATCTGATAGATGCGCGCGTACACGTTGTCAATCCCTCGCTCGGCAGCCTCCTTGACCAAAGCATTCGCCTCGGGCTCACCACAGACAAAGGCGCATTTGGACAAATCGACGACTTTCCCCGTCCGGCCATCTCGCTCCTCTTCATAGGGGCTTTGCATATAGGCGAACCCTTCATTCGGCATCCGGGCACGTATGGCGAAACGACCTCCTACCCAAAGTTGGCCAATCTGCAAACCTGCCGGAACCTTCGTTCGCCAAACACCCGACTCCGCAACAGAAAATGGCGGCAAGGCGCTCCCTCCGGAGAGAACCGCCGCCCCCGTAACTGCCGAGCAAAGCCGAAGATGGGAATCCGCTTCAGTCAGCTCGAGCGAGCCGTTCAAGCGATACGTTCCTGCCGAGAGTTCAAGCTTCACCACCTGATCCTTCGGAATGCGCCCGCACGCTCGCGCCTCCCGAACGTTCGCCACGACCGTTGCAAGGTCGTCCGACGGCTCCACCGAAATGCAATGCGGCGCTCCGGCCCCTTGGCAGGGAACGGAAAGAATGATGCACGACCCGCTCAAAGGAGCGGCCCAAAGCGGCGTGACCGCGAGACACGCCGCCATCAGGACACACATCTTCCACATGGGCATGTAATATAGCCAAATAACCTCACCTTAAAGTATATTTTTCACCACAAATAAAGTATCCTTTTTATTACTTCTCCGCGCCGAGAGACGTGAAATGGCGCGAGAATCGACTGCGCCGATCGCGCCCGCCACGCACCTCATCAAACGGGCACTGCGCTTCATTGCGGACAACGCTTTATTCATGCTGATGTCTGTCCCTTTCTGCCCTCATATCATTTAAGCAGATCTTTCCAATCGTAGTGCTTCAAGGCGCCGTTCACGCACCAGGTGTAACGGTAAGGCGGCGGAACGCCGGGTTTGTCGAGGAATTCTGTCCAGCTTGGCGGCGCGTTCCGGGTGTCAACGGATCCGAAAAGCGAACGGTCTGCGGCAAACGCATGGGCTGCGGCAATGGCCACCGACCCTTCCGCCACGAGCTCGATCGGCCGCCGCCCGCGCTCCTTGAGCCATTCTGCGACGGCCAGAATATCGGTCGCACGGGCTCCGACCATGGACTCGCCCATCAGGTAGAGCATGATCGCCGTCTCCTCTTCGGGCGTGTCGTGGGCACCATAGTACGGATAGACCATTTTGCCGATGTCGCCGACTCCCTGCACGTCGAGGAGCATGACTTCCGAACCGCGTGCAAGGGCGGAGCGGGTTTCGTCCAGCATCGCCACGCGCCCATGGGAACCGGCAAGCAGCATCCGCGGCGCATCTGCCGCGGTTCCCTTGCGCGTAAGGCAAACCGCCGGCAAGGCGAGTCCGTCCGGATAGACGAACGCCAGGCGCCGCAGCGTCACGTCGCCGATTTCCTCGGTTTCAATTTCCTTCACGACGATTTTAGCCTCCGCAGGCGTGCGGATGCAGGCCAGCCTGCGGACAAGCGCGGCGGTTTCATCCGGCGTGCGGGACTTGCGGGCCTTAAAATCCCCGTGGAACCAGTCGCGCAGAACCGCATGGATGTCGCGCGCGCCCTCCAAGCGGGTCGCGCCCTTTCCGCCGAGCACCGGCAGCTCCTCTCCGGCAAGACCGCAATCGACCTTGCCGCAGTTAAGATCAAGCCGACGGTTGGCCGCGCCGTCGAGAGGCAGGAGCTCCTTACGTCCGTTGAGCCACGCGTCCATCCACTGGGCGGAGCCTTCGAGCGTCGACTCCGTCCACCCGTGCGGCCCGGGCGCGAAATTCATCGCGTAGTGATCGGACTCGCCCAGCATCTTCGCGACCGACTTCACCGTCTCCATCAGCTGCACCGTGCCGCCGTAGGCGAAGAAATCGTTGAAGCGTCCGGTGACGAGGACTTTCGTGTCGGGCATGAGCACGTAGCCGGTGTGGTTAAGACCGAAAGCGAGCTGACCGAAGATGTTCTGCTCGGCGTCCTGCGGGGACATCAGCCGGCAGAGATAGCCGAAGTTGGTGAGATATCCGCTCGGCGCCGTGGCTGCAAGCCTCCAGTCGACCGCGGTCATGAGCGAAGTCATCGTGCCGCCGCCGGACTGCCCCATATATCCGATGCGGCTCTTGTCGACGAACGGAAGCGTCTCGACGCAGTCGACGGCCCGGATTCCATCCCAAATGCGGAGCATGGCCATCGAGGATCCGAGCAACATCGCCTTGAGCCCGATCAGCGTGTGATTCTGACAGCAGTTGTATTCGGTATACTCAGTACGTTCGCCCTGTTCGTAGGCCTCGAAGACAAATGCCGCCATGCCCCGGCGGACGACGTCGACGCAGGCGCGCCCGTACTTCCAGTACGACATCTCGCCATGCCCGCAGCTGATGACGACCGCGGCATACGGCGCCTTGAACGTCGGGTCGGTCGGCACGAAGAGATAGCCGGGGATTACAAGCCCGGGCATCGACTCATAGACGACGTGGTCGACGCGATAGCCGTCCTTCGAAAACGACCTGAGTGTTCGGAATTTGAGCGGGGTCTTTTCCGGGAAAGAACCTATCGCCTTAAGCATCTTCACGCGCATCGCCTTGCGATAGGCATCGTATTCTTCACGGCTTTTCAGCCCTCGCCACGCCGAATCCGCGGCGGCGTCGAGTTCTGCCACACGGCTGTAGACGCTTGCCCGCGACGAGATGTCGGTCTGCGCCGGCAGGAAATTCCTGCCAACGGCACGCGTCAGGCGGTCTTCAACCATCAGTTCCGAATCTGCGGCGGAATTGAGCATGCACATCCGGGCATGGACGGCGGGGGCGTCCCGGACGACGATCGGATACTCGTCGCGGCGGCGCATATCCAGCGCCTCCGCGGCGCTTTCGACGATGCGGTACGAGCCCATATGCCGCGGCCAGATGAACTTCTCGCCGATTTCCTGGGCGAGCGGCCCCGGTGCAACGAAGATATACTCTTTCTCGAAGAGCGCGGGGTTCCGGTTGAGCGCCTCGGCGAAAAGCGGCACCGACCGCGGATCGTCCGTCCGCCAGCGGACTAGCACCTTGCGTCCGCCCGGGATGAGATTGAGCGTCCGTTCGGTCTCCCCGGCGAGCTTCCCGTTCTCGCCCATCTTCACCTCGAGCACGATGGCGAACCCCTCGCGCAACGCCTTGGCGAGATCCCCGCCTTCCTGATAGATGTCGCCACGCGGCAGAACCTGAAGCGTCTTGAACGGAGAAGCCGCACCGACCGCAAACATGGACAACATCGTGAATATCACAACAATCGATTTCATTTTCATGGCGCAAGAGCGTTGACCGGTGACTCCGGGCCCCGTCCGGCATCGGAAACTACGGACGGCCTTCGAGACGGACGATCACATAACCCATGGGCGGCAGATCGTATTCAAGACATTTCCCCCTGAACATCGGCGCAGGGCCGAACTCGGGATTCAGCAGCTTTGCAAAGCCTTCCGAGAGCGTAACGGCCGCCTTAAGCGGAAGCTCGGTCGAGTTTACCGCCAGCACGTAAACGCGGTCACCCTCGTCACGCCACGCACGGCAGACGAGCTTCGGGTCGGACGCTTGCAGCGTCGGCGGTTCACCGCCCGAGAGGAGCACGCGCTCATACGCGCGCACTTCCGCGGCTGCGGCACAGACCTTATGCCAGAACGGAGAGTACTTGTCGTCGATGTCCTCGTTCTTGTCGGAAATCTGCGAATAACTGTAGGCGATGAGTCCGTTCGCGCCTCCCGCGATCATCTGCCAGTACATGTTCGCCATCTCGAGTTTTGTCGGCGCGCGCTGCCCCTTGTTCTCGCGCCGGCCGAGCCAGCCCCAGGCGAAGGCCTGCGGGATGTTCCACATCGCCTTCGTGTCGAACATGCCCTCGCGGGCCTCGCGGCTGAACTCCGTCACGCGAGCGACCGACCGGGTCGGAATCGGATACGGATCGACGCCGAGGACGTCGAAGACGTCGAGGAAATGCCGCGTGTCGCTGCAGACGCAGAGGCACCCCCAGATCGGATAGTTACCGCCGTCCAGCTCCTCGATCTCCTTGCGCCAGGCGAGGAGCCCCGGGAGGCGCCCGAGCGTCGGCTCGTCGCAGATGTACCAGCCGATGACGGCGGGATGGTCCTTAGCGAAGGTCTTGACCTTCGTGCGCAGATTCGGGAAGTACGACGCCTCGCGTTCAGGCGCGTAGCAGAGCGAGTAGACGATCTTGAGCCCGTAACGGTCGTAGACGTCGAGCAGTTCCTTGCTTGGAGTCGTATAGGGGCCGACGCAGTTGAAGGGGCTTCTTGCGTACGCGGCGATTTTCTTCTCGTCCATACTGCCCGTGTAGAGCCCCAGCGGAAAGAACGGCTTGCCGTCCACGATGAGACGCTTCTTCGCATCGATCCAGACGCGTCGCTTCGGCAGCTCCCGCAGGCGCGCGAACGCCATCTTCGCCGAACCGATCGCCTGGCCGCCCGCCCGCACGACGCACGCAACGTCGTTCGTGCCCTCGGCAAAGACACCGACGTCGAGTTCGGCAATCGCTCCGCAGGGCACCTTCCCGCCCTTCACCTCCGCATGCGAACCGTCCTTGCCGACATAGACGAAATACGGCGTCTGCCCCTCCTTCGGGAAATCATCGGACCAGTTTATGGTTGCCGCAAAGCGCACCTTGCCGTCCGTCGCTTCGCCGCGGTAGGCCGAGGAGGTCACGGTCTCGACGACCTTCATCTCCACGGTCTCTACCACCAGGTCGTCGATACGTCCCTTGCCGACGCCCATTCCGCAGACGTAGGGTTCGAGCGTGAAGCGCGCCGCATTCG
>JAQVSS010000386.1 GCA_028700415.1 Kiritimatiellia bacterium
ATCGCGAACAGCACCGGCACGCAGACAACCCAGTTCGTTATCAGGATGGGCAAGTATTCCGTACGCAAAAAATCAGCAGGCCACTCGCGTCGCGCGCGGACGATTGAGAAGTCGCGGCCGGCCCAAAAATAAAACACCGCATTCGACGGCGCGTTTAAAAACGCCGAAAACGCGAATTGATCGACGGCGACCTTGAAAGCCAGCGTCGTCAAGTCATGCCCCGTCCCGAACCAGAACGCCTGAAGCAGGTAAAAACGGTCGATCACGATGCCCCAAAGCCCGCACCAGACACCCTGCGCCACGGCCGTCAGGACTGGACGACGCGTACGGACGGACACGCCTGCCACCAGAAAGATTCCCGGCAGAACGCCGTTAAAGACAAGACGGTTGAGGAACGCCGCCACCGCGCCGCTTTCTGTTTGCCACCGCGCAACCGGATCAAGCGCCTCCGCCACGCCCGGAAAAAAGTAATACGCCAGAACCATCACCGCGGCCAGCGCCCACAGCACGACCATCGGCACGGCGTTCACCTTCACCGATTCCCATCCGATCCGCCACGGGCTCTTCCTGTCCGCCGTAGTCTTGGCGAAGGAAGCCCCGCCCAGTTCTGCCCGTGTCTTTTCCACTTGCGGCACAGCATACCACATGCCCCGTCAGCGGCAAAGCTCCTCCATTGCGTAATCGGCAAGCGACAGATCGTGCGTTTCTGGTGAAAGGGGGGATGACGAGACGGGAGCGCGGGCGTCCCCGCCCGCAACAACGTTTCTTGCAAGAGGGCTGAGCGGTCATGACGTAAACGTTAAACCGCTTCTGGTAGGGACGCCTCGCCGAGGCGTCCGCGGCGGTCTCGGCGAGACCGCCCTACCGGATGCGCGCCCGTGTCGCGTACGGACTTTCACATTGCGGGCGGGGACGCCCGCGCTCCCGTCTGTGCTTCGCATCGAACACGCGCCCGACTCGCATACCCCCTGGTATAAACACGGTTCTTCATTTTGCGACCTTGTAGACAACGATTGTCGAGGAACGACGCGCGGGGAGAACGATTTCGAGTTCGCCGGATATCCGCATCCTGGCTTGGCCGCCTACGCCCATCTCACGCGCTCGTTGGAAGGCAAGCCGTTCGTGCGCAAGGTCGCGCTGGGCGAGAACCGTTTCGCTTATCTCTTCGCGGGGCGCGGCGGAAGCTGCGCGGTGCTCTGCTGCGGGCGCGATGCCAAGCTGCCGTTCGTCCGAGACCCCGCCATCCGCTGGACCGATCTCTTCGGCAATCCGCTGGCCGATTCCGACACGCTGCCCGGTACGATGCGCTACGCAGCGAGCGCCCTGCCGCCGGAGGCGCTTGCGAGCCGCTTGGCGCGTAAGTATGCGCTTAAAGACATGTGGCAAGGCATCGTCATGCGGCCATTTTTATCAGAACAAATGGGCCATATTTCATCAAGTTATCAAGCCGATGTTGCCATGTAATCGCAGGGATAACCACCTTGCCGGCATGGAAATCGGCGATGTCCGGGTTGCCGAAGTCAGTAGAGCACTTCGAAATCGGCCACGCCGTTTGCAGGGGTCACCGTCGCCTCGACGTAGAGCGAATGGTCTACGGACGCGGTTTCGAATTTCGTTTCGACGCCGTTGACGAGAAGCTTCGCGGCCCGTTTGCCGTCCGGGAGCAGGATATGGGCCTTGATCATCCGCGCGGGCGACCTGAGATGGTAGCGGAGGCCGGCGTCGGTGAGCATGCCGCGGCAGTCGACATATTTTCCGGTCAGCTCATAGCCCGTGGCATAGCGGATTTCGCGATAGTGCGTCACCGGCCAGCGCGGTGAAAAGTCAATGACGTCGTATCCGGTTCCGGCGTCCACGATACCGGCGAGCCCCTTGTCCACCGCATCCATCAACGCCGCGGCTCCCCACGCGCTCGGCCCCCCGCCGAGCGCCTTCCGGGTGATTGGATCATAGAGGAAGTAGATCTCGCCGTCGCTTTCAAGCATCGCTTCAAAACGCTGCAGGATATCCCAGGCATACGTCTCGCGTCCGCAGGCGAACGCGCCCTTGGCGAGCTCGCCTGCTGTGAAGGGAGAAATTCCCCCGTTCACGTATTGTCCCGGCAGATACTCCTTGAATTTCGGCGCGTAGGCGGGATCGATGGAAAAGAATTCGGCGAACGCCTTCGTCGTCTTCCGGCGCTCTTGGAACTCGTCCACCACGGACCGGCACTGCGACGGCGAGAGCATGCCGCGGTTGAGCGCGTATGCGTCGGAAAGCGAGAGTCGCTCGGCCTCGTGCGCATCGAGTGCTTTTCCTCCGCGCACGGGGTACTGATGGACGAAAAAGCGCCCATTCCAGAGCGTCTTCATGACATCCGCCTTAAGCGTTTCCGCGCGGCGACGCCATTCGGACGCCTTGGCGGAGTGGCCAAGACGGTCGTTGAACCAAGCGAGCTGGCTCATCGCCTGATAGACGCCGGTGTTGTCGCCGTGCATCGCGCACATCGTCTCGTCCGGATGGATTGAACGGTCGTTACTGCTGCGTTTCTCTGTGGTGAAATCCCAGGTGTCGATCGTATAGGGGCGAATGCATAGCCGTGTCTCGGCGTCCCACCGCTTGGGATCGCTCGTCTGGTAATCGATACCCTTCTCAAGCCGAGGCAACACGGAGGCGAGCCAGCGGTTATCGCCGGTCATCCGGTAGACATGCATCGCGCCTTCGACGACGAGGAATTCGACATCCGCCTCGAGCTCCAGCCGTACAAGCGAGAGATTGTCCTCCGGGTAGAGGATGCGGCAGTCGCGCGGCACAAACTTCCAGTGTACGTCGTCGAGCTGCTTGACCAGTTCGTAGTACTGTCCATCCGGGCGCTGGGTGTCGATGATGAACTGGAGGAACGTGAGCGGATCGCGCTCCCAGTGCATCCAGCCCTTCATCTGCTGCACATGATCGCGGATCCAGTTGTGGTTGCAGACGATGACTTTGCCGTCGATGAAAAGCAGTCGCCGGTTGGCGGTGATCGTTTCGCGAAGCCGCTGCAAGAACAGGCCTAGCCGCGAATCTTGCGCAGAGAGGAGTCCGGGGACGGACCACTCCGGATTGTTGTAAAGCCCGCACGCGGCCTTTCCGTTTTTCATCCTAGGCAGAGGATGCTCGAAGGGGATCATCCGGCCGCGGTTGATCGCCAACCCCGCAGGATCGGGCATCGGGTCCTCAACCAGACTTGCCGCGGGAAGCGTCGTGGAAAAGGCCAGCGCGGACAGGGCCATGAGCAGGGTGTATTTCATGAGGCTCCTATTTCTGCAGCAGCACGCCCGCGTAACCGCAGGGGATCACCACCTTGCCGGCGTGGAAATCGGCGATGTCCGGATTGCCGGAGAAGGTCCAGGCGTTCAGCAACGTGGGACGCTCGGCGTCCGTGAAATCGTAAAGCGCGGCGCGGCGCTCGATGCGGCTGGTGAAGACCACCCGCTGGCCGTCCGAACGCGGAATGCCGTTGATCGCATCCCCCCGTCCTTCGCCCGGGAATGCCGCCGGCAGCTTTAAGAATTTCCATGGGCTTCCGTCCGCCGGATCGCCTTCGCCGGGCCGGAGCAACACGTAACTGCCTCTCGCGCTGGCGATGGAAAGCCCATTACGGAAGGTGCAGATGCCATTCGAAAGGCTCAGCCGGTTCACCGTCGTCTCAACGGTTTGCCGCGGCACGGGCACGGCGGCGAGGTCAAACCACTTCAGGGTGGTGTTGGCGTTGTTGAACGCGAAATGACGTCCGTCGGGCGAACCGTTCGCGAGGTATTTGTCCCAACCCGGGCACGCCCCGCTGTGCAACGTGTGCTTGAATGCCGGCAACGCGCGGAAGTCATAAAGCTCGAAGCCGCGGCGATCGGAACAGAACAGCCAACCCGGCACGGCCGGCTGGACGTAAAGCGCCAGATTCTTTTCGCTGGAGATCTTCGGCAGCCGCGCGACTTCCTTGAAGGGCGCCGCACCGTCCAGCTCGTACACGCCGAAGCCGTCATGCCCTTCGGCCGTGTAAAGGCGGTTGCCTTCCGCCTTCACATCGAACACCTT
>JAQVSS010000071.1 GCA_028700415.1 Kiritimatiellia bacterium
ATCGGGCATCCACCATGTCGCACTCGGTCATTTTAACCTGACAAGCCGGACAGAAACCAAGCTGGGTTATGCCGCCTCGCTGGGCGGAACACAATTGAGCGAGCTGTACCTGGTCCCGCTCCTGCCGGATCGCGTGATCGTCTACGCGGCCGACATCGCCATCGCTGACGGCAACTTCGCCAACATCACCTTGCATCGCCAGGACAAACTGGCCGAGATCACGGCCGACGGCGGCAATCTGGTGGTCACGCCGCTGGAATAACGCTGGATCTTCCCCGCCCTTTTGCCGTATGCGCGTTCGCTTTGGGCTATAATGGGCTTGAAGAGGGGGTGGGATCGATGCAAAGCCTTCGCGACGTTGTCACCGTATCGCAGCAAGACGGACAGGTTCAGGTCAAAACCTTGTTTGGCCTGCCGCTTGTTACGCGCTCCAATCCGCTGGGTGAGGGCGGTTTGGTGCGGCTCTGGGTGGATGACCAGCTGACGAACACGGATCATCTGCCCGCCGCCTGCCAGGTAGATAAAAACAATCTGGCGGTCTCCTGGCAATCCGACGGTCTGGACATTCGGCTGTGCGCCGACTTTGATGCACCCAGCGGCGTGCTGTGTTGGCGTGTAACCATCGCGAACACGGGCGAGCGACCCCGTACGATTCGCCGCGCCGGATGCCGTTTCGCGTTCCCGGAAGACGAGGGCTGGTCGCTGTACACCCAGTCCGCCGGCTGGTCGCGTGAGAACCGCGGCAGGTGGACACGCTTCGGTGCCGGCGAGATCGCCATCGGCAGCACCTTTGGACGGACGACGCGCTTTTCGGCGCCGTTTGTCGTGCTGCGCGATGACCAGGACGGCAGCATGCTGGCCGCGCACGTGCGTCCGTCAAGCGACTGGCGAATTGCGCTTTCGGCCCATGCCGACGACGACGCGGTGCTGACGCTGGGCATGACAGACCAGCTGGCGTATTCGCTGGCGCCCGGTGCCGAACTTAATTTGCCTGACGTGCTGCTCTATGCCGCCGAGGAGCCGGATTTTAGCGCGTACAAGCTGCATCGGTATTATGTACGAAAGATCGATCAGTCCCCGTTTGACGCGCCGCCCGTCGCCTACAACACGTGGTTTTTTGAATTTCCCATCCTGGATACGGGCCGGCTGCGCGAGCAGCTGGCGGCCGCCAAAGCGATCGGCTGCGAGGTCTTTGTGGTCGACGCCGGCTGGTACGGCCGCTCCACCGCCGAAGCCTGGAACGATCAGGGGGACTGGCGGGAAAAGACCGATTACGCCTTCCATGGCCAGATGCGCGCTTTTGCCGACGAGGTGCGCGCCGCCGGCCTTAAGTTTGGCCTCTGGTGCGAGGCTGAAGCCGCCTTGCCCAAGACGCCGGTCTGCCAGCAGCATCCGGACTGGTTTGTCGCCAATGGCCGGGGTGTTTGCCATTACGACCTGACCAACCCGGACGCCTATGCCTACCTTTATAACCTGATCTGCCAGCTGCATGACACCTATGATCTTGCCTGGATGAAGCTGGACTACAATGCCGAGCAATACGCGGGCATGGACGGTCACCTCGCCTACCTGGAACGTTGGTACGGTCTGCTCGAGGCTGTCCGCCATCGTTACCCGGACTTCTACCTCGAGGGCTGCGCCAGCGGCGCGATGCGCACCGAACTCGGATCGCTGCCCCACTATGACGGCTTTTTTCTCTCAGACAACGTCAATCCATACGATGTCCTGCGCATGTCCGAAGGCGCCTTCCTACGCTTGCCGCCGGGCTACCTGGAGCGCTGGTGCACCCTGCGCAGCATCGCGGGCATTCCAGATTATGGCCGGGCGGCGCGGGACAGCCAGGCGCGCACCTTGGTTCCGGAAGGCGGCCTCTGGGAGCGCGCCGTTACCTGTCAAATCAGCTTCCCGCTGACCCTCGGCGTGATGGGAATCCTGGCCTTTTCAGGCGATCTGGCCGGCTGCGATCCGACCCAGATACAGGCAGCTGCCGATGCAGTCGCCTTTTACAAGCAATACCGGACGATGATCCGGCAGGCTTGCGCGTTGCTGCTGACTCCGCCGGCCCCGTTTTCGTGCCGCGACCGCTGGACGGCCATCCAGCTGACCTGGGGCAGCACCAACCTCATTTATGTCTACCGGACTGCCTCGCGCACGGCCCATTTTCGGGTCAGGCCCCGCCAACTCGACCCGGCGCGCGTCTACGTGGTTAAAAAGGTGTTTCCCATCGACGAAGTCATTGTGTCTATGTCCGGCACGAGCCTGATGCAGGACGGCTTTACGGTCACGCACCCCATGCTCGACGAAGCTGCCGTCTACTTGTTGGAAGAGGAAGCACAAGACGCTTGATCTTCCGGCATTCATGACCATGAAGGGAGCAACCCATGAAACAAAAAAAATCCGCCCAACCCAATGTTTTGTTTATCCTGACCGACGACCAGCGTTTTGACACGATCCGAGCGCTGGGCAACCCGGATATCCTGACACCCAATTTGGACCGGCTGGCTGCACGCGGCGCCGCTTTTACCCGGGCACACATCCCTTGCGGGACCTCCGGGGCCGTCTGCATGCCCAGCCGTGCCATGGTCCACACCGGCCGGACGCTCTTCCACCTGGATCGGGAGGGCCAGTCGATTCCCCCGGAACACACCACGCTCGGTGAGTGCTTCCAGGCGGCCGGATACCGCACGTTCGGCACCGGCAAATGGCATAACGGCACCGCGTCATTCGCACGCAGCTTTTGCGATGGCGGCGCCATCTTTTTCGGCGGCATGTGGGATCACTGGAACGTGCCGATCTGCGACTACGACCCGACAGGCGCTTACGCCAACGAGGTCAATTTTATCCAAAACCCCCATGCCAGCAACGCCGTCACCCGGGTGCACTGCGACCGATACGTGCCGGGCAAGCATTCGTCCGAGCTGATCAGCGACGCGGCGATCGGCTTTCTGGAACAGAATCCAGACGACCAGCCCTTCTTCCTCTATGCCGCTTTCCTGGCCCCGCACGACCCGCGCTCCATGCCGGAGCGTTTCAAAAAGCTGTACGATCCGGCAACGATCCGGTTGCCGGACAATGTCCTGCCGGAGCACCCGTTCGATTACGGCGTCCGGGACATCCGCGACGAGCTGCTGGCCGCCTACCCGCGCGACCCGGCAGACATGCGCCGCCACCTGGCCGAATACTACGCCATGATCTCGCATCTGGATCACGAGATCGGCCGCATGCTCGAGGCTCTGGAAAAAACCGGCCAGCTGGATAAGACAATCGTCGTCCTGGCCGGTGACAACGGCCTGGCAGTCGGCCAGCACGGCCTGATGGGCAAGCAAAGTTGCTACGAGCACAGCATCCGCGTGCCGCTGCTTTTCGCCGGCCCGGGCATTCCCCAAGGTCAGCAATGTGCACAGTACGCCTATTTGCTGGACATCTACCCCACCTTGTGCGACTTGCTCCAGATCCCGCGTCCGGTAAGTGTCGAGGGGCAAAGCCTGCTTCCGGCGATGCAGGCGCAGCAGGCCGTGCGCGACACGCTCTATTTCGCCTACACCGACCTGATCCGCGCGGTCAAGGACGATCGCTACAAGCTGATCGAGTACACCGGCCCGATCCGGAAAACACAGCTCTTCGACCTGATCCAGGATCCTCTGGAGCAGCACGACCTGGCCGGACAGGCCGAGCAGGCCGCAACCGTCACACGGCTGCGCCGGGAACTGGTCCGCTGCCGGGATCTCTGGGACGACCGAAGGCATCCCTTGGGCCAGACCTTCTGGGAGCGCTGTTCGATCTAATCCGCGTATAATGTCAGCCATTCAGGCAATGTTCATTCACTAACAATGCAAAAAGCTATCGTTATACCTGTTTGTGTCAATCTGCAGTCACCAAAGCGTAACCTGCCAAGGTTTCACGCTTTTGCACACAGCTAAATGTTGTCATAGCCTTATCGGCAGGCACAAAGCTGTTTTCCAGATCGAACAACATAATCAGTTCTTTGGCTGGCGTATAATCACTGACGTGCCCGCCCATCAGATAAATTCTGATTGGGTTACAAAAGCGTCCACTACAGCATGCATCTTCGTGGTATATCCATCACGAGAACGACCAATCCCTTGCTTTTCGTGTCCCTTACCCACTTGAACCATCTTGGTGGGCACAGACGTATGATCCATCGATCAGATACACTTCGTTATCCAGGATCTTAGAATCCGGATCATGGCATTGATCATCATCCGCTTGTCTTGATTTGGACGGTCTTTTCCACCCGATCGCTCGGGTGGCACCATGTCTTTGATTCTGTCCCATTGTTCATCGCTCATTTCATGTCGTTTGATCATTTTATCAAATATGACCGTTCTTTTCCTGATTTGGTTTCAGTTATTGTGTCAGTTTCCAACAATGTGCAAAAACCCAATAGACAAAGGATAGGATTGAAATAATCAACAATTAATTGATCAATGAATCGACTTATGGTATAACCAACATATACGGTATCCGCTTGCGGAAGAGGTTTTTATGGCTCGATCATACAACAAATTGTGGCATAAACTGATCGATTTGAATATGTCCAGGGGGGAAATGCGCCGAGCTGCCGGTATTACTACGAATGCGCTTGCAAAACTTGGTAAGAATGAATCTGTACCTTTAGAAACTCTCGAAAAGATCTGTACCGTTTTAGCGTGTGGTCTCGATGAAATAGTAGAATATATTCCAGACGAAGAGATTGCAAAGCCGGAATAATCTGATAGAAGAAAGGGCCGTTGACCATGACAGTCGAAAAAATTAAGAATCTGCTTGATGAAGGTGAAGGCTTTACAGTTGAATACAAGGAATGTGTAAACAGTCTGAATGATACCGTTTTTGAAACGGTTGCGGCTTTTTCTAATCGTTACGGCGGCTATATTTTGCTTGGTGTTAAAGAGGTTGATAATAAAGGTGTTGTGATTGGCGTGAATCGCAATGCTGCGGCTTCTATGAAAAAGAATTTCATCAACTTGTTGAATAACCCCGATATGATGGTTCCATCACTCTATCTTACACTTGAAGAAATCGAAATTGATGACAACCTGATCCTCTGGGTATATGTTCCTGTAAGTTCGCAGGTGGAATTCTGCAACAAAAAGATTTGGGACAGAAATGGTGATGCCGATCAGGATATCACAAAATCTGTCGATCTGGTAGCAAACTTGTACAGTAGAAAATCGGCAGCCTACCACGAGAGAAAAATATTTCCATATGTAACAACGGAACATCTGCATATGGAGCTGTTACCGCGAATCAGGAATATGGCACTATCTAGAAAGCCCGATCATCCTTGGAAAGACATGAGCGATATGGAGCTCTTACGTAATGCCGGCCTATATGAAGAAAACTTGCTGACTGGCGAGAAGGGTTTTAATCTCGCAGCTGTACTTCTGTTTGGCAGAGATGAGGTCATACAATCCTGCTGTCCAGGTTACCGCACCGACGCGATATTCAGAGATGAGAATCCAGACAGATATGATGACCGTCTGATCGTAGAGACAAACTTGATTGACAGTTATGATCTGCTGATGGGTTTCATTGCCAAGCATACTAACGATAAGTTTTTCTTGATTGATAACGTGAATACGAGCGTAAGGGATATCATTGCAAGAGAGGTTGTCAGTAACATCCTCGTTCACAGGGAATATTCTAGTGCGTTTCCTGCAAAATTAATAATAGAACCCGATCGAATCACTACAGAAAACTGGAACAGAGCACAATATCCAGGAAAAATTGATCCTGCTGCATTTACGCCGTATCCGAAGAATCCACTTCTTGCAAAGTTTTTTGTCAACATTGGGAGAGCCGATACTCTGGGATCTGGTGTCAGAAACCTCTATAAATTTACTAAGATTTATTGTGGAGGCGAGCCAGAGCTTGAAGAAGGCGATGTTTTCAGGATTTTTGTTCCGTTAAAAACTGATGAACAGGGTAATGTGAACCGTTATAAGCTGACTGAAAGGCAGCAACGGATTCTGGATATGATCAAAAAGGATCCCAAGATCCAGACAGAAAATATCGAAACAGTGCTTGAGACATCAAGAAGCACCGTTCAGAGAGAAATACAGGAAATCAAGAAAAAAATTTCTCTCAATTACAATAAGATGACTGCCTCTTGGGTAGTCAAGGAATGATTAGCCGGCTTCATAGGAAGCATCATAGAATGAAGCTAGATGAGGCCTGCTTGAAGCTTCCTATGAAGCTTGATGTATGAGGTCACGGCTAACCAAGAGTGATACCCCGGTATTCTGTTTATCCTAACCGATAACGAGCGTTTCAACACGATCAGCGCGCTGGGCAACCCGGATATCCTAATGCCCAATTTGTACTGGCATGCCGCAACCATCACACGGCTGCGACGGGAACTGGTCCGTTGCCGCGATCTCTGGGATGACCGAAGGCACCCCCTGGGCCAGACCTTCTGGGAGCGCTGTTCGATCTAATCGGCGTATAATGTCAGCCATTCAGGCAATGTTCATTCATTAACGATGCAAAAAGCTATCGTTATACCTGCTTGTGTCAATCTGCAATCACCGAAGCGTGACCTGCCAAGGTTTCACGCACTACTATTTCGATTCTTGTGTTATATTTTTCAGACCAGGCGTGATGACATCGCTCACATGGATATTTTCGCATGTACAATCAACCAGCCTTACAGCCGCACAGTCGTCACTTGGATTTGTATGGATAATACCTCTAACAGATATGTTTTCATACACACCTTGATGCAAATTCGCTACCGCGTATTTTGCAGGTCCACACAAAATAATGTTGTTTATCTGCACATTCCGTACTGCTGTGCTTAACGAAACCGCATTGTACGCACGCGATATGACATTATTGATGATAATGTCCCTCATGTCGCCTGGTTCTGCCTTCCGCAGATTAACATAAGCGCGGTCATTTAATCGAATAGTCGCATGCGTGTTGCGGTTGCGTGCCAATTCATAGTCTGACTCGTCGAACACACCGTCGATCAGGATGTTGTACACTTTATTCCCGTCGGCACAAAGCAGCCTGACCGTAGCGCACACATAACAGTCCGCACGGACATTCCGAATCATCACGTCATGAATATCCGTATCTTTACCTTCAACAAGCAGCTGCGATTCAAAGTTCTTTCCGATCAGTGCCGTCAATGCAACCGTATCGTCTTCGGTTATCCCTGTTATGTTTTCAATGGTTATATTGTTGCACCCGACGCGAAGATCAACACCATCTGCATTTTTGATATAGATTTCTTCATAACTAAGCGGCAGCTGATCCGGATACCTGATCCCGTTTTCATCGATCCGCGATAGGTCCGCTTGGAAATCAATATCCGATATTTTCCCATTGCGGCAAAACAAAAAGGTCATACCCCAAAAACGCTGGTTGATCACGCGCAGGCCCGATATTTTGAACCGGTTAACGTTAGAAAACAAAATAGGTGTGTTTTTGCTGATATGAGGATTGCCGTTCTTGAGACTGGTGCTTTGCGAAAGGCCATTGTATTCTCCGCCATCTATGACAGCGTTGCCAAGACCCAAGATGGCGATATCGGTCTGTTCCCCTTGCAGCGTCTTGCCGATGGCCGTATGAATATTGGCATTGGCGAACACATTGCATTTCGCCCCTGCAGCGAGTGTCAGATAACAATGGTCTAAAACAACGGTCATCCCTGACGGCAGGTAAATCGTTGAATCGATGACCCATTTCATTGTTCCGGTCCGGCGGTTGTACCGCGGGATAATGACTTTATCGATCAGGCATTTTGCTGCATGGTCAACGGCATTTTGAATGAATTGGGAATCGGTTTCACCGTGTATATTATCGTCATTGGGCGAGACATAGCTTCGATTCAGCTGCTCAGTTTCAATTGATCGCATGAAAAACCTCCATCTCGATGCTGCTGCGGCATACCCGTTTAGATTCAACGCTATTCGACCTGTTTAATTCCGCCTCGATGTTTTCAGACCGCTGGCCGCAGGGCGTACGTGTCAGGATTGCCGGTCACGCGTATTTCCCTGATGCGGTAACACGAACATTTTCGTGGCTCACAGCTAATATATTCGCGATCCTCTGTCTTAACGCAATTTGCTTTCCAGCTCCAGCAGTCTATTGCTCATAATCTGGCCTGCTTCCGGAACAAGCTTGCTTGAACTGCAAAGTCTTGCTTCATATATCCCCGGTCGGAAAAGCTCTGGAATGGGAACATATCCCGCACAGCCGTTCGCCAGGTTGGCTGTCATGACATGACAGTCCAAGGTATGCTTTTTCAGGAATAGGGCGTATTCCGTATAGATTTCACCAGGCATGCCATATAGCACCACATCCGAAAGACGCAGCGCCTGGACAACAAGCTGCACTTGCTGAACACCTTCCTTGGCGAAGCGCTGCGCCTCATTTGCATAGAAGCGATCAACAGGACTTGCGTCGCGATCGGCTAACGTTTGCTCCGCCCAGCTTAGCAGCTCAGCCGTTGGTTCGCGCGTGGCAAGCGACAGGTCATCGTGTGCGCCGCGTATTGTTTCACTCGACATCGGCTCAGCTGTCTCGCGAGTCCGATTCACTTCTATAGCCAATCGGTTACCCATCGTGATGTAGTAATCGGGAACCTTGTGGGATCCATTCTCGAAGTCAACATGATTGAGGTTGCCGCAGAATCCGTTGATAAAAACCGGAACGAACTGACTGCCATGCATCTTTTTCAATCGTTCCTTTATGGCGCCTGGGTAGTCGCTGGAGTATGACGTGCCGCCCACACAATCACAATGACAGGCATAATTGATGATCGCGCCATAAGGCGTCTTGTCCAGATTGTCAATGTGAATGACCCCGACTTCCGGATCAATAACGCCAAAAGGCTTTTTGTCGCCGCCTATTCCAGGATTGGTTTTGTATCGCCCATCAGCGCAGATGAAATCCCTGTAGTGTGCATTTTGGCCGTCATGACCCTGCCCCCAGCGCAAGGTCACCGGCTTGCTGTGCTGAGCCGCCACCATGGCCGCATCGATGATCCGAGACTTTAGAAAAGAAATGTACGCAGGATCTTCGGTCGCGAAATCCCCCCATGTCCAGACCGGTCCGGCCGTATGCGAGTGCGTTGCTGCCAACAGGACATGCTCTTTGGGCATGGCAAGCTTTTCGGAAATCTCCGAACGGGCGTCATCGGCCATGGCGTCAGGTAATAAAATGACATCGACTGAGGCAACGACTGCCTTTTCACCGTCATCATTCTCCAAATAGGCTGCATGAACAAAAAGCCTTTCACGTATGCCGGTGGCTTTCCTGCGATAAAGCTGACCTGGGATATCACTATTCAGGGCTGGCGTTATGTCATGTTCATATAATCCGCATTTCATTTTTACTTCTTCTTTTCATTCAGGATCATTTCAGCGTACTGCTTCTGATCGTCATTATATCCGTTATTCACGCAAACAGGCGTGTCCTTTCACGCCACACCCATTCGGGGCAGCATGCGATACCCTCTGGTTCTTTCCTCATCGCTGGAAAAAGCAAGCACATCGAGACACATGCCACGTTTCTATCCACACTGTGTTCAATCAACGCAGCTTCATGAATATCGGGCTGGCAAAATGAGTGTTGTCCATAAAATTCAGTTCAACCTCATCCGGATCTGTCGTTTCCAGATAGCTGACCAGATCAGAGAAGTACTGCATGATAATGGAATGGTTGCGCATGTGTGAGGGCAGAAGGTACGCTTCTTTGCATTTTTCCAGCTGATACATCAGCTGCAGACGTTCCGACTGACGTCGTTTGGCCAGACTGCAGATACCCTTTATGCTTGCATTATTCTCAGTGGTCGTCAGCTGCTCTTCGGCCTCCATCATATCAAATAGCGCCAGAAAATCCTCGCAAAGGCAGCGGTACTGAGCCGCTTCATAGGCAAAACGCGCTGCCAGATCACGGTTCCTTCTGGATGACTCTGCCAGTACGGTAAATAACTGCCGTGATTTTTCCGCAATGGCCGACAGTTCGTTCAGTTCAGCCCGATATTCGGCTTTTCTCGGGGCCAGTTTTTCCAGTGCTTCACCCGGGTAGCGGCGAGGGTAGCAGTGATCCGCTTTGACATAGGCATAGAAATAATTGGACATTTCACGTTGAAGCAGCTGCAACCGGCTGATCATCTGCGTTCCGTCAGTCCATGTCCCGGCTTGGCTGCTGGCTGCCTTTTCCAGCAAGTCAAACGCGTGGCCAGCGGTTTTTGCTGATTCGCCGAAGCGGTTTGCAGCATATGCTTGTCTAAACATATCCAGGCTGCCGCTTTTGCAAAAATTCCATGCATCTGCTTTTTGTTGAATGACCGAAGGCACCCCTGGACCAGGCCTTCTGGGAGTGCTTCCAGATCTGAAGCCAGCTTCAGCTACCGGCAGACATCAGCACAAAGCTCGTTCCGATAGGCTTTCAAGCGGCGATAGAAGGTCGCCCGACTAACACCGAGCTTTTGCATCGCTTCAATACGATTGATTTTCTTCTTTTGATATGCAGAAAAGACCTCGTCAAGTTTTGCGGCATCGATGGAAACAGGTTTGCGTCCGGCATAGTGTCCGTTTGCCGCGGCTTGTTGAATACCTTTGACCTTTTGATTTTTCAAGAACATTTTTTCCTTCTGATACAGGGTCAGCAGCAGGTCATGGAACGATTTGCGGTTGCTGTCATCTATGGTAAAGGACTTTGCAACGATGTTGTGGCCTTGGCAGATGGCGGCGATCAATTTCTGCATCAGGCCTGATGACCGGCTTTCCGCTGCAGCTATAAGATCAAAGGATTTTGTTTGTTTTTCGACTGACGGGTCATACCGCTTGACATAGAGACGGTCGCCCCCATACTGCGTATCGGTTCGGATCAGCCATTCCAAGCGGTTAAGGTACTTCATGCCTACTTGCTCAAGCAAAGTCCATAAATCTTCCCGACCTTCTGATGGCGTGCGTTCGCTAATGAAGACTGGTGTCATGTTCTCGCGCCGATACTCGACTTTGTGTTTATCCAGATTAATTCCAGGTATGCCTTGAAACAAGATCGGCGGCAACAGGCTGATAACGCTGTAATCCGGCTGAAAGCTGTAGGTATAGCTTCCATCTTCGCGTTCTGTGTATGTCACGATCGCAATGCAGTATTCAAACCCGAGATTGTCCTTTAGACAGATCAATCCGGTTGTTATGGCATGCTTCATATCGGACCTCCAATTAATTTAATATACGCGTGCTTGATAATTCTCTCATACCGTGCCTGCAGGATATGACGGTAGAATTGCTTTCGTGTATCTGAGATGAACGGCGTTTCTTCAATCAAATCATTTATCTTGCCCATTTGGATGCGCTCATAGATTGAAACCAACGCCTGGTTGCATTCTGGAAAAGACAGGCTATGAATGACTGCAGCATATGAGCTATTTTTACCATGCAGTCTAATTTGCGATGTTGGAAACAGAAAAATCCGCTTTTGCGTTTCCTGTTCAGTGGTCATTATTCTCCGCATTTCGTCCTCATCGACCAGATTCGGATATAGACAGGAACCATTATCGAATACGGGTGACAACGAATAAGCGTTCGCCCTTTTCACAAAGCCCCAGTTGGAACCGTGCCGGTCGAAATTTCCGATTAACGCGTCGACAATGTAAATTTCCCAAAAGATACGAATTGTTTCCGTTACTCGCGTCAGTTTCGCGTTGTCACGCAACATCTGCATAATGTCGCCATATTCATACTGGTAACGTTCCTTGTCTTGGTCCAGCGTACTTTCACCTACGTCATTAAAAGGAACATACTGCTCATCACGCGCAATAAAGTCTTTGCAGGCAACAACCTGTTCACCACGATAAAAGCCAAGATGTGTTTCCTGAACTGGAATACCCAGTTGCTCGAAGATATGCGACCCAAGATACTCGGAGATATGATTAAAACGCATGCCAAAAGCCGTCTGTTTTTGAAATTTGAGTATATAATTCTCACCTTTGACCGTTAAACCCACTTTTCTCTCAGATCCACTGTAAAAACGGTTGTTCAATGGATATCGACTATAGTCCATTTCTAACTCCTCAATACGATGGGCATGAAAACAAGGTAATTATTCTCATTTATATTATATATTATTATTGAGACTAATAAAGTGAACAGATGGACCTCGTGTGATTGGATCGTCCTCTGCCCTTCTACCGCCTTGTCCCGGGTTCTCCTCATGGTATACTGTCTTTGAGTGCGATCTACCGGCTCCAAAGCGCCGCTGCAAAGGAGAGGACATGGAAACACTTCACAACGGGATTGAACTGCCGGATATCTGGCCGCCGCGGACGGTCGACCTGGACAACAGCCAGCCGACGCCGATCCCCTGGCTGCTGAAACCTCCGGCCGTGATCCCCGTCGACCTGGGCCGCCAGCTGCTCGTCGACGATTTCCTGATTGAGTCGACCAACCTGGTTCGCGTGTTCCACCAACCCGTCAAGTACCCCTGCAACCCGATCCTGTTCGCCCAGGGCCCGGACGAACGCAGCGACGCCTACCCGCACGCCGCGCTGGCCAAGTGCGGCGGTGCCTGGTACGACGAGCGCGACCGTCTCTTCAAGATGTGGTACATGACCGGCTATGTCGGTTACCTGGCCTTCGCGCAAAGCGAAGACGGGTTGCACTGGCAGCGGCCTGCGCTCGACGTGGTTCCCGGCACCAACCTCTGCCTGCCGCGTGACCTGCACCCGGATTCGGGCACGGTCTGGCTGGATCGGGCCAGCCGCGATCCGCAGGCCCGCTTCAAGATGCTGCTGCGCGAACCCAACGACCAGATCAAACGCCGGACCGGTGCCGACGCCGGCAACGCGCCCGGCCATCTCTTGACCTCGCCGGACGGCATCCACTGGCAGGTGCGCGGTGAGACCGGCCCGATGGGCGACCGCAGCACGATGTTTTTTAACCCCTTCCGGCAAAAATGGGTGCAAAGCATCCGTTCCAGCTGTGCGCGCGGCCGCAGCCGCCATTACTGGGAACATGCGGACTTTCTCCAGAGCGGCGATTGGCAGGCCGGCCAGCCGATTCCCTGGGCCGCGGCCGACGCGTTTGACCTTGGCGTCGATTCGCCGCCCCAGCTCTACAATCTGGACGCCGTCCCTTATGAGAGCCTCATGCTGGGCCTGTTCCAGATCCTCAAGGGGCCGCCCAACGAGATCGGCGAGCGGCGCGCCGAGCCCAAGCTGACCGAACTGGTGCTGGCCATCTCGCGCGACGGCTTCCACTGGCATCGCCCGGAGAGAAACGCGTTCATCGGGGCCCGCCGCGTGCCGGGTTCGTGGGAATTTGGTTATGTCGAGCCGACCGGCGGCCTTTGCCTGATCGTCGGCGACGAGCTCTGGTTCACCTATTCCGCCTACGGCGGCCAGCCGGAACGGATGCAACAGCGCGGCCTTCAAAGCGGCATGTACGGCCACGGCGCCGTCGGCCTGGCCAAGCTGCGCCGTGATGGGTTCGCTTCTTTGGAACCGCGCCATGCCGGCGGCTTTTTGCTGACCCGGCCGCTTCTGTTTCACGGCGACCGCCTCTTCGTCAACGCCAACACCGCCGGCGCTCCCCTGCGCGCGGCCATCCTCGAGCCGGACGGCCAGCCGGTCGCCGGCCTGACTGCCGAGGACTGCCTGCCCCTGGTCGGCAACAGCACGTGTGTCGAGCTGCGCTGGAAAGAGCCTGCCGCCCTGGCGGCGGTTCGCGGCCGCCCCGTGCGGCTGCGCCTGACCCTGGACCGCGGCGAGCTGTACAGTTTCTGGCTGACCGCGTCGCCGCGCGGCGCTTCCGGCGGCTACCTGGCGGCTGGCGGCCCCGGTCTGCCCGGCGATCGCGACCTGGACTGCGAATCAACCTGATTCCATGCACCCCTCTGCCCTGGCAGAGCAAAAAAAGAGCAAGAGCGAGGAACAAACGAAATGGAAACAAACAAGAAACCGGACAAGCAGCTGCGCATCGGGATTGTCGGACTCGGCGGACGCGGCCAAGGCCTCTTGTCCATTCTGCTGGCGATGGACGACGTGGCGATCACAGCCGTCTGCGACCGCTACGAAGACCGCACCGAAGCCGGCGCCCGCCTGGTGACCGACAAGGGCCGTCCGCGTCCCTTTGCCACCCGGGACTACCGGGAACTGCTCAGGCGCGACGATGTCGACTGTATCATCACGCCCAGCTCCTGGACATCGCACAGCGAGATCATGGCGGCGGCGATGAAGGCCGGCAAGCCCGTGGCCAGCGAAGTCGGCGGTGCCACCTCAGTCGAGGAATGCTGGGAACTTATCCGGACCTACAAGGAGACCGGCGTCCCCTGCATGATGCTCGAGAACTGCTGCTACGGCCGCGAGGAGATGGCGCTGCTCAACATGGTTCGCCAGGGTATCTTCGGTGAGCTAATCCATTGCCAGGGCGGCTACGAGCACGATCTGCGCGACGAAGTCTCGCTGGGCCTGGACCAGCGCCACTACCGTTTCCGCAACTACCAGCACCGCAACGGCGACATCTACCCGACCCATGCCCTCGGCCCGCTCGCCAAGATGCTGAACATCAACCGGGGCAACCGCTTTGTCAGCCTGGCCTCCTTCGCCACCAAGACGCGCGGTATCCGGGAATGGGCCCAGACCAACCTGCCGGCCGGACACGCAGCCAACGAAGCCGGTTTTGTCCAGGGTGACGTCGTCACCACGGTTCTGACCTGTGCCCACGGCGAAACGGTCGTCCTCACGCACGACACCTCCCTGCCGCGTCCCTATTCGCGCGGAGGCCGTGTCCAGGGAACGCGCGGCATCTGGATGGAGATCAACGACAGCATTTATTTGGAAGGACGCAGCCCCAAGCACCAGTGGGAATCCTTCCGCAACGTGATCGGTCAGTACGACAATCCGCTCTGGCAGGATTCGGATGTCGCCACCTTCGCGGCCGGGCACGGCGGCATGGATTACCTGATCTTGCGCGCTTTCATCGAACCGCTGCAAAACGGCCTCACGGTTCTGCCGATCGACGTTTACGACACGGTGACCTGGATGGCCGTGACCGCCCTGTCCGAGGAATCGGTCGCCCTGGGCGGCCATCCGGTGTCGTTCCCGGACTTCACCCGCGGTGCCTGGATCGAGCGTGAAATGGCGCCGCAGCACCGTTACAGCCTGGACTAAGGGGTCTTGTTCCAACGAACAGGAGGTAAGCCGTGCAGGGGATCCGTTGTGTCTTCTTCGATATCGGGTACACGCTGGTCGATGAAGACGACGTCTGGCAGCAGCGCTGTCGTGAACAGGCCGAAACCGAAGAAGCCAAACGTCTGGGGCTGACGCCGGGTCGGCTTTACGCGGCCATCGAGGAGGCCGCTCGGGCCTACCAGCCGCAGTACCGGTCCGTCGTCGCGCACTATGGGCTGACCCGGGTCGCGCCCTACCGCCACGCTTACGAAAAGCTCTACCCTGATGCGAAACTGGTCCTGCAGGCTCTGGCCAACCGCTTCGTACTGGGGATCATCGCCAACCAGGCGGACGGGCTGCGCGACCGGCTGCGCAGCTGGGGGATCGAGCCCTTTTTCACACATATCGTTTCCTCATGGGACGTTCGCCTGATGAAGCCGGATCCCCGTTTGTTCCATTTGGCGCTGAACCGGGCTGGCTGCCCGGCAGATGCGGCCGTCATGGTCGGCGACCGGCTGGACAACGACATCGCGCCCGCCAGGGCCGTCGGGATGCAAACCGTCTGGATCCGGCAGGGCTTCGGCGGGCTGCAGGTGCCCAGATCCGACGCCTATCGCCCGGATCAAACCATCCAGTGTTTACGCGATCTATTGCCGCTCCTGAGCATGAATCCTGATTCTGAACTGTCTTGAGGAGGTGCTGTTCATGGAACCTGTCGGCCGAATCATCCTGGACATGGCTCCCAAACCGGGTAATCCGCGCAACAGCGAGGGCGCGTTTATCACCCTCAAGGACGGCCGCCTGCTGTTCGTTTACTCGCGCTTCAACGGAAACAGCGCCGCCGACCACGCGCCGGCCAGCCTGGCCGCGCTCTGGTCCGGTGACGGCGGGGAAACCTGGACGCCGGAAAAGATCCTCTTGACCGCCGAACAGGATCAGGCGAAAAACATCATGAGCGTGTCCCTGATCCGCCTGTTGGACGGGGATATCGGGCTGGTCTATTTTTTGCGCCGCGGC
>JAQVSS010000387.1 GCA_028700415.1 Kiritimatiellia bacterium
ACACCCCGCGCTTCATGCGCCACCCATCACTCAACGATTCCATTCCCCAACTAATGCAATAATGCACTAACGCACTAATGAACTTCCCTCTCTCGCCCCTTCACCTATATCACGGATACGCCACTTTCAGGATGGGCTTTTTGGCCAAGGTTGCGTTAGTCATCGGTTTATGAGTAAGTCGGTTTTTTTGTTTACCAATCTGAGCAGAACGCGCTAAACTATAAATTGTTACGTAGAGCTTTACGCAGAAACACTGAGATCGGTGGATCGAAAGAATAATGATCTCACTCACTACTTAGACCAGAAGGGAGCAAATGAATGAGAACTTTTATCCTTGCTATTACAATCGTGGGTTGCACATACGTGAGAGGCGATGAGATCTCGGATTTGCGAAAAGAAGTCTATTCGCTAAAAAGAGAGTTGGCAACATTGCGAGCTGATGTATTTGGGACCAACCAAACACTAAATTTACCGCGACCCTCTTGCACTACATTGTCAATGGAAGAAAAGCAAAACCCACTTGATAAGAAATCTAGTCAAGATCGCTTAGTCGACGAGAATCAGCTTCGGCATGTTTCAAAGTCAAACTTCGATGCCGCAGAAGACCTAGTTACCGCATTAGAAGGAAGTGGCACTGGAGTAGATTCTACCATCAAAATAAATGGAGTTACTTTTACGGTGATGGACACTTACATGCCAGTTCGGGTTAATGTTGGCGGAACTAATTTTAATTTTATGTTGCGCCCTGGAAAAATGCTAGTCTCTTCATCTGATGACACATATTTTGACACTGGACTAACTTGGACACCAACAATGGGTCTGGAAGAAATTCAAAAAAAATACGAAATGCAAGCTATAAAATGGCAAATGCAAGCTATAAAATGGCAGAAGTACTCGAAGAAACGTAAAGAAAAATTAAATCCTGCAAGTATAAGTTACGCTGTTCGTTCATCAGAAAGAACTGCGTCAAAAACGAAAGAGCAATTAAAAGCGGAATTGCAGATGCGTAACCACTTCGAGAAATTGGCAAGAGAGACAGCCGCAAAAAATATTTTGGCAAGAGAGACAGCCGCAAAAAATATTGCAGAGAGAAAAGAAAAAGAAACCGCAATCGCGAAAACCCGGAATAGTTCTTTCCCCGTGTCGAACTCTAATGTCGACGCCCTTCCCTGCGGAGCGGAATTTAAACGTGATCCTATCTGGCCTATCAGTAATGCTATTTTATATTGTGTTGGCTACAAACTCCGTATTTGCCCTACGTCTGAACATTCAAGAAACTCAGACATCGGCAAGCCAATCACCAAAAAGTGTGCAGAATTATCTTCGCCTGATTCATCCCTTACCTTGAGAAGTGAATCAGTACATCCAAAAGGTGAGTATGGTTCATGGGATGATTTCAGCTTCCCGCTTCGGCTGACAGACGGAAAAAACTTTGTGGAAATTGTAAAGCAAGTTGTGGAGGAAAACCCAGAAACTCAAAATTGATGACGGTTATTCGTTCGATAACGACTAACCCGAGCACCCTTCAAACGGTATACAGTTGAAGGCCTTCACCGTTTGGTGCTCCAAAAGTCAGCGGAAATGGTGTCGTTGCAATGTTTTTATAGTTATTAAGTAAGCGGTGTAAGGTAATTATATGGCTGATTATATTACGATAACTGATGCGCTTCGCGCTGAGATTGCAAAAAATGTTTCTTTAAGTGCATACGTGGGGATGTATGAGTTTACATTTCCAGGCACCCATGACTTTAACCGCTGGCTTCCAGACATGTTGAATCATCGCGAACGCTGGCGTAGTAAATTAATAAGCAAGAGTGACCCTCAAGCGTTGTTCAATCAAATTATTCAGCGCGAGGGCATCGGTGTTCGATCATTTCCACCCGGTGCGCTGGAGACACGTTCCGGAGTGTATGTGATTAGCGACGCAGAGGAAGGTGAAGTGCTATATATAGGAAAGTGCGAAAAAGCTGAGGGTACTTGTGTAGCGTGGAGGCTCATAGACCATTTCTTTCCGCCGGCGTACGCCCAGCAAAACTCGCCTTGGCTTTGGACGCATCACATAGATGTTGGAAAGAAGCTGCGAGCATTTTATTGCGACAACATGAACGGATCCCTATTGCCAGGACGCATTGAATCCGAGCTGATAAGGATAGCCTGCAATCACGACGGAGATTATCCGCGATACGATCGTCGTAGCAGATTCGTAAAGCCGAATCGGCAGTGATGGTAGATGTGCGGGCACAAACGCGCGCCTAACAACGCGATGCAGACGGACAAAGTCAAGCTGTCACGCCTTTTGCTGGCGCAAAAGCCGCGCCAGCTTGCCTTTGCCGCTGATCGCGGGCGTTCGGCCACCGGGAAAAGCGACAAATCAACATTCGGGTGGAATTGACCCGGCAACGCTGATGCGGTATTGTGTAACCATGTTTGAGAAAGAACAGAAGATAGCCGAGCAGTTTGACCCAAGCGAGCGTACCGTCGTGTTTCCCGGCGGCTGCCTTGACATGCTACGGAACTGCCCGGACGGGGTATTTGGACTTGTCGTTACCTCGCCGCCCTACAACATCGGCAAGGAATACGAGAAACGGCTGAAGCTTGACAGTTACCTAGCACAACAGGCTGAAGTCATTCGAGAGTGCGTCCGGTGTCTCTCCCCACGTGGTAGCGTCTGCTGGCAGGTGGGAAACTACGTTGACGACGGAGCCATTATCCCCCTAGACACCATCCTCTATCCGATCTTCACAAGTCTTGGGCTACGAATGCGTAATCGGATCATCTGGCATTTCGAGCACGGGTTGCACTGCTCTAAACGTTTTTCAGGGCGGTACGAAACCATTGTGTGGTTTACAAAGTCGGATGAGTATGTTTTCGACTTAGATCCCGTTCGAGTTCCGCAGAAATACCCAGGCAAGAAATACTTCAAGGGGCCGAATGCAGGTAAATACTCCTGCAATCCTTTGGGGAAGAATCCCGGGGATCTTTGGGTCATTCCCAACGTGAAGAGCAACCATGTTGAGAAGACCGAACACCCATGCCAGTTTCCCGTTGAGTTGATTGAACGCTTGGTTCTTTCCATGACGAAGAAGGATGACTGGGTCTTCGATCCGTTCCTCGGTTCAGGGACAACTGTTGTGGCGGCCGTGCGTCACGGCCGTCGAGGAGCCGGAGCGGAGGTGGTGCCGAAGTACGTGAACCTTGCGAGGGAGAGGATCGAAGCTGAACTCGCAGGAACACTCCGAACGCGCCCGATGCATAAGCCGGTTTACGACCCGGTCGAGGCCGGAAACAGTCTTACAATCGCCCCGTGGACTGCCAAGACCGATGCTGCCCAGATGGTGCTTCTGGAGAAGCAGCGCAAACGAGAAAGGTATGCCACTCGATGAGAATTGCCGAAACCTACTCCCATCTCAATGGGCTTGAATTTCTGATCGTCCACAAGCCGGCACTGTGGAAGGAAATTCAGGATGTTATCGCTGCGGTCGATGCTGGCAAGTGCAAGACCAAGGTGTCAAAAGAAAAAACGATGAGGGGCGAGTTGCTCTTCAGTCCGATTGAGATGAATGCGGCTTTCAAGCGATTTCTTCACTTGAAGAAGTGGGATGAAAGTCGCGTCAGCTATTGGGTGACACGAAGCGAGAAGCTGATTCGGAAGACGCTCGCAATGTCTGCTGCTGAACAAAAGAAGGAGATTGAGGCGGCAGGCGAGAAACCGATATTCAGCTACAATCAGACCGATTTCGTGAAGGACCGTGTGGCCGTTGAGGTTCAATTCGGCAAGTACGCGTTTGTGGCATACGACCTGTTCGTCAAGCATCTCGCCTTCTACGTCCGCGATCAAATTGACGTCGGCATTGAAATCTTGCCCATGAAGTCGCTTCAAAGCCACATGAGTTCCGGCGTAGCGTACTACGAAGGCGAGTTCTACAACGTCGTCAGACAAGGACGAGGTGTTCCGTCAGTTCCGCTTGTAATACTTGGCATCGAAGACTAAGACCGAACCAGGCGCGGGAGGCGACGGGATACCGCGCCTCCGCTTTGTCGTT
>JAQVSS010000388.1 GCA_028700415.1 Kiritimatiellia bacterium
CAGCAGTATTCCCTTGCCTGCCGAGCTGATGTATCACTACACCTTCGACAACCTGTTCGGCGCCGACCGTCCGGAGTCCGTGGCCAAGGTTCCCCGGGGCTTCAACCATCCCGACACCGCAGATAACAGGCCCGCCGGTTACGAGGTCGGCTGGTGGTCGTCCATACCGGTCAGGAGCGCCGTTTACGACGACTACGGTTATGTGCCGTGGATTGAGAACGGCATGGCGCACCTCCCGCTCTTCAGCCGGAAGGGGCTGGATACTGATGAGCTGTACCCGTTTGTGGATATGGTGCTCAATTCGGTGTTTTGGTCGCACACCAAGGCCGGCGACATCTCCAAACCCGACTATAAACTTTATCACTTCCCGAACGACAACAACCCGTACGGCATGTGGTACGAACACTATACCGGCGTCTTGTCGCTGCCGAGCTCCGGCGATTCGGTTGTCCGCAATTCCGGCGACCTGCTGCCGTTGGGCAACGCCTTCGCCCGCCGCGCGGCGAATTTCTGGGATGCGGACGACCCCGGCAGCGTGTGGGCGGAGACCGGCGACGACGAGGACGCCGACGGCCTGCCAGACTGGTGGGAGGGGATCGTCGAGACGAACCGGTATCCCGGCGTCGATCTCGCCTGGAACGACTTGTATCCCGACGGCAGCGGCATGACCGCGGGCGAGCGCTATCTGCGCGATCTCGCGGACGGCTGGCAGATGGGCGACACGACCGCCCCGACCGGCCTTAGGGAAACCGCCGACATCGACCGTGACGGCCTGCCGGACTGGTGGGAGAACCTGTACAACCTGAAGGTGGAGAGCCAGGCAGATGCCGAAACCGCCATGTACAGTCAGCACGGCGGCATGGGGGATCCCGACCGTGACGGTCTCAGCAGCTACGCCGAATATCTAATCTCCGAGCACTACGCCTTCAAACGGCTGAGCCCGGTCATGTTCAGGAGCTCGCTGACGCAGACTTCATCCGACTATTTCCTTAAGGAAGGCTCGCTGTACTTCGGGCAGATGTTCACAGACCATGATTTCATGGAGGACAGCTGGGAGGACAACTACCATCCCTACTATGTGAGCCGCTTCGTCTATGACGCGCATCTTGATTATGACGGCGACGGCTGGAGCAATTGGGCAGAGTGCCGTTTCGGCGGGACAACGCTGCGAAGCGACCCCTCGCTGGTGATGCACGACAGCCCCGAGGAGTTCCTGATCAAAGACTTCCCGGTGCCGCTGATCAACGCGCGCCTCCGGTATGACGGACTGCACAGAGAAGCCAATACGGTGGTCATCCACGCGTTCTCCGATCCGGACATGAACGGCCAGCCGGACGCTGTCTTCACTACAGGGGAAGGTGAAGCGAAAGCCAAATATCTTGGGCTGTGGGGCCCCAAGAGCGTCAGGGGCGTGCTCTCCCCCGGAGCCGTCAAACCCGGATCAGTGCGTGTCAGATTCACAGACAACACGCCCCGTCCGGCCACGACCCGACTGGGCTACTATTGGAGCGTCGAGGCGAGGTCGGTGGAGGCGGGCTCAGATTCGAGCGATCCGGCATCAGGAGACGACCGCAACGGGTTCATAAGAATCATGAACGACAACGGGATGACCGAGACGGTCGGCACCATCAATTACCTGACCGGCGAGTATGAGATTGACTTCGCCGTCATTCAGGGATGGGTCTTGGGGTCGTTCGCCTATGACGGAGGCGTCATGGTGGCTCCGGAGCGCGACGTGAACGACGCGTATATCGTGATCAGCTACGAGGCCGCCGAAATGCCGGGCTGGCCAAAGAACCTGTATCTCTCCGATGCGGATCTGCCCGGCGCGGCGATGCCCAGTCTGGGTTATGTCAAGGAAGGGTTCAATTACTTCTTTGCCTTCCTGGACCTCGACGGGAGCGGGCAGTGGAGCGCCGGCGAGCCTTGCGGCGTGTCGGAGAGCTTCGCGGTTGACGTGGGCTGGGACCGCCAGACCGTCAATATCTATCTGACGGATTACCGGCCCGGTTTTCTGCGGATCGACCTGAACAGCGGCCTGCGCTCAGAAGACATCTATCTGGGCGGCTCGTCGTCCGGCGGCGGCTCGTCAGGTGAAGAAAATACCGATCCGAGAGTCGTGATCCGGCGGACCCATGTGGACGGGTTTGTCGCGCCGGAGCCATACACGGTCGTGGACAAGACAATGACAGGCATGCGGAGTTATCTGCACGAGGGCGACCTGATCGGCCGCAATCAATTGGGCTTCGACTGGGCTCTGCTGGGCGTCTCCAATCCGCAGCAATGGAACGAGTTCGTGTACGAGGTGCGGCGGGGCGCGTCTGGAGAGCTGGTCAGCGTGTTCACCAACATTTATGACACTGTCCGCGCCAAAGCCGTGGCCACATATCCGGCGAACGCGTACGTTTATTCCGCGCGTCCGGAGTTCCGTTGGAGGATGCCCGCCGGCTACACCGCCTTCGCGATCGAGATCAAGAAGAGCTCGCCCGCGGGCGCCACGGTCTACAGCGCCGAGCCGGTGCTGGCGCCGGCGCGCAACTCTTACGGAGAGCATATCTGGCGCGCGCCGATCTACGCCGGCGCCCCGCTGCAGAACGGGCAGGTTTTCACCACCGACACGGTCTATTACTGGCGCGTGATGGCCTTGAACTCCAAGTTCAGCAATACCGCGCTGAATCCGAACTGGTCGGACTGGAAATCCTTCCGTCTGGACGTCAACCGCCCGATCGACTCCTCCGGCTACGGCGAGATCCGCGCCCGGGTCAAGTATTACGGGCCGGCCACCAGCCTGCTGGCAGGCAGAGTCAAGGTGCGGGTGTTCGACAACGAAGGGTTCGCCGGCTGGCCAGAAGCCGAATACACCTTGGCGGGCAGCGATCTGACTTCGCTGACATCTGGAAACGAGCCGGTGGTCAACGCCGTGATGCGCGGGCTTGTGCCCAGTGAGCATGCGGGAAATTACTACGTGATGGCATATATCGACCACAACCAGAACGGCGACCGCGACATCTGGGAGTCATGGGGGTACGCTAACCACTACGGCCTCACCGACAAGCCTTACGACCCGCGCGCGGTGAAGGTGGCCTTCGGCCGCGATTCCGAAGTCGTCGACATCGTGATCGAGGACGCCGACACGGATCAGGACTGGTTCCCGGACGCATGGGAGTACGAGGCGAATCCGGGCGCCGCCAACTTCCTGACCCTCACCGGGCCGGCGACCGGCAGCGCGCCGGACACAGAGATCAACCCTGCATTGAGCGCCGCCGGACCGAACGCGGCCGCGTTCTTCCTGACCATGTCGGCCGGCACCACGGATCAGGACGGTGACGGCCTGGGCGACCTGCTCGAGCTGGCGCTGGGGACGGACGCCGCGGCGCCTTCGTCTTCGGGCGACGGCTACCGCGACGGCGACAAGCTGGCGCTCGGGTTTGACCCCAACGCGTTCTTGACGCTGAACCTGACCGGGCTGGATCTGGTTTCGGAAAACGCGCCGGCTGTCAGCTTCGACTTCGGCCTGGAGCAGCCGGAGACGGAGGGCAGCGCGCTGCTGCCGCGGCTTGCGGCCATGTCAACGGCCGCCACGCGGGATTACGAGATCCTTTACAAGCAGTCGCTGTCCGACGCGGACTGGACAGTGGTGCAGCGCGGGTCGGTGCCGGTGTCCGGTCTGGAGTCGGTCTCGGTGCGGCTGGAGGATGCCGTGCTGCAGAACCTCAATCCCGAGATCGGTTTCTTCCGGATCAGGCTTGCCCACCAGTGAACGGCGGCGGTGAAAGGCGGCCCGCCTCCAAAGCGCGGGCCGCCGCCAGACCGACCGTCCGCGTTTTTGCGCCAAACAGATTTTTCGTGAAGATCGCTTTATGACAGGAGTCAAAAAAAGATTGGCCTGCTGGGTCGGGTTGGCGGCGCTGCTGGCGTCATTGTCGCAGGCCGCGCCTTTCGCCAGGCGTATCAGCTTCACCCAGCCGGACGGTCGTGAGATCACGCTATGGGGCGAGGGCGACGAATTCCACGCGGACTTC
>JAQVSS010000389.1 GCA_028700415.1 Kiritimatiellia bacterium
GGGGTCATGCTCGATTCCGAGTTGATCGACTGTAAACCCGGCCAAGACTACAAGCTCACGGCGGATTTCAGAGGCGATGGAAAACCCTTTATCTGGATCAAAGGCTTTCTCTGGCATCCCACGCGCAAAGTCCTCATGGACGGGTACCAGACGCGGCTTGAACCCGATTTTCCCAGTAAAACCGAATGGCGCACCTTCACCATCGGGTTCAACCCCACGGCAAAGTCCCCCAGAATCCAAAAATTCAAAGTCCGCCTTTACGCCTACTGGCCGAACGGGCTCTACTACTTCGACAACATCCGCGTTGAAGAGATCTCGCCCGAAGAGATGGCACGCCTCGTCGCCAACCGGAGCAAAGTGAAATAGGCGGGAACCCTTCCCGACATCACACTCCCCTTGCAGAAACCGGGTAAACGGGCAATCCCGTGCTCGTCTTCGCTCTAGCGCGCGCGTCCGGAGGAAGCCGCTTCCGACAGGCGGGCGAGTTCGGCCTGATCGAACTTCGACAATTCGCCCTGACGCTTTTTGATCTGCCGGATCGTTTCACGGGCACGCTCGATCTCCCCTTTCTTGAGCAGGATACGCGCGAAGGTGATACGGAGACGGAGATCGTCGGCGAACAAGCTTATCGCCTTACTCACGGCTTTTTCGGCCTCATCGATATTCTTGTCGGCCTCGAGCAGGACCGAGGCAAGCGTTTCCCACGCCACATACAAATCGGGGCTCAACTTGATGGCAGCACGCGCCTGCTGCTCCGCATCGTCGAACCGCCGGATGCGCCGCAACACTTCCGCGAGGTCATTCAGCGCCGCCGCACTCGGCTTGGCTTCCACACTGCGGCGCAGGAAATCCTCCGCCTCACCATACGCCCCCTCCTGCAAACGCAACGACCCCATGACGTAATTTGCCAACGCATGCTTGCGGTTGGTCCGCAAGACCTGGCGCGCATGAAGCTTCGCACTTTCCTGATCGTTCATGGCAATGTCCAGCTGCAGGATCATATCCTTCACGCCGGGGATGTCGGGCCGCAACATCGAGGCGCGGATAAACCCCTCCCGTGCGGTACGCTGGAAATTCTTCCCCTTCTTCATCGCCAGTTGCGCGCGGGTGACCTGAATGAAATAATTGTCCACCGTCCCGGCGATGTTCTCCATTTTAGGCAAGAGCACTTTCTCGAGGTCTTCCGTCTCGTTTTGCTGCAACTGCACCATGGCCAGCATCGCCCACGCCTGAAGGTTCTTCGGCTGGAGGTCGGTCACCTCCTGCAACGCCAGGCGGGCCCGCCCCACGTCGTTGTTCATCAGGTGGATGACGGCCCATTCGACACCCAGCGAGCCCCGCTTATCATCCGACTTGGCCGCTTTCTCCAGCCACAGCCTGGCTTTATCCAGCGCGCCCTCCTGTACGGCCAAACGGGCCATGCCCAGCATGGCCGTGCGGTTGTTCGGGTCGCTCTTGATAATGTCCTGATAGACCGCCTCGGTCTTGTTCCGGTCATCCGACAACGAGTAAATCGCGGCCATCGTCTGCATCGCGTTCACCCGCTGGTCCGTCGGCAACAGGTTGATGGCCCGGATGACGCCTGCCAGCGCGGCGCCGGTCTGCCCCGACAAGGCCCAGCCCCATCCCAAACGCGCGAAGATTTCCGGCGAACGCACATAGCCGTAATAGCGCGACAACGACCACAACGGATACTTCTGCTTGAGATTGCCGATGAAGTCCTTGAGTTCACGCTCGATGGACTCCTTGTTCGCGTTGGCGACGCCCCCCTCGGCCCGCGCCATTTCGAACAGGTTGAAGAGGGCGGAGATGTTATCCGGGTCCAGCTTGCTGTGCACATACGTGTAAACAGCATAAGCGTCCGCGTCCTTTTCCAAATCCTCCAGCAACACGCCCAGGTTGTTCGCCACAAAACCCATGTGCCGGCGCAAATGCGCGCGCAAACGGATCGCCGGATCATCACTCGATTTCTTATTGGCAGCCAGCACCTTGTCCATCTCGTTCCAAAACGCGGTATAGGTGGCGAGCAGAGGTTTGTCCTTGAACTCTTTTATATCGCGGCTACCGGAAAAGAAGAAATATTCGGGAACCGGCGTGATACCGGCGGTGTACCAGAAGTCCGGCACGCCGAACACCGCCACCTTTTTCTCGATCTCCTTGTCCATCGCAAACCAGTCCTGAAGGAACGGCAGAATGCCGAGATCAAGCGTGCTCTTCATGCGCTGCATGTCCGCTGGCGCAAACAGCCGCTTCTGCTCGATCAAACGGGCCATCGACTTCAGGTAGAAGGGGCTCATATCCTTCTGAAGGCAGATCAAGTTCAACTCTTTTCCGCGCTCCCGCGACATAATCTGCAAATGCGCATCCAGCGTCCCGTCCGTCACGAACCATGTCCGGTCACCCATACGGTTGAGGATCTCGGTTGCGCAGCGGTCCGCAAACGCGCCGCGCCGGGCGCCGCACTCGAAGGAATTGATCAGCGCCGCCAGCACCACGATTGCCACAAGCGGATAGGTGATCAGCAGCCCCATCCAATCGCCCACCCGTTTGGTCAGAACCGAGGTCTCATGCCCGCGCCGCGGGCGCTCCACTTTCAGCAGCAGATACCAATAGGCCACCAGATACCCCGCCGTCATCGCCAGCATCGCGTACGAGCAGACCGGCAACCGTCCGAACGGCCGGAGGATCTCCCACGGTGAGATCGCCGCATTGGTCAGGCCAAGTATCACCAGAACGCTTAATGTGAAATGCAGGATATACTGGCTCCACGAACGCTCGTTATTCAGCGCGCGGAAGGCAGCAAGCCCGCCCGCTACCCAGGGAACGACGCTCATCAGCAGTAGAATCAGCCACCCCACACGCGGCACCCCGGACTGGAGCTGCCTGATCTGGCTCTTCCACACCATCACCAGCACATCCATCACGCTGGTCAGACCAAGCGAGCCGCCATCGTGCGTCAAGAGGAACCTTTTCGCGGAAAAATAATACAAACTCATCCCCGCCGCGGCCAACACCCCCATCCAAGTGACCCGGGGAAGAGTCAGGTCACCCCGTTTCCACAGCACATAGATCAGAAACGTCAGGAAAACAGGCGCCATCGGGATAAAGATCACCGACTCGACGACGCCGACACCCTGCAGCACCGAAAACAACACGAGAAACACCCGCCAGCGGTACTCTGCGTACAGCACCAACAGATAGGCGGCGGCCAGCACCAGCAACAGGTCGAACCCCTGATACTGCAACCGCGTCGCCGCATGCCACACAGGCACCGCGAAAAGAAAGGCCAACGCCGAAACCGCACCTGCCCAGCACGCCACGCGCGGCGCATACTGAACCGAATACTCCTCGTAGATGACATCGTGAATCAGGAAGCTCACCAGCCGGTACAGCAACATGACCGAAAGAACCGCGCAAACCGCGCTGAACATGTTCAAACGGACCGGCAGTGAAAAGATGGTCAACGTGCTCAGCCACGATACGGCCGCCCCCCATAGCGGATGCAACGGAAGCTCGAGCGTCTCGATCCCGCTGTACACGGACATGAGCCGTGCGGATTCTCCGGGATAGACGCCTTTGGAGAGCGTCAGCCCATACACCACGGCGGCCAACACTCCCAAGCCCAACGATAACAGCCAATCGCGCTTGTGCTTATCCGACGGAATCTCTTTAAAACCAGTCATCATTCGTTATCCCTGTCCGGCACCAAGACGTGCCTGCCATCATAACTTAATTACACGCCAACCAACTCCAACATTCATTGACAGAAAGTTTACTGATTTTCCACATTCACTGCAAGTGCCGACAACCGCTTATCGGGACATCCCCACGGCTGCTTCTTGTCCGCGAAGAACCCGGCGGCGGCGTCATTCAATGGAAGCGGCCGCCTTCTCGAAATCGAGCATCGTCTTCTTGTAGTTCTCCGGGCTGCGGGCAAATTTCGGGCGCAGGGTAATGAGTGCGTTTTCCCAGAACGGCTCAAGCAGATCCTTGACGCCCTTCCCGGAA
>JAQVSS010000072.1 GCA_028700415.1 Kiritimatiellia bacterium
CGTATGCGGCGGTACTCGTCGCAATCTGCGCGGCGAGTTCACGCGTCGGCGCAACGATTAACGCCCGCGGTTTATTGCGTATGGATTCCTTCGGGGTCACCGTTAAGCGGTGCAGGATCGGGAGCAAAAAAGCAGCCGTTTTCCCCGTCCCTGTTTGCGCGCACCCAAGCAAATCACGTCCCTCAATCAGATGGGGAATCGATTTCTCCTGAATCGGCGTAGGGGTCAGGTACTCCTGGTCGGCCACGGCATGTTGCAAAAGAGGATGAATCATCCCGAAAACCGTCCCTGCGAAGGATGCGGGAATCTCGCCTTTTGGTTTAGGCACTTGCCGCGGGGTTTCGCGTTCAACTAATCCGGGATGACGGTTTTTGCGACGGAAAAAAGGGCGGGGACGGTTTCCGCCCCGCCTATGTGACGGTTCTGTATGCATGTGGTTGCCATATTTACACTTTTCCGCCGGCAAAGTCAACACACCAACGTCGGCGTATCCGGCGCTAAAGTATATTCCGGCAACCACACCTGGACCGAAGCCCTGTTTCGCCTCTGCCGTTACACCACTTCAACAATGCCTAACGGCTCTGCCGTTTTCCACCCCCCACGCGTGAAGTCGGGAACATCGACCGAAGCGCCCCGTTTCAGTGCCGAACGTTCGGATAGTTCAACCACGCTGCTCCACAAAGCGGTGTCGTAGACACTGATGTCCAAAGGCAACCCATTGTGCAGACAGTGGCAAAGTCGCAGCAACAGCAGATAGTCCATGCCGCCGTGACCGCCCGCCTTTTTGGCGGTCTCTCCGTTTTTGTCCCACAACGGATGCACATATTTCGCCTTCAACTCGGCCAAATCCTTGTCATTCATCCAGCCGTGCGATTTTGGAGCAAGTGCCACGCGCAGGGGATAATCAGTCAGGGTGCCTTTCGTACCCGTGATGGTGTTAATACGGCTGTAGGGGCGCGGGTTGGTGGTGTTGTGTTGAACCATGATCGTCCTGCCGCGACGGGTCTTGATGACCGTGGTGTTCATGTCCCCCAACTTATACGTCTCTTTGGCCTCAGGACTGTCCTTTCCGAAGTTGTCGACCGCATACTGGGTCAACCCCATTTGATTCGAACTGACGGACGTAAGATATTCGAAGTTGTCACCGCGGTTGATGTCCATGTATTGGCAGATCGGTCCCATGCCATGCATCGGATAGGGATTGCCCGTATGATCCTTGCTGAAGTTGAGCCGCCACATGCCTTGGTAGCCAGTCTTGCTGAATTTGTAGGAGGCCAAATCGTGCAGATAAGCACCTTCGCCATGCACCAACTCGCCCAACACCCCTTTCCGGCAGAGCATCAGCGCAAACATCTCGTTCTCGCCATAGCAGCAATTCTCCAGCATCATGCAGTGGCGATGTGTCTTTTCGCTCGTCTCGACAAGTTCCCAGCACTGGTCAACTGTCACGGCCGCCGGCACCTCCACCACGACGTGCTTACCGCACCGCATGGCATAAAGGGCCATTGGAGTGTGCAAAAGCCACGGCGTTGTCACATGTACCAAATCGACTTTATCTGATTCGCAAAGTTTCTTCCAAGCGTCCTCTGAGCCGGCATACACAGCCGCATCGGCTTTTCCCTGCTCTTTCAGCCACTTCTGCTGGCGCTCTGCCCGGTCCTGAAACAAATCCGAGAGCGCGGTGACTTCGACCCCCGGCAGTATGGAATACGTATGAACAGCGCCAGGCCCGCGCGCGCCGACGCCGATCACGCCAACACGGATCTTTTCCAGCGGCACGCAACGCATCCCCATTGCAGTTTGAGCGCCCGGTCCTGAAAACAGCCCCAAACTTTTACATCCCGCCGCGCTCCCGGCCAAAGTTGCCCCCACCCCCATCCATGTGGCCTGCCGCAAAAAATCCCGTCTCCCTAATTTCATCGGTGTTCCCCTTTTCGCTGTTGCCATAAGACAATTTAAGACTGCCCAAAACTCAGTCGCATATAAAATATCATTGGATTTTAACGACGTCAAGCGACCCCTCCCGAAATCCGGGAAAATGAGTTGGGGTGTTGGGGCGACGGTCACATGGCTTCACGCCCCGCATCACCTTCAACTCCCTTCAACTCAACTCCCACGCTTGACTTCCCATGCCGAACCACGTTTAATATGGATTCCATATAGGAACTCATCATGCCCGCCACTGGACAAACCCTTACAGATATGGCACGAATTCTAAACCGTTCCACCTCCTACCTGCGACGGTTACAGAAACGGTTTGAGTTGCCTGTCTTTAAGGCTGCCGGATACTCGCAATCGTACCTCCAGTTTTTACGCACGGTCATTGGCCTGCGTACTCTGCACGCCGAGGAGGAAGTCTTGCTGCAGATCTGGCACATCGAGAAGAAATTGCTTCAGTTGCTCCATGCGGATTCCACCGGTTCTTCCTCGTGGTTCATCGATTCATGCGGTTCTGCCGGTAAACGCACCCACCGCCTGTTGCTCAGCAATTTTGATATGGGCGTCTATCTGCCATCTGGAACTGTCCAACTGGGCCTCCCGTTCTCGGACACGTTAACCGAACTTTTTACCGCCAGCGAAATGGGCGAGGATGTCCTGCTCCTGCTGGGCGACTACCTTAAAGTGTATGACCGGATCAGAAACTCCGTTAAAGCGGAAACGCCTCTCCTCTATTTCGCCCTTAACCTTGCGACCCGTCAATGGTAAAGCAACGTTATGTGCCACCTTATTTATGGCAATAATCTCCAACATATCCTGCTTTTTTCGCTTGCATCTGGTGTTCTGCGCTGTTTCGGCAAGTGCCGCTGTATCTTTCGCGCCTGTAAAAAATTATCCGAACATCGGGTTCATGTTTCCCTGTCTTGCCAACGCCAAGGCGACCCCCGTTCCAATGCCCCACGCACATGCCTATCTGCTCTCTGACGGTGATACGCTCACAGGAGAAGACCGTTTCGATCCCTTCGAACTCTGGTACCAGTCGCAATGCTGCGCGCGTTGGCGTGACCCTGCCGGGAACCGGTTGGTGATTGGGCGCGTCACCCGCGGGTTACCGGTATTCCCTGTCGAACATGTCTCGCGGACACAGTTCCGCATTGCACTGGACGATGAAGAGATCGACCCGAAAAACCAGGCACATATCAATGCGTGGGTCGCCGCCTTTTCCGCTATCCCCGTGTCTGAACCCGAACCGCTTAGAATCAATGGGGTCGCCCTTGATTCAGTTTTGTACTATCCCTGTACCCTGTCCGACACGCTCGTTTACGCCATCCGGCCTCGCCGGGTCGGGAATGCCAAAAATTTCGACTGGTTCTGCGTCATTTTTTATTCACCGGGCGAGGAAAACGTGGAGGAGTTACGTGCCCTGTTCGAAGAAATGTTCATCGGTCAAATCGCTTTGCCGTCCCGGTCTTCCAAAAGGGAAGGCTCAACGTCTGAAGAGATCACACTTTTGCGTCAGAATGAGAAGTTGCCCGGTCAGCCAGATCACCCTATACGCATTGAAGCACGGAAAAGTATCGAGAATTATGCGGATTGGTGGTTCGCCGAAACGACGGGCTATATCATTCTCTCCGATGTGGACACGGAGATCGGCACGTCCATTATCCGTAACATGCAGGACACCTTGCCGGTTTTGCAGCAGGCGTACGCAAGGCTCCTGCCGCCGCTTACGCGGGAAACCGACATCGCGCTCATCCGCCTGTTCCAGACACGTGACGCTTATGTGCGGCACGTAGGGGAGGCGAACGCTTGGTCGGGCGGGATGTGGATACCGGGACGCCGTGAGCTGGTGCTGTTCCTACACGACAGTCAACCCGTCATGATGCGGATGCTCCGTCACGAGCTGTTTCACCAATACCTTTCCCACGCCTACTGTATGCTGTCCACCGCGCCATGGCTAAACGAAGGGCACGCATGCTTTTTTGAAAACGCCCAGGTGGACGCCAAAGGCAAAGTCTCCCTTGAGGAAGATCCCGACCGGAGCAGCTTTTTGCTCGATAACCTCGATGAGGCCGTCAAATTCCTGCCCCAACTTTTGCGGGCCACCCACGCAGAGTTTTACAGTGGAACGTCCGCGAGTCTCCGGCTCAAGTATGCGTTGGCCTGGGGGCTGGCCTACTACCTTCAGAAAGGCGCGCCGCAAGAACGCAACACGCCGTTTAAAGATGTTTTGCCGGACTATGCCGCCGCACTCGCCCTGACGCATGACGGCGAAGCGGCGACAATCGCCGCTTTCAAAAATATCGACCTAACCGTTTTTCAAGAGAATTTCCGGGAGTTTTGGCTCAAGCGACGCGGCTCCGCCATGCGTTACAACCCGTTGGAGCCCTAACGAGCCCCACTCCTGCAAGGCAACAAAACACGTGAAGACGATGCGAAAAAGTATCGCATTGACACCCTCTCCCCGGTTTCTTAAAGTTCGCAACAAAACACCCAGTATGAGCGGCCGTTTAAAACAGGGGAACACGAGGTGTCCGATTTTCTTGTTTTCGAAAACATAACCAAGCGCTTCGGCATGCTGACCGCCGTTGACTCAGTTGCGCTCAGTATTCAAAAAGGCGAGTTCTTCTCGCTGCTCGGTCCGAGCGGCTGTGGCAAAACGACCTTGCTGCGCATGTTGGGCGGGTTTGAGACGCCCGATTCTGGCCGTATCTACCTCGACGGCCGCGACATCACCGACCTGCCTCCTAACCTGAGGCGTGTTCACACAATCTTCCAGAACTACGCCCTTTTTCCCAACATGACCGTCTGGGATAACATTGCTTTCAGTTTGCGTGTGGCTCACCATCCCAGAACCGAAATCCGCAACAGTGTTGAAGGCATGCTCGAACTCATCAAAATGACCGACCACGCCTACAAGTACCCCGCACAAATCAGCGGCGGACAGAAACAGCGCGTTGCCATCGCACGGGCGCTCGTCGACCGCCCTCAGGTTCTCCTGCTCGACGAACCCCTTGCCGCCCTTGACCTTAAACTCCGCCAACACATGTTACTCGAGTTGGACATCATCCATGACCAAGTCGGTATCACGTTCGTTTATGTCACCCATGACCAAGGTGAGGCCATGAGTCTCAGCGACCGTATTGCGGTCATGAATCTCGGCCACATCGAACAACTCGATCCTCCTGCCAAAATTTACGAGGCACCCCGATCAGGTTTTGTGGCGGCTTTCATCGGCGACACAAATTTTCTCGGTGGGATGGTCACCGAGATCGAGGGCGATTACTGCAAACTCGCCGTCGATGGTTTCGCGGATATCCTCTGCTTCAATGACAAAAACATCAGTGCCGGAAGTCAAATTCATCTCAGCATACGCCCCGAGAAAATCCGCGTTACCCCCGCCCCTCCCCCGCCCGAAAAGGGCTCGCGCATCAATGTTTTCAAGTGTAAAGTCACCGATATCGTCTATCAGGGCACCTATACGAAGTACTGGGTGCTGGCCGGCTCGCACCGCATCGCCGCCATTAAGCCGCATAGCCGCTTCCTTCTCGATCAGGCTCCCATCACATGGGGCGATGAGGTCTACTGCTGGTGGCATCCCGACGACGGCTACATGCTGGAACAGTTTACCGCCGCCGATGCTGACTTGGTCCAGATGCCGCCGGTCGGTTACTCCGTCCCCAAACCCGTAGCCACACCCACCGCTTAGAGAGGAACGTTTCCTTCGCTATGCGAAAACGATACTGGACAGAATGGGCGATGTCGGCACCTTCCATGGTGTGGCTCACCGTTTTTTTCGTGATTCCCACCCTGTTGGTCATTGCCATCTCCTTCCATGCCGCCTCACCCGATGGAGGCATCGGCACCGAGTGGACGTTCGACACGTGGCGCCACATCTCTAACCCCAACTACCCCGCGATCATCTGGCGCACACTCTGGATCAGTGCAGCCACCACTGCCGGGTGTGTGGTCCTAGCCCTGCCCTGTGCCTTCGCTATCGCCCGCATGCAAAAAAAATGGCGTGCCGTCATGGCCGGGGTCATCATGTTGCCCTTCTGGACCAGTTTCGTCGTGCGTGTCTTCGCTTGGCGTCTGCTCCTGCATCCCGAAGGGTTTCTAAAACATCTCCTTTTCGCACTCGGCGTGGTGGAGCCCAACACGCAGCTACTCTATAATTCAGGCGCGATTTTGCTGGTCAGCATATACTCGTTCCTTCCCTTTGCCATCATGCCGATCTACGCCGCCGCCGAAAAGTTTGACTTTTCCTTGCTGGAGGCCGCCCGCGATCTCGGCGCACGCAGCTTTTTAGCCTTTCGAAAGATTTTTATCCCCGGCATCCGGCGCGGTGTGATTTCCGCCACGCTGATGGTTTTTATTCCCTCGGTTGGCTCCTACGTGATCCCCGACCTCGTAGGCGGTAAAAACAGCGAACTGGTCGGCAACAAAATCTATCAGCGGACTTTTCCCGACCGTAATTTGCCGCACGCCAGTGCCCTTTCCGCACTGATGGCCATCGGTGTGCTTGTTCCGCTCGGCCTCGTCGCTCTGCTCCTCAAACGACAGGACAGCAAAGAGGCACTGCGCCTCGCCGAATCCAACGTCTCGAAACAGCGGGGAGGTGCCGTATGAAGCGCAACCCCTTCCCGTTGGTCATGTTAGTTTTAGTCCTGACCTTTCTCTACCTGCCTATCGCGGTGTTGGCGACCAATTCGTTTAACCTTTCGCGCTTCGGAGGCACATGGGAGGGTTTTACATTCAAGTGGTATGGGCAACTCATCAATGACAGCCAAGTCTGGTCCGCTTTCGGCAATAGCCTGTGTATCGCCGCCGGAGCCACATTGGCCTCTTGTCTGTTCGGCACTACCGCAGCGCTCGCTTTGCACAAATGGAATTCGCGACTGCAGAACGTCCATTACGGCCTGATCTATACCCCTCTGGTGATCCCTGAGATTCTGATGGGGATCAGCCTGCTGCTCACCTTCACGGCGATCGGCATGGACTGCGGCCTGCATACCATCTTGCTTGCTCACACCACTTTTTGTGTCAGTTACGTCACCATGACGGTTCTCGCACGCCTACAAGATTTCGATGACAGCCTGATTGAAGCAGCACGCGACCTCGGCGCCAATGCCTGGATTTCGTTTCTCCGCGTCCAATTTCCGTTGTTGCTTCCCGGTATTATTTCGGGCGGCCTGCTGGCCTTCACCCTCTCCATCGACGATTTCGTAATCACCTTTTTCGTTGCGGGTCCTGGATCCAGTACCCTGCCGCTCAAAGTCTACAGCATGATCAAGCATAGCCCGAAACTTCCGGTCATCAACTGCCTTTCCACCGTCATGCTGCTGCTAACCTTTATGCTCGTGCTAGCCAGTCGCGCTTTTCAAAACATCAAACAACCTAAAACCCTCAGGGGCGCATAACCGGAGTTCCCATATGAAACCTACTAGCCTGTTCATACCCGCCATCCTCGCCACCGCCATCCTCGCCGGTTGTGGCCCCAAAAAACCTACTCTGCATCTATACACCTGGTCAGACTACATCGATCCCGGACTCGTCACGCTTTTCGAGAAGGAAAATAACTGCCGCGTCAAAATCGACACCTTCGATTCGAATGAGACCATGTACGCAAAAGTCAAGGCGGGCAGCGGCGGATACGACATCATTTTCCCCAGTTCCTATCAGGTCAGCCTCATGGCCCAAAACAATATGCTCCTGCCGCTCGACAAAAGTAAATTGCCCAACGTGACTGCGCATTTCGAGGACTTCTATAAACGTGTAATCCTCAACCCCGAAATGACATTCAATGTGCCATATGCGGTCACGTTCACCGGTATTGCCTACCGGAAGGACAAAACCGCCGGTGTAGCGATCGACTCCTGGGCCTGTCTGGACAATCCGGCTTTCAAAGGCCGTGTTTCGTTGCTCAACGACTTCCGCGAAACGATCGGTGCGGCACTCAAATCGTTGGGTTACAGCTTGAATTCGACCAGCCCTGACGAATTACGGAAGGCATGCGACGTGGTGTTGCGATGGAAAAAGAACATCGCGAAATTCGACAACGAACAGTACAAAACCGGTATCGCCAGCGGGGAGTTTCTTCTTGGCCACGGCTATAGCGGCGATATCGCGCAGGTCATGCTGGAAGATCCCGCGAACATCGGTTTCGCCTTTCCCAAAGAAGGCTTCACCGCAGCCTGCGATGAAATGGTTATTCCGAAAACCGCGAAAGAGCCGACATTGGCGCATGCGTTCATAAACTTTCTCTACGAGCCGGACAACGCCTCCAGAAACATCCAATACATTTGCGCCGTCATGCCCAATAAGGAGGGCATTTCGAAGCTTCCCGATGAGTACCGCAATAACCCGGCCATCCTTCCTCCCGCCGACGTTTTAGCCAAAGCGGAAGTGCTTAAAGACCTCGGCGCAAACAACGCGCTCTACTCAAAAGTCTGGGACACCATCAAGGCCACCGAATAACCGGGAAGGCTCCCCGTTCAGGAGATTCCCATGCCGATTTACGAATATTCCTGTTCCGCCTGTGACCACGCATTCGAGTATCTCGCGCGGACGTTCTCGGACAGGCCTGAGAAATGTCCCGCCTGTGGCGCAAAGAAACTTAACAAAAGGCTCTCAACTTTTGCGCCCGCAGTCGCCGCTCCCAAACAATGCGGCGGCTGCGCGAACGCTCCGGTATGCCCATCCGCCCGCACGGGCGGTTGCGGCTGCGGGTGTACAGCGTCGTAGCGACAACACAACACAGATTCTTCATTCGCCCCGCTTGACAGCCCGGCGGAAAAAAGGTTATATATGCCACTGTTCTCGCATGAATAGTCAGTATGCATACTTTTACTTTAGCTTTTTTAGGTCACCGGACACACGGTTCGGGTCGGCCCGGTAAGCTAGTGTAAATCGGGAGCAGACTTTAGAATGAACCGCGTGTCCGAGAAGGAACACGCGGTTTTTGTTTTCAACGATCCTTACAACGAAAGAACACGGTCATGATCATCGTACTTAAACGACACGCTTCCGAGACGGATATTGCGACCGTCAGCGACTTGGTCTGTTCCCTGCGTTACCAGCCCCGCATTATCCGCGGCGTAGAACAGACAGTCATCGCCTGTATCGGTGACGAGTTGAGTAACCGTTCGCTAGAAGTCTTACGTAATCTCCCCGCCGTCGAGTCCGTCTTCCCGGTTCAGAAAAAATTCAAACTGGTTTCCCGCGAATACCACACCGCCGACTCCGTGGTGAACGTGAAGGGTACGCTCATCGGCGGCGGCAACATTCAGGTCATCGCCGGCCCCTGCGCGATCGAGGGATATGACCAGTTCCGCACGGCTGTGGTTGACCTTACACAGTGTGGAATTAATATTATCCGCGCCATGCCGTTCAAGCCGCGCACCTCACCGTACGATTTCCAAGGGCTGAAACTGGACGGCGTCAAAATCATGCGCGACATCAAGTCCGAGTTCGATGTGGCCATGGTTTCGGAAGTGCCCGGCCCGGCGCAGATCGAAATCTTGAGCGATGTGACCGATATGTTCCAAATCGGCGCGAGGAATGCCCAGAATTATGACCTGCTGGAGCACCTTGCCCATGCGGATAAACCCGTCTTGCTCAAACGTGGTATGGCGAGCACCATCGAAGAGTGGCTCACCGCCGCCGAGTACCTCGTGGTTAACGGATGTCCGCAGGTTGTGCTCTGCGAACGCGGTCTGCGCTCGTTTGACAAGGCCACGCGTAACCTGCTAGACATCGGTGCCGTGGCTGTGGCCAAACAGCTTTCACATTTGCCCGTGCTGATCGACCCCAGCCATGCCGCGGGAACCCGCAGCCTCGTGCCCGCCCTTGCCCGCGCGGGACTGGCGGCCGGCGCTGACGGCCTGATAGTTGAAGCCCATCCCGACCCCGTCAACGCTTTCAGCGACGCTCCCCAGCAGCTCGAATCATCAACATTCGGGGCGTTCCTGAAGGATCTGGAGCCCTGGATCGCGCTCGCCCGTGAACAGCGCAAACGGAACCCTGCCGAATAAACACCGCAGTTAAATTATGAACACTATCCTTTATCTTGGCCCCGAAGGCACCCATTCGCACGAAGCCGCCCTTCGGCATTTCGGCACGAACGCGAAACTGGTCCCCTGCCTTTCGCACTATGACGTGTTCGAGCACCTCTGCGTTCCCGTCACACGGAATCGTCCTTTGGCGATCGTGCCCGTGGAAAATTCCAGTGAAGGCCCCGTAACGCAAACGCTCGACCAACTCGTGGTCTACCCGGCAGTGACCATCATCGACAGTTTTTCCATCGCCGTCCGCCACCACCTGCTTGCGAACCCCGCAACGAAGCGCCTATCGGCCGTGCAGCGTGTGTACAGTCACCCGCAAGCGCTCGGACAGTGCCGGGCTTCACTACGCGCCGTGCTTCCTCATGCGGAGCTCATGCCCGACTCGAGTACCGCCGCCGCCGCTCGACACGCGGCGCAGGAAGCGGGAAGTGCGGCACTGGCTTCCGAGGCTGCCGCACGCATCAACGGCCTCTCAGTCCTTAGGCGGAACCTGCAAGACAACACCGCGAACAGTACGCGTTTCTTTGTCATCACAGCCGGTCGCCGTCAACAGCAGGGGTGTGAAAAGCCGCGGGAGTACCGCTCGCTGATCCACTTGGTGATCGGTAACCGTCCCGGGGCACTGTTGCATGCGTTGGCGCCTTTCGATGCCGCAGGCGTAAATCTGACCTTTATCCAAAGCCGTCCGCTTCCGGGACGCCCTTGGGAGTACGGTTTTTTTATTGAGGCTGTTACGGATTGGAAATCCGCTGCCGCAGAAGCCGCATGGCGGCTGGTCGTCGCCTTATCCGAAACCGGTCGCAAAATCGGGACCTATCCGGTCACATGAGGGCTTAAGCATGAATAAACTTTTCCAACTGCGCACGATTATCGCGTCACTGGACGAAACGCTTGTCAAAGCGTTTTGCGGACGCGCGGTTTTCCTGGTAAATGCGGATCTGTATAATGAGTTGAAACGTCCAATGCCGGTCACCGAAACCGCCACACTTTTCAGTTCCGCATCCACCATTGCAGGCCGTTCGCATATCTTGCGGCCTTTCTATGTGAACACGTTACTGCCGATCCTTTGCGCACCCGGAACGGATGATGACCGCCGCAAGTGTATCGCCGCCGACGCAAGCTGCATGAACGCATTGGTGCAACGGCTGAACCTTTCCGTTCATGTTGCCGCGCTGAAGCGCGAGGAGATCCCCGAGCCGCTCCGTATCCCGCTCGAAAACCGCGATCCCGTGCAATTGGAACTGGCCATCACGAATCACACGGTTGAGGCCGAAGTCATCACGCGGATTCTTGAGATGACGCGCGAACAGCACGCTTCCGGTGGCCTGCCCGAGAAGATCGCCAGCCTCTATACCGAATGGATCATTCCGATCTCGCGCAAGATTCAAGTCCATGACTTGCTCGTCAAACATCGCGCCTGAGGAAGTATGTTTTCTAACGCGCCCCAAAAAAATAGCATGCATTATTTTCTGTTGACTTCCTTCGAGTGTTTCTATATAAAGTAACGCCAAACAGGGGGCACAAGGCCTTGTTCAACGCAAAGAAGGTTCAGCGCATATGACATGCACACGCATCACGAGCCGGTATTGGTACTGGCGGGTTCGCCTGTGGCGAAGCCGTTGACCGTGTGTTGCATGCAAGAATCAATCAGGCAAACGGGAACCGGCGGCTTCGCAAGCGCGGTTTCCGTTTTGTTTTATTCACACAAGACTTTGCATCAAATGAGGATCTCATCATGGTACTAGACACTTTCCCTTCACGCGACACCTTCCGCGACTTGCTGAAAACGGCAACCGTCATCCCGGTGGGCGCTAAAATCTTGGCCGACACCGAAACACCAGTTTCCGTGCTCGCTCGCTTTGCGCACCAAAACCCCAACGTTTTCCTGCTGGAGAGCGCCGAGGGCGGGGAACGGTGGGGCCGCTACAGTTTCATGGGGGTTTCCGCACGCGCCACAATCACCGTTTACCGCAACGACGTGGTCTACCGTCAGGGCATCTCCGAAACGCGTATCCCCCACAACCAGGATCCGCTTACCGTTCTACGCGACCTGATGAAACCTCATACACTGGCAGAATTATCCGGGCTGCCGCGGTTCTGCGGCGGGCTCGTCGGTTACTTCACCTACGAGATGATCCATTTCTTCGAGCCGCACGTTCCGAACGCATTGCCGCAGGAGCGCCCCATGGCCGAGTTCATCATCCCCGACACCCTACTCATCTTCGACAACATTGCGCACACGTTGACGGTGCTCGCGCTCGCCTTCAAAACAGATGATGAGGCTGACGCACTTTACGATGCAGCCGTCAGCCGAGTTCAGGATTTGCTTGAAACCCTCGCCAAACCTTCTGACGCCGCTATGCATTTGAATAAACACAGCGTCAAAATGCCTTTACCCGTGCATGGGCCGGAATATTTCAAAGGCATGGTTGACAGGGTGAAGCACCACATTTACGAAGGCGACATCATCCAATGCGTCGTCTCGCAAAGTTTTGTCGGCCCCGCGCCGGACGATCTGGTCAGCCTCTACCGCGCCCAGCGGTACGTCAACCCGTCGCCCTATCTTTTCTTCCTGAAATCACAAGGCTGCACCCTCATCGGATCCTCACCTGAAACCATGATCCGCCTCGACAACCGGACAGCCTGTCTGCGTCCGATCGCGGGAACGAGGCCGCGCGGGGTAACCGAGCAGGAAGACAGGAAGAACGCCGATTCACTCTTGCAAGACGAAAAGGAACGGGCCGAACACCTAATGCTGGTTGATTTGGGCCGCAACGAACTCGGACGCGTCTCTCTTCCCGGAACGGTGCAGGTCACCGACCTGATGATTGTGGAGCGTTACTCTCACGTCATGCATCTTGTTTCCAACATCACCTCGGATCTCGAACCAAAATATGATGCGTTTGACCTCCTCAAGTCCTCCTTCCCGGCCGGCACACTCAGCGGCGCGCCAAAAATCCGCGCGATGGAAATCATCGCCGAACTGGAAGATGAACCTCGCGGGCCTTATGGCGGTGCGGTCGGCTATTTCTCGTTCGACGGAAACATGGACTTCTGCATCTGCATCAGGACCGCGATTGTGGAGCACGGACGTCTCACTATCCGCGCAGGCGCGGGTATCGTCGCCGACTCTGAACCCGAATACGAGTACCGCGAGACCGTCAGCAAGGCGGGAGCCATGGCCCGATCACTCGAGCTGTTGAAAAGGGTCCAAGAAAAAGAAAACAAGGTCAAACGCACCTAAACACAACAGGAGTCAAACCTGAGGTACCCCATGATAGTCATGATCGACAACTACGATTCCTTCACCTACAACCTTGTCCAGTACCTGCGTGAGATGGCCACTGAGGTCGCCGTTTACCGCAACGATGCCATCACTGTCGAACAGATTGCGGATCTGTCACCCTCGGCCATCGTGGTCTCACCCGGACCGGGACGCCCCGAAAACGCCGGCATTTCTTGTGACGTGATCCGGGCTTTTGCCGGCAAGATCCCCTTGCTCGGGGTCTGCCTTGGCCATCAGGCCATTGGACATACGTTTGGCGGTACGATCACGTATGCGAAACGGCTGATGCACGGTAAAACATCGGAGATAACCTGTGACGGCGAAAACCTTTTCAAAGGGCTCGGAGAGCGTCCCTTCAAAGCCATGCGCTATCACTCTCTTGTCATCGACCGCAACTCGTTGCCCGGGTGCCTCGCGATCACCGCCGAATCAGAGGACGGCGAGATTATGGGAATCCGCCACAAGGAATACCTGATGGCGGGCATCCAATTCCATCCGGAATCCATTATGACCCCAGTCGGCAAGCGGATACTCCGCAATTTTCTTAAACTCGCAAACGGGTAGCATTGACATGAATTATTCAGCCCTACTTAGAAAACTCATTGCCCGCCAAGACCTAACAGAAAACGAGGCGTTCGATGCCGTCACGGCAATTCTTGCCGGCGAGCTCACCGAAGGCCAGATGGGAGGGTTCCTTGCGGCACTTTCCGCCAAAGGCGAGACCATTGACGAAATCTCCGCAGGCGCGCGTTCCATGCGTGCCGCCGCCACTCGCGTACAGTCTCTGAATGCCAATACGCTCGACACCGTCGGCACCGGCGGCGACGGCGGCATGACGTTCAACATCTCCACTACCGTGGCTTTTGTCGCGGCCGGCGCTGGAGCCACGGTGGCCAAGCACGGTGGCCGCGCCAGCTCCGGCAAAAGCGGCAGTGCGGATTGCCTTGAACAGCTCGGTTTCAATCTCGATGCCGCTCCCGAAGTGATGGAACAGGCGCTGAACGAAATCGGCATCACCTTCCTCTTTGCGCCATCCTTTCATAAAGCCATGCGCTATGCCGGTCCCGTGCGCAAACAACTCGGCTTGCGCACCCTCTTCAACCTCCTCGGCCCGCTCGCCAACCCGGCCGGGGCACCCTGCCAGCTGATCGGCGTCTTCGCGCCGGAACTGACCGAGACCTTTGCGGAAGTTCTGAAGAAACTCGGATCACGCCGCGTTCTGGTGGTTCACGGGCATGACGGCATGGACGAGATCACACTGACCACAGCCACACGCTGTTCGGAACTCAAAGACGGAAAGGTGAAAACCTACGACATTGATCCCAGCGCGTACTTCGAAGACCTTTGCACGACTGCCGCCCTTGAAGGCGGCAGTCCCGCTGATAACGCCGCCATCACACGCGCAATTCTAAAAGGCGAAATGCACGGCCCGAAGCGGGACATCGTGTTACTCAACTCCGCAGCCTCGCTGCTCGCCGCGGACCATGTCGCCGACCTTACGAAAGGCATCCGTAAATCTGCCGACTCCATTGACTCCGGTGCCGCCTTTGACAAACTTGAACGGCTGATAAGGTTTTCCCATCAATGAACTTCCTCGACACCATTCTTGCCGCGAAGCGCGTGGAAATCGCCCGCGCCAAAACGGGCGTACCGCAAGCCCAACTCGAACAACGGGCTGCAGAACGTCGAGGCTTCCGTGATTTTTCAGCCGCGCTCGATGCGCCCGGCGTCCGGATCATTGCCGAAATCAAACGCGCATCTCCCTCGATCGGTGACATCCACACCGATCTGAATCCATCGGCGCTTGCACAAAAGTACGCTGCCGGGGGGGCGGCCGCACTCTCCGTGCTGACAGAACCCTCCTTCTTCAAAGGTTCCGCCGCCGACCTGCAGCGTGCCCGTTCCTCTGTTTCGATCCCGGTGTTGCGCAAAGATTTCATTTTCGACCCCTATCAGATCTACGAAACCGCCGCCATGGGTGCGGACGCCCTATTGCTCATCGTGCGGATCCTTGATGATGAAAAATTACACGCGCTATACGCCTTAGCGCGGTCACTGGGCCTCGATGTCTTGACGGAAGTCTTTGACGAGCACGACGCCGCCCGTGCCACTGCGCTCGGCGCAACGCTGGTCGGCATCAACAACCGGGATCTTGCCCAGTTTAAGACCGATATCACGCATGCCCCCCGGCTTGCCTCATACCTGCCCCCACAAACCAAGGTCGTTGCGCTAAGCGGCATTCATACCACAGGCGACATCCGTCTGAACCTCACAAACGGTATCCGGCGATTTCTGATTGGCGAAGCGCTCGTGCGTCAATCCGATCCCGAGTCCGCCCTCCGCGAATGGACAACAACCGGAATAGGCGTTGAACCACAACCCGAAACCACACCCGCTGGATCATGAATCTTCCCAACCTCAAAATCTGCGGCATCACGACACGCGAAACCGCCAGCTTCTGCGCGGAAGCCGGCGTGGGCGCGCTCGGCGCGGTTTTTTTCAAAAAAAGCCCGCGCTATGTGACTGCGTCACAGACACGCGCCATGTTTGAGGCGCTTCCCACGCATCTTGCGCGCGTGGGCGTCTTTGTCAACACATCGGCGGAGGAGATGATCGCAATCGCACGGGAAGCGGACCTCGACACCGTCCAGATGCATGGAAGTGA
>JAQVSS010000073.1 GCA_028700415.1 Kiritimatiellia bacterium
TTCAGAGTACGCAGATTAATCTACTCCTGGCCAGACGGTTATGAATCTGATGCCGATATGAAGGCCCCGTACCAAACAGGTGAATCCGTAATAGCCGCAAAGAACGCATAGACCTCAAAGAAAAATCCACGACACGCCTTCCCCTATTGATTTTCTCTCATCTCTGTGTTCTTTGCGATCTTTGCGGCTAATCATCAACTGCTCTTTTTAGGTTTAACGCAGAGACGCAAAAGTGGGGGGGGCGCAGAGATTTTTTAGGGGAGAACTCCGAAGTCCCAACTTCGAAGTTCTGAGTTGGATGTTCGCGTTCGGCGTTCGTACCCGAAACGTGTAACGTGTAACTCCCCAAACGCCTTCAGCGCGACAGCGCCGCAAGGGCGGCCTGTAACTCGGCCACCTGGTTTTTGAGCTTCTCGACCTGGCGAGGCATGAGAAGCTGCGCCGCGAATTCCCGTTTGGGTACGGCCGGAAGTCCCAAGACATACTCGCCCGCAGGCACATCTTTCGACAGGCCGCTTTTCGGCCCGACCTGCGCGCGGTCGCCGATGGTGAGGTGGCCGGAAAGCCCCGCCTGAGCCCAAATCAGGCAACCGGAACCGATCCGCGTGCTGCCCGCCACGCCCGCCTGGGCAATGATGCCGCTGTTGTCGCCGACCTGCACGTTGTGGCCGATCTGCACAAGGTTGTCGATCTTGGTGCTGTTCCCGATGCGCGTGCGCCCAAAGCGCGCGCGGTCGATGGTCGCGTTGCACCCGACCTCCACGTCGTCTCCCAGCTCGACAATGCCGAGCTGCGGGATCTTTTCGATCAAGACTGTCCCGTCCGCCCGGACCGTCGGAGTGTAGCCGTACCCGTCCCCGCCGATCCGCACGCCGGAGTGCAGAATCACGCGCTGCCCGAGGATACACCCTTCGCGGACCGTCACTTGCGGATAGAGATGGCAACCCTTGCCAAGCGTCACGCGCTGCCCGATGAACACCTGCGCCTCAATCACGCAGCGGTCGCCAATGACCGTCCCGTCCTCGATCACGGCGTAAGGCCCGACATGCGCGCCCTCGCCCAGCCGCACGCCCTGCCCGATGACTGCCGTGGGATGGACGCCCGGTGCGCGCTCCACCGGCGGCGGCGCGAACCACACGGCTGCCCGCGTAAAGGCGGCGTCCGGATCCGCCACACGAATGACGGCAGGCGCGGGGCACGCCCCCTGCCACGCGGAGGGAACGAGCACCGCGCCCGCCCGTGTCGCGGCGAGCTGAGCCGCATACTTTGTGTCCTTGAAAAACGCGGCATCCCCGGCACGGGCCTCCGCCAAACCCGCCAGCGCGCCAAGCTCAACGGAACCGTCTCCGGTCAGCTCGCCGCCGAGGCGCGCCGCCAACTCTGTCGCCGTCATCGCCATCACTTTTTCTCAACGGCACTCTTGCCGGCGGCCTTCTCTTTCTCGGCCTTCTCCTTGGCCTCCTTGCGGACCTTGGGGTCAACACCCATGCGCCGCAGCACCTCATCGGTCACTTCCAGCTTAGGATCGAAATAGGCCATCGTGGTCCCGTCGAGAACAATCGAGTACTTTCCTTCCTGCGCGAATTTCGAGAGCACCTCGCGGATGTCGCCCGTGACCTGGCGCAGGAGGCGCGTGTCGAGGTCGCCGAGTTCGCGCTGCAGCTTCTGCATCTCTTGGCGCAGGTCCCGGTCGGCCTCGGCCAGCACATCGCGGTGCTTCATGGCCTTGTCCTCGGCCTCGGCGCGGGCTTTCTCGTTGAGCGCCGGATTGCGGGCCTCTTTGACCGCCTTCTCGTAATCGCTGCGGAGCTGCTCGAACCGGTCGCGCTGCTTGTCGAGTTTGGACTGGAACTCCTTTTCCGTGTCCTGCATCAGTTTACGGTCACGCTCGCGGCTCGGGTGGAACCGCACCAGATCCACCATGTTGACCACCGCGGTCTTTTCCTGCGCCATCACCATCGTCGCGGCCAAGACAGCCGCCAGCATCACACCCGTCTTTTTCATACCGTTCCTTTTCCGGGCAGGCAGAGAAGCCCGCCCCAACATCATTCAAACCCGATCGCAAAAGAGAAGAACTCGTCGTCGGTGTAATCGTCGTCCTCGACCATCGGCTTCGCGAAGTCAAACCGGATCGGGAAGCCCGGAATGTCGATGCGGAGGCCGATGCCCACCGACACGCAGACATCGGACAGCTCGGGATCGAACACGTCCTCACCGAGCGAACCGACATCCATGAAGGTGGCGAAACGCACCGCCTTGAACACGGGAACCGTATACTCTGCCGTGGCCATCGCGAGCGTCTGCCCGCCGATCGGCGCATGTTTCTTGCTGCCTTCGCCGCGGTAGACTTTCGGTCCGATATCGCGGTACTCAACGCCGCGTACGGTGCGCGGGCCGCCCAGGAAGAGCTTCTCGTAGATGGGCACTTCGCCGCTGTAGGCGTCGACCGTTTCGAACCGGCCGCGCAGGCTCAGCACATGCTTGTGCCACGGCATGCGGTACCAGTGGCGGTAATTCGCGCCCATTTTGTAGATCTCGTTCTCGCCGATCGCGCCTTCGGAAAGTTCGCCGAACACCGTGGTCTGGTACCCCTTGGTCGGCACGAACGCCTGGTCGCGCGTGTCGTGCGCCCAGTAGATGCGGATCACGCTGTTGAGCGCGTCGCCGTACTCGTCATCCTGCCACTTGAAATAATCGTTCTCGGCTCCGGTCCACGTTTCCGGCGTAGAGGCCTGTTCGCCTTCCGGGTCCAGGAACCACTCGCCGCGCTCCACATCGTCCATCTCCACCATTTCCAACGTGTAGCGCGCGCCCACGCGGCCGACCTTGACGGGATAGGAGAGGCCGACCGAACCGCCCGTGCGGATCTCGTCGTACTGGTCATACCACCGCATGCGGCGGTAAGCCTCCACAGTCAGCGCCAGCGGACGGTCGAGGAACCACGGCTCGGTCCAGGAGACTTCCGCCGTCTGCCGGCGCGAGCCAGCCTCGAGGCCCAACCTGGCCTTTTGCCCGCCGCCCTTGAAATTCGGCCAATTGAGGATGTCGAAATTGCTCTCGGTGATCTCCATGAAACCGACCAGGTTGTCAACGCTGGAGAAGCCCGCGCCCACCATGAAGTTGCCGGTGCGCTGTTCCTCCACCTCGTAGACCAAATCGCGCGTGCCCGGCTGGTTGGCCTGCTCGGTATAGTGGCGCACGTTGGCGAAATAACCGAGGTTCTTCAGGCGGTTCTCGCTGCGCTCGATGCGCGGCTCGTTCATGATCTCGCCGGGGCTGACCAGCACCTCGCGGCGGATGACCTTGTCCTTCGTCTTGTTGTTGCCCCGGATCACGATGTTGCGGATATAGACCAGCTCGCCCTCGCGCACCTCAAACGTGATGGCCATGCGGCCCGGCTTGCCCGGGACCGTCTCCTTGATCGGGCGCACCACCGTGTCCACATACCCGCGCGACCCATAATAGTCCCGGATGTCCTTGGCCGCGTCGTCGATGAGCTGCTTGCCCGCCACAGCGTCGGCCTTCAGGCGCGAAGCGGCCAGCACTTCCCGCTCGGGGAACAGTTTCACCCCGCGGATCGCCGTGGATTCCACGCTGTAGACATCCCCTTCGGTGACCGCAAAGACCACGTCCACCTTCTCCTTGCCGACCTTCTCCATCACCGGCGCGGCGACTTTGGCGTCCAGGTAGCCGCGGTTCTGATAGACCTCCTCGGCCTGCTGGCGGGCGTCTTCCAGATCCTGCTGCGAGACGGGCGTGTCCGTGAACCAGCCGCGCGGGTCATACCACGGCCGCTGGCCGAACGAGGAGCGCAAGTCCTCTCCCTTGACAGAGGGGTTGTCGGTAAAACGGTATTTGCGGATTTTGGCGCGCTCGCCCTCTTCAATCGTGAAGGTGACATTGGCCGCGCCCGCGCTGCCCTCGATCGGCTGGATCTGCGCGCCGATCTTCACGTTCGGGAAATATTTCTTAACATACTCGTCCCGGATTTTTCCCGCCTTGGTCGAGAGGATCGGCTCGTCAATGTAATCGCCGCTCTTGAGCTCCGAGAGCTTCCGGATCTTGCTCTCGCTCAGATAGTCCGCCCCCTTAATGGCCAAGGGTTCCTGAAACCGGTAGCGGCGTCTGACCACATAGACCACACGGATGCCGGCGTCCATTTTCTCCAGCTCCACACCCGCATACCCGTAGCGCCCTGTGTCCAGCAGCGCGCGCACGTCTTTCGAGAGCGCTTCCTGAGAGATCTCCGACCCCGCCGTCACACTGCAAAACGACAACACATCCGAGGCGTCAGTACCGAACTGGTCGAGCACACGGACTTTCACTTCCTTGACGGTGTTGTCCGCCCCCAACACCCACCCGGCCGTAAGAACCGCAACCGCCGCCAACGCCCGCATCATCTTGACCATGTTTCACTCCTCGGCCTTTTCAATGGGTAAACACATATGCTCCCGCCCCGATGACACACCGCTGCGGTCATGGCTGAGTCGCAAAAAACGCCCATTACATAAGGTTGTAAAATTAAACCTGATCTTGTGCCGAAACACAAGCCTGAAACCAGCGGGCCGTTTGGTTCCAGGTTTCTGGTTTCAGGTTTCTGGCGTGAGCAGTGCGAGCGTCGCGTGTCGGGCATCGCGCCCCCCTGTAGCTCCGCCGCTCTGTCAGCGGAGGCGAACGCGCAACCTGACATCTGATACCTGAAACCCCGAACGGCGCAGAATTCCGGCGACAGAGCGCCGGAACTACAGGGATCCGGAAACTCAACCTGGAACCTGATACCTGGAAACCTGATACCCACACTGCGTTTTCGCGGTTTCCCGCGCCCGCGCATTTTCACTTGCCGAGACGCGCGATGGCATCACGCAGGTTCTGCAATTCCCGGCGGTCGGTCACCGAAAGACCGCTTTTCGCGCCGACCGTGTCGGCGGCCTTGACGGCCGCAACGGAATCGCCGCGGCTGACGGCGATCAGGCCCTCCACGAGACACAGGCGCTCATCCTCGGAGTTGATCGCGCGGGCGGTGGCCAAAGCCTTCGCGGCAGGCCCTGTCTCGCCCTTGACAGCCAACACAAAGGCGAGCGTTCCCCACCCTTCATAGCGGTCCGGCGCCTGGCTCGCGGCTTTGCGGGCCATCGCTTCGGCAGCGTCCAGCTTGCGGATCCGGCAGAGCGTCTGGGCATAGTTGTTGAGCGCCGCGAGCGTCGGCTCGGGCGCCTCGGCGCTGCGGCGCAAATAGGATTCGGCATCGCCGTACTGGCCTTGCTCCAGCCGGATCGAGCCGATGATGAAATTGGCGTAAGGATGGTTGGGGCGCTGCCGCAGAACGGTCAGCGCATGGGCTTCTGCGGCCTTCTGGTCTTCCAGCGACACATCGAGCATCAGGATGACTTCCTGCAGAGCCTGCACGTCCGGGCGGAGCAGGGAGGCCCGGTGGAAGCAGAGCCGCGCGTTCTTGTGTCCCGCCTTGCCCTTGCCCTGCCAGATGCGGCCCTGAACCACCTGCGCGAAATAAGCGTCCTTCCCCCCGGTCATCTTGCCCAGACGGGGGAGAATCTTCGCTTCGACCGCCTGGGCCTCCTGCTGCTCGATCATCACCATGGCCAACATGGCCAGCGTCATGGGCTGGACGTCCGGCTCCTCCGCGAGTTCCTGCAAAAGGATGCGGGCGCGCGGCAAATCGCCGGCCACCAGATGCAGCGCGGCCCAGTCCTGCCGGAGCAGCCGTTTCGACGCGCCTGCCGCTTCGCCGGCCTCAAGAATCTTGCGCGCGTCGGCAACCACACTCTGCTGGAGCGCCAGACGCGCCAGCCCGGAAATCGCCGCCGTGTTTTTCGGATCGCTCTTCAAGACATTCCGGTACTCGTCCGCGCTTTTCCTGTAATCCCCGCGCAGCGCGTAGACCGACGCCATCAACGCGGACAGCGCCGCGCGCTTCTCCTCGTCCTCCTGCACCGAATAGGCGCTGCGCAAGCCCGCCAGGACCGACCCCGGGCTGCTCGAAAGCGCCCACGACCACCCCATCCGCACAAACAGCCCGTAATTGCGCACATACCCGTAATACCGGCTCAGGGCCCAAAGCGGGAAACGCTCGTTCGGGTTCTCAACCTTGTGGCGGAGCTGTGAGTCGAGCGTGTCTCTCATCTCAGGGTGGCGGCCGCGCGCGACCAATTCAAACAGGTTCAGCAAGGCGCTGATGTTGTCGGGCCACAGCTCGCGGGCCGTGAGATAGACGCGGAAAGCTTCCTCCGGCAGGCCGAGATCATCGAGCGTCACGCCCAGGTTGTTCGCGACAAACGACACATGCCGGCGCAGGGCGGTACGGTGGCGATAGGACAACTGCCGCGGCTTTCCATCGCCGGCATCCAGGAACGGTTTCCATTGCAGCCAGAAGGCCTCGTGCGAGGCCTGCAGCTCCCGTCCGTTCAGCGTGCCGATTTCCCGTACGCCACCAAAGAAAAGCCGCTCCGGCACCGGCGTCCAATTCGAGCCAAACCAGAGATCCGGCAATCCCATACACACCGCCTTACTGTCAATCCCTGTGTCGTTGGCGAACAGGTCGTCGATAAACAGGTGGACGTTGAAGGCGATCAGGCTTTTTGCCCGCAGTTTGGCGTTTTCCGTGAAGGCCGTGTCGGCGAGAACCAGCCGCAGAAGGTTCGCCGCATAATTTTTCTCGCGGGCGCGGTAAGGGCAAATCAGCCGCAGCGCCACGCCCCGTTCGTGCGCCCGGATCAGAAGGTTGGGGTCGAGCAGTCCGTTGGACACCACCCACGTCCGGCCCCGCAACCCATCCAGGACAGCGTCCGCCGCACGATCCGCAAACGCGCCCGTGTCCGCGCACAGAAACCGCCCATTCAAAAAGCCGGAAATCACGACCAGCCCCACCAAGACCGGCGCGAGCAGGAGGCCGAGCCCGCGACCTGCCGCAAAGACCACCGGAGCGGGGGCGTCCCCCTGCAGAAGCGGCTCACCCTCCTCCGCCTCGTCCCCCGAGTCCCCGTCCTCCCCCTCCCCTGCGCCGACATCGGCCTCCAGAGGGTCATTCACCACCGCCAGCGCCCGCCACGAGGCCGCCAGCAACCCGATACCGCTGCCAACCAGCGTGTAGGTGGCGGCCGGGATAACGCCCTTCGGCGCCATCACGCCCCACGGGGAGAAGGGCACGTTGAAAAGCACCAGTGCCGCAAAGACGGTCAAGATCCCGCTCAGGATCAGCAGGCTCCAATTCCGGCGGTTGTCCAGAGTCCGGAAGGCGGCGAAAAACGAGAGCCCCGCCGCACCCACCCCGAGGACAAACACCGGGAGCCACAACTGCTTGGGAAACAGGCCGGCCAGCGCCGTGAGCTGCTCACGGAACACCGCCACCCATACGTGTAGCAAAGCAGGCCGGGAAAGCTCCCCTCCCGAGACGAGAAGAAAGGAGTGCGCCGCCCAGTAATGCACCCCGGAAAACAGGATCATCGCGATCCAAGCCGCGGCGAACAGACGCCCGATCCTGCACCACGCGAGCTTCCACTCCACGATCACGGCGAGCGCCGCCATCGCCGGCGCGGCCACCAGAAAAAGGTGCGATTCCGCCATACCCGCACCGTACAGGGCGCCAAACAGCAAGAGCCAGGACAGGTTTTGCGAACGCGCGTACACCGTCAGCAGCACCGCGCAAAACAACAGGCCCGCGACATCGAAGATCTCGGGGCCGAACCGGGTGGCCGCCTGCCAGAAGGGCAGACTCGTCCCCACCGCCAAGGCCGCCACCATGCCGCCGAAGCGCGCGTTGCGTGGCGCGTGGGTCACCGCAGACTCCTCGCGCATCATTTCAAACACAAAGAACCAGACCAGCCGGTAGACCCACCCCACCGCCAGGGCACCGGCCACCGCCGCCAACAGGTTCATGCGCACGGGCAATGAAAACCAGGGGAATCCAGCCACCCAGTGCCCGAGCGCGGACGACAACGGATGCGTCGGCGCCTCGCGCACATCCAGTCCCGCCGCCCACGCGATCCACGCGGCGGAATTTCCCGGAAAGGACGTCGTACACACGGTGCCGGCATAGAGTGCCAGCGCCGCGAGGGCGAGCATCAAAAAAGTAACGCGCGACCGGTAAAGCCGGCCGCGCGTGATTGGGCGAAACTCGAGAAGCAACATGGCTTTTCTTTACGCCTGTTGTTTCCGGCGCCTGAGCGCCGCCACCGCCGCGCCGGCCACCAGCAGCATCGCCGTGCTCGGCTCGGGCACGTTGCTCCATGTTTCACCGAATGCGGGTGCGAAATAGTCGGATATCGGATCTAAGTCCGGATCCGTGCTGATCATGTCGTCATCCCAAGTCAGCGAGGTGGAACTGACCATATACTGCTGGTCATAATATCCGCCTTTGAACAGCACCAAGTAATACGACCCGGAGCTGCGGGTAACCGCATCCTCGGTTTCCTGCGTAAAGAACAACGCGCCACCCGACACGGCCGTACCCACCGTTTCGCCGGTCTCGAGGGTTCCCAAGGTACCGTCGTAGGTCGGCGTCCCACTGGAGACATACACCAAGATGGCGGATGTGGCCTCAACAGGCGCGTTCTCACCCGACCACCCGATCACAACCGCCTGTGAAGAAAGGGCGCAGCCCAAAACCGTCAGAAGTGAAGCTAAAAGTGTTTTTTTCATGCTGAACCCTTTTCCTTAGTCATTCGGACGGAACGTGAACCCGCCCACTGTTTTACAGTCGTACCAGAACCCTTCGCCGGCTTTGAGAGCCGCAGGCAGCTCGAACCCTGTCGGGGTCGATTTGACCCATTTGTTGTTGAACGCCTCATATTGACCCGGTTCCGCCACGCTGAAGTAGTGATAGTAGTTATAACCGCCGCCAGCTTTACGCACGGCAATCCGATCGCCGGTACTCATTTTGAATCCGCCGCTGAAAACCCCGGCCCAGTTGAGGGTATTGAGGTTGAAGGTTTCGTCGACGGTACTGTAACCGATCAGGTTCAGGCCTTTGCCGATCGGCGTTTCCTGGTTGGCGGATGAGACCTGACCCTTCAAATAGAGCGTTCCGCTGGTGCCCGCCACGCGCTTGATCCAGAAGCCCAATCCGCGCGCAACCGGAAAATTGGTGGCGGCCATCGGATCGATGATCTCAGCAGGTTGTCCGTCAACCACCTTGACTGATTTGAGCCCTGTCCACCCTTCACCGGCCTTGAGCCAGTAGTAATAATAGACCTGGTCAGTCGCGTTCGTGGTCAACACAATAAGCTGATCCGCAGACTCTGTGTCTGAGGCTTGCGCCGTGAGGCCGTTGGTCGCAACCAGATCGGCCAACATGCCGGGACCGCTTCCCAGGCAGGCCTCGAAAGGCACCGTAATGATGGTGTTGGCATTCGTCTGGGCGATCACCTCGGTGAAGCCCACAATGTTGGTGCCGTCAAGCAACGGCATTGCCGCCTGAACTAACCCGGTGACAGCCATTGCCGCTGTAATCATCAGAATTTTTTTCATGGTTTTCCCTTTCTGGCGAAATCGCTCACTTTACCGCGGTCGCTTTGGGCGGCCCCATCACCCTGAAGAAACGCACGTTGTTGTTGCCGAAAACGCTGATCGAGCTTTTCAGCTCTTCGACCCCGCCGGCACCCATCAGAACAGTGCCGGTTTTCTTGTCGATGCGATCGGCGACCGTCTGCCATTGCCCAGACGCAAGATCCGCGGTGCTTTCCACCCTGTAGGACACGTTGTCGGCGATGTTCTTGAAGCGGAGATTGACCGTGTTGCCGGCCGGCTCAACCGCCGTGATGACCGGTGCCGGAGTCAGGGCGTCAACATACACCTGTCCCGCAGCGGCCAGCGAGGTGGAACCTCCCGCAGGAGCGGCCGGCGCCGCGTTCAACACGGTGCCGGAGCTGGGCGAGGTCTGGGAAGCCACGCCCGTTTTCACGGTGGCGCCCTGAGCGACCATCACCCCGCCGACTGTGCCGTCCGCCTTGCGCGTATCGAGCAACACGACGACCCATGAGCCATCCACATATTTGTCCGCCGGATATTGCACATGAATGGGACTGCAGCGGCCTGCCGCTTCGGTCTGCCACCGGAAAACAAGGGTGTTGTTTTTTGAATCCACCAGCGTGCCATCCATAAAGAGGCCGCCGAACTCCTTGTCCTTCGCGACATGCACCAGCAGATAGGACTCTCCGACGAGGACAGGCGTGCCGTCCGCATAAGTGTCCGGCCCCGGGGTGGCCATGTCCACCCACAGCGGAACCGCGGCGATCAGCGCCGACGTACCCATCAGAACCCCGATGATCAGTGAAAGTGTCTTTTTCATTTTTTCTCTCCTTAAGGGGGGATGTTAGGGAACAATCGCCGGTTTGAAGAACTTGTAACCGCCCTCGGGGATGGCAAACGTATAGGTCGCCTCACCGCCCGTGAAGTCCGCAAATTCCGGCGTGATCGCGCCCGGAAGAACCGTCCATGTCCCATCGGCAATTGTTTTCTTGCCCTGCAACTGGATCTTACCGTTGATCGTGCCTGTTTTCGCGTCGCCGTTCACCTTCAGCTGAACGGTCACAGAGAGCAGGGTGGGCGAAAGCAGATTGAATTTCTTGATGCCAAGGGAGTAGGGTTGGTCGTTTACCGTCGACCCGCTGACGTTGTTCAGCAGATATGCCGCGCTGAGGGCGTCCTCAGTCATTGAGCCCAGCGTGGTCACCGAGTGATCCGCCAGCCAGGAGTTGATCCGCAATTGCTGTTCGCCGGTCGGTACGTTCGAGCCGTTTGCCGGCAGATCTGCTTGAAGCGTATTAGCCGAGATCGCGGTATCGGTCGCGGGATCACAGTGGCTGACGTAGAGGTCGTCCACCAGTCCGGTTCCGTAGAAATTCACGGAAGAGAGGATTTTTGCCGTGCCCACGGTCTTCACCGTCAGGCCTGTGAATACAGCCACGTCGTTGGTCAGCACGTCGAATTTTGAGTCGTTGTAAAGCTTGATGGTGATCTGGTACCACAAGTTGGTGTCGAACCAGGCCGAATTGGTGGTCGTCCCGCCGTTGTGGGACACCACCAACTTATTGCCGACAGGTTCGACGAACAGCGCCAGTTTGGCGCTATCCAGCATCGCGGCGCTCGGCGCTTCCGTCAAGGTTTCAAACCGGATGCGCATATCAACATAGACCGGATCCTTTTCGGACGCGAAGGACACCGCGCTCGAGTCGGAGTGAGACAGGGTATTGGAAACGACCAACCCGTCCGTGTCCAGATACAGCGCCTTCGAGTGGGTGCCGAACCACGCGTTTGCACGGGCCGGAAAACCCGCATAGGCTCCAAATGCGGTGTCGTTCGTGATCATGTTGTAATCGCCCGTCACCCAACCGGGCTTACTAAGCTCGAATGACTCGCGGTAGGCGGCATTCTCGATCGGTGGGGTCATCCAGTTTACAGGCACACTTGCGTCCGCTGCTTGCGCGGCTTGTGCAAAAATCACGGCAAGCAGACAGCCGATACCAGCGTGAACGGCTCCCATCAACCGTTTTCCAGTAGATTTCATGATTTTACTCCGTTAAACAAACCCTCACGCACGTAAAACGTGCACAATACTTTTCACCGTTTCAAAATTAGTAAACATGGATTCTGATCCGGTTGCAAGCATAAAAATCAGATTTTTTTGGGGGGGATCTGTCTGGGGGTATAATGAAAGACGCACTGCGCAAGGTGGCCCGCGACCTTGCGCGGACACAAACGAACGGAGCTGCCAAAAGCAGAAGTGCTGCTTCCACCCTAAAATACGGTTGCGGGAACCGGTGGTGCCGTGTATGGTATTGGCTTGAACCGACGGTACACCCGGAAAGGCCAAATCTGACGGGCGGCGGGGCAGGCAGGCAAACAAGGGGAAACGGCGTGACAAACAGCCTGGAAGATTATCTGGAAACCCTGTATCTGCTGGTGCAGGCGAACGGCCATGCCCGCGTGCGGGACGTCGCGTTGGCGCTCCATGTCAAAATGCCCTCCGTGATCAAGGCGGTGCTGGAACTGAAGAAACAGGGGCTCGCCGTGCAGGAGCCGTACGGCGCGGTGGAACTGACCGAGGCGGGCACGCGGGCCGCCAGCGAGATCCTCGGCCGCCACACCTTGCTCAAGACGTTCCTGTTGCTGCTCCGGGTCGGGGACGAGACCGCCGAAAAGGACGCCTGCGCCATGGAGCATTTCCTCAGCGCCGAGACCTTGGCGCGCATCACCGAATTCGTCAGAACCCATAAGCGCAAGGGAAAAAGGTCATGCTGAACCGGGAGCAAGCGTTTCTTAAACAGAACGGACTGGAAGCCGAGGGGATCGACCGCGGGGCGTTGCTGCAGGCGTTCGAAGAGGAGATGAACGCCGGACTGGCGGGCAAGCCTTCATCGCTGATGATGATCCCCTCCTTCATCTCCATCGACAAGCCGGTCAAGACCGGCACACCCGTGGTGGTGCTGGACGCGGGCGGCACGAACCTGCGCGCGGCGGCCGTGAAGATCAACGCCTCGGGCAAGACGGAAATCGGCGCCTTCAGGAAAGGCCTCATGCCGGGCACAAAAGCGGAGATCGGCGCCGGGGATTTCTTTGACGCCTTTGCGGATTTCGTGCTGCCGATCGTGGAGCAGTCCGACACCATCGGATTCTGTTTCTCGTATGCGGCGGAAGTCCTGCCGGATTGCGATGCGCGGCTGATCCGCTGGAGCAAGCAGATCCAAGCGCCGTCGGTGGAAGGGCAGTTGATCGGCTCCGGCCTGAAGCGGCACCTCGCGCAACGCGGTTTCGAACGGCGCATCGTGATTCTCAACGATACCGTCGCGACGCTGCTCGCGGGCAAGAGCGTAGGCGTGGCCCGCAACTACTCCGCATACGTCGGCTTCATTCTCGGCACCGGCACCAACACGGCCTATGTCGAGCGTAACGCGCGCATCACCAAGCGGGCCGACCTGGACAAGGCCGGCGCGATGGCCATCAACGTCGAGTCCGGCGCGTTCCGGCGCGTGACGCAGACGCGCTTCGACAAAATCCTGGACGCGGGGACGAATGACCCCGGCACCTACACGTTCGAGAAGATGATCTCCGGCGCCTATCTCGGCACCCTGGGTCATGTGGTGCTGAAAGAAGCGGCCAAGGCCGGTTTCTTCTCGCCCGCCGCGTCCGCGGAAATCACGGCGTGGCCGCCGCTCTCGAGCAAACACCTCGACGACTTCTGCGGCGGCGCGCCTCAACCGGACAGTCCGTTCTTGGGCGCAGCCTTCCGCCCGGAGGACAGGGAGTCGGCCGTGCGCCTGTGCACCCCCGTGTACGAGCGCGCCGCAGTCCTGACGGCGGTGAACCTGGCCTCGGCCATCCTGAAAACGGGGGAGGGCCGCGACCCCGCGCGCCCGGTGTGCGTGAACGTGGACGGCTCCACCTATTACCGCACGCTGACGGCGGACTTCCAGAACCGCGTGCGGCGTGAACTGAAGGCGCTGCTCGCGCCGCGCGGCATCGCCTACGAACTGATCCGCGTGGACGAGTCGCCGGTGATCGGCGCAGCGGTCGCCGGCCTGATGTGAAGGGAAATCAGAAATGAGATACGGGAATGCGGTTGCGGCCGTCCTCCTCATGGCCGCCCACGTCATGGCGCAGCCGGAAACGGTTGACCTCGGCGAGGTCTTCAAAGACTCCGCAAAATGGGCCACGACGGCGGACGCCTTTATGGGCGGGTTCCAAAGTCTCGGCTTCCGGTTTGTGGACGGCAAGCAGACCGCCATGTCGAACCGGAAACAGCTCCTGCGTTTCTTGGGGATGGAGGTCTGCGAGGCGCGCGTTTACTTCGGTCAGAATGCGGTGCGGCGGGTGGAGATTTCGGTCTACAACAAAGGCGATGCCGGGGTTAAAGACCGGGAAACGTTTGAGACACTCGTGGCGACGGTCAGGGACAAGGTCGTCGGGTTTGTTCAGGATACGGGGATGGCGGGCAAGACCTCCAACGATCGCGCGAACTACTTTGTCAAACGCCACCAGTGGGTCAAGCAATCCCCCGGCGTCCCGATGGAGTGGGCGTATGTCGAGCCGCACCGTTCGGGCGGCAAGAGCGTCGAGTACAGCGCCGAGTTCATCAAAATCCTGATGGTGCCGATCAAGACGGGCGGCGGCGGCATGACCGCCATGACCGGAGGCATGGCGGCCTCGCGCGCGAAAAACGCCCGTACGGTGAAGGGGAATGTGACCAACAACCCGGCAGGCGATGTGTGGATCGATACTGTGCCCATGGTCGATCAGGGACAGAAGGGTTACTGCGCGGCAGCAACGTCAGAGCGCGTGCTGCGTTATTACGGGCTGGAAGTCGACCAGCACCAGATCGCGCAGCTTGCGGACACGGCGGCCGAAGGCGGCACAACGCTGGAGGGCATGGCCAAAGCGATCGCCAAAGTCGGGCGGCAGTTCCAGCTCGACAAGAAGGATCTGATCTCTGCGGATCCGGACGTCAGTTTCGAGAAGAGCGAGCACGCCAAGCTGATCGACCAATACAACGCGGCGGCCAAGAAGAAAAAGGCCGCCGAGATCGACTGGAAGACATACACGTCCGACCACATGGTGGATCTCCAGTCGCTTTGGCGGGCGATGGACCCCGAAATCCTGCTGACGGCGCGGAGCGGCCAGAAGCAGGGGATGAACCAGTTTGTCAAGAACATCAAGCTGTACACCGGGCAGGGCGTGCCGCTGTTGTGGTCGTGTCTGGTCGGCCTGTACCCCGAAACGCCGCCGATCGGGCAGGAAGGCGCGTTCGGGCATGTGCGGCTGATCATCGGGTATAACGAGAAAAACAAAGAGCTGCTGTATTCGGACTCGTGGGGACCGGGCCATGAGCTCAAACGCCTGCCGCTGGACAAGGCCTGGGCCATGACCAAAGGGCTGATCGTCCTGAAGCCGCGCGGCGTGCGCTGAGACACTTACAGCGCGTTCACGTAGTTGGCGAGATCCTCGACCTCTTGCGGGGTCAGGTCCTTGGTGTTCCCGTGCTTATTGTTTTTGTTGTCGGTCGTGATGACCTCTTGGATCGTCACGGCGCGGCCGTCGTACATGTAGGGCGCGGTGCGCCAGACCTCAATCAGGATGGGCGTCGCGAACTCGCGGTTGCGCTCGCTGTCCGAGCCAAGGCCAAGCGCGTATTTCTTTTTGTCGCCGAAGTAGGGCGGAACATGGCAGGTGACGCATGCCGCCTTGCCCTCGAAAAGCACCTTGCCGCGCAGCGCCGAGCCGGTCATGGTCCCGTCCGGGTTCAGGTACGGGCTGGGCACAGGGGTCTGCGCTTTCAAAAAGGCATTGACGCTGTCCAGTTGCTCTTCGGGCAGTTCATGAAACTGGATCATGGTGAAGCCTTTCGTGACCGCGACCTCGGCAGAAGCCCGGATCCCCGTAATCATCACCGGAGAGGTCTTGTGCGAGTACAGCATGCTGCGCGACTGCTTGGGGTTGCCGATACCGTCGTTCATCAGATCCCAGTTGGTCCCGTCTGTGCGCGTTCCAGGATGGCAACTGGCGCAGCTCAGCCAGTGCTGATAACAGAGCGTCGCGTCATAAAAAGCCCGCTCTCCCGCGCGGACGGGACTGACCGGCTTGGACGTGCTGCCGAGCGGCAGGGCGACCGCCGCTCCGGGGCCGTCATCCCAGAGCTCGACCAGGCTGAGGCTGTCCGCGAAACGCATCGCGCTGTAAACCTTGCTGCCGACGACCGCCAGCGCCCGCGCGCCCTGCCCCACGAGCGGGATGCGGGTCTTGATGCCGTACAGGAAACTGAGGTCGTTCACGACCTCTTTGGGGTTCGCGGCCGAGGCCAGGCGCTTCATCATCTCCTTGAGATTGACGACCATCAGCTCATGCGTGCCGGAAATGTTCACGCACAGCCACTCGTCCTTGCCGGCGACCGCAAGGCCCCACGGGTTGGGCGCCCCCCGCACGGTGTCGT
>JAQVSS010000074.1 GCA_028700415.1 Kiritimatiellia bacterium
TTCAGAACTTTAGAACTCTAGAACTTTAGAACTTCTCCGGAGGTGATGCGATGACAAATGCGGAATTCAAAAAAGGGTTGGAGGAGAGAACGCTCGCTTTTTCCGTTATGTTGCTAAATTACTTGGATTCTCTGCCCAACCGAAAAATATTCTGGATGATCATTGATCAGGTGGGGCGGTCGGGGGCTTCAATCGGGGCGAATTATCGAGAAGCGAATCTCGCTGAATCCAAAGCGGATTTCGTTCACAAGATCGGAATTGTCGAGAAAGAGAGCAGCGAAACGGTTTACTGGCTAACCGTTCTGTCGCGTCTGCGGGAATTGCCTGCGGCACTTGCAGATGAAAATGCTATCTTACTGAAAGAAGCAGATGAGTTGCTGTCATTGTTCTCTACCGTCAGTCGCAAGGCGAAGCCGAGTCGGATCACTTCAGAACTTTAGAACTCTCGAACTTTAGAACTGTTTCAAAGAGGTGTCTGCAATGAGAAAAATCATCATTATCGGTGCGGGCGGATTCGGCAGGGAGGTCGCGTGGGTTATTGAGCGGATCAATGCGGTGCGGCCTGAGTTTGAGGTGCTGGGATTCTGCGATGACGCGGAGGGGAAGCGTGCCGGAATGTGCGGCGCGTACCGCCTGCTGGGGCCTGACCGGCTGCTCGGGGAGCAGTTCAATGCGGTGGGATTTTTTTGCGCGATCGGCGACAACCGTATTCGGAAAGCGGTAACGGAGAAGATGCAGGCGATGGGGCATGAGCCGGTGAAGGTGGTGGATCCGAGCGCCGTGATCGCTCCGGGTGCGGTGATCGGGAAAGGCAGCTACGTCGGGATCGGCAGTGTGGTTTCGGTCGGTACCCGGCTGGGCGATGGGGTGCTCGTGAATCATCAGGTGACCGTAGGGCATGATGTGGTGATGGGTGATTTCGCGCAACTTTGTCCCGGCGCGCGCGTGTCGGGCGGTAGCGTGTTGGGAGAAGGCGTGTTGATGGGATCGAATGCGTGTACGATCCCGTGTGTGCGGGTGGGGTCTTGGGCTACGGTAGGTGCGGGAGCGGCGGCGCTGCGTGACATCCAAGATGGGGCGGGGTTGATCCGTTTTTTGCGGTGATCCCGCATGCTGCCTGTTGGAACGGTTATGACAGTAGAAACATCGGAACGCGGGCTATTCTGTTCAGCGGTCTTTTTTTGTTTTTTTGCCCTGTATGCGGTTACGGCGCAGCAAGGCGTGAGCTGGCAGGACAGCGGCGAGTTTCAGTATCGTATCTTGGCGGGGGATTATCAGTGGTATTCGGGCATCGCACGGGCCCATCCGCTGTATATCCTGATGGCGCGGGGGTTTGTGGCCTTGTTCCCGAAGTGGGCGTGTTTTTATGCGGCGAACTTATTCAGCGGGTTGGGGCTGGCGCTGGCGTTGGCCGTACTGGCGCATAACGTGGCGCGGCTGACCCGGTCAGTCTGGGCGGCGGTCATGTCGGTCGGCGTGTTGGGGTTCGCTCACATGGCGTGGTGGCTGGGGTCGGTCGCCGAGGTGTACACATGGTCGCTGGCGTTCCTGATGGCGGAAGTTTTGTGCCTCCTGCGGTACTCCGAGAACCGGGATGGCCGCTGGCTGATTGTTTTGTTTGGGGCAAACGGGTTGCATTGGAGTCTCCATAATGCGGCACTGTTGGGCTTGCCGGTTTATGTGGTGCTGCTGGGGTTTGAGGTGCGGGGACGCAAGGAACGGTATTGGGGTTTGGTGTGCGGGAGCATGGCGGCTTGGCTTGTTGGCGGCGGCATGACCGTATGGCAGGCAGGCCGTCTGTTGATGGGGACGGGTGATCCGGTTCTCGCGCTGAAAAGCGTGCTGTTCGGCGACGGGTATGGCAGACAAGTTTTGGGTATGGGCGGGTTTGCGCTCAAGCGCTGGTGGATGAACATGGCGTTGGCGGGAGTCAGCTTCCTGAACCCCTGCTGGGTGTTTGCCGGGTGGGGGCTCTTGGTGCGCGAGTGGAACGGGAAAACCATATTCCGGAACGCGCTAGGTGCCCTGACCGTTTTGCATGGGGCGTTTTGGGTGCGGTATTTTGTTGCGGATCAGGCGACTTTTATTTTGCCGACCTTAGGGCTTTTGGCGGTCTGGGCCGGTGTGGGTGCGGGGGGAAGTTCTAAAGTTCTAAAGTGCGAGAGTGCGTTAGTTGAAAAGAGTGTGGACGGGGAGACAGTCGGCAATCGGCAATCGGCAATCGGCAAAGAGAGGGAGGGAAAAGAAATCACGAATTGTACCAATCAGACGTCCCGTTGGCGTTTTCTCCCTAACAGGCTAACAGTCTACCGTCTAACCGTCTTTCTTCTGGGGGTGGTGTGTGCGGTGACGGGGCCGGGGTTTCTGCGTGATGCCGCAGAACGCTCCGGGTTTAATGTGCGCCGGCCCCGGGTGTTGCCGTTCCGGGATGAGGCAAGCTATTGGCTGGTGCCCTGGAAGCAGGGGGAGGATTCTGCGGCGAGGTTTGTGTCAGAGGCCGGAAAGCAGTTGGTGGCGGGCGATGTGCTGGTGGCAGACGCGACGGCGGCGGGGACGTTAATGGCGGCGCGAGAGGCCGGAGCCGTCGGGAAAGAATGGCGCCTGATCACCCCGTGGTCGGGCGAGACGGATGAGGCGTTGCGGGCACTGGTGCAGGACGGGGAAGTCCGCGTGTTTGTTGTGTCGCCTGTAGCGGGGTACGCGCCGCGGGCGGTATTGGAGACGGCGAAGAGGTTCGAGCGGGAGGGTGTGGTGTATCGGGCAATGGACAAGAGGGAAAACCGCGAGTAACGCGAATGGAGATGTAGGGGCAAGTCGCTATGCCTCTGCCCGGGGGAAAGGAAGAGCGGATGAACAAACGGATTTTTTTATCTCCGCCGTGGATGAGCGGTCATGAGTTGCCCTTGATTGCGGAGGCGTTTGCGTCGGGGTATATCGCGCCCTGCGGGCCGATGGTGGACCGTTTCGAGCACGAGTTCTCGGAGGTTGTCGGGGCAACGCATGCGTGTGCCGTCTCGAGTGGGACCGCCGCATTGGATCTGTTGTTTCACGAACTTGGGGTAACGCGGGGCGACTTGGTTTTCTGCTCCGATCTGACGTTTGTTTCGTCGATTGCGCCGGCGGTACATCGCGGGGCGGAACCGGTGTTCATCGATTGTGACGAGGCGACGTGGACGATAAATCCGGATCTGCTGGAAGAGGCGCTGACGAATGCGGCAAAAGCGGGAAGGTTGCCGAAGGCGGTGGTGGCGGTAGATCTGTACGGGCAATGTTGCGATTATGAACGGATTGAATCGGCCTGTGTGAAACATGGCGTGCCGTTGATCATCGATGCGGCAGAGGCGCTCGGTGCCGAATACGGCACGGGAAGTTCTAAAGTTCTAGAGTGCGAGAGTTCTAAAGTTGATGACTGCGGGGACGGAGCGAACAACTTCCGAACTTTAGAACTTCCGAACTTTAGAACTTCTTCCCTGCGGCACGCGGGAAATGCCGGTTGGGCGGCGGTGTACTCATTCAACGGGAACAAGATCATCACAACGTCGGGTGGCGGGATGGTGGCGTCTCGAGATGAGGGGGTGGTGGCCAGGGCGCGGAAACGAGCGCAGCAGGCGCGTGAGCCGGCGGTGTGGTACGAGCACCGGGAACTGGGATACAATTATCGCATGAGCAATATCGTGGCGGCGATCGGCGTGGGGCAGTTGCGGCATCTGGACGAGATCGTGGCGAAAAAGCGGCGGATTTTTGGGTGGTACCGCGAGCGGCTGGAGGGTCTGGCGGGGCTTAGGTTCATGCCGGAGGCGGCATACGGGCGGTGTACGAGGTGGCTGACGGTGGCGGAAGTCATTTCTGAAGTTCTAACGTGCGGGAGTTCTAAAGTTAAGGATACGGAGACGGGTAGTCCGTCGAGGATTGTCATGCGGGTGATGACGGCGTTGGAGAGGGAGAACATCGAGTCGCGGCCGGTATGGAAGCCGATGCATTTGCAGCCCGTCTTCCGGGACGCGAAGGTGGTTGGTGGCGGGGTGGGGGAACGGCTGTTCGCGAACGGGTTGTGTTTGCCGTCTGGGGCGGGGCTGAGTGCGGAGGATGTGGAAAGGGTGTGCGGGATTGTAGAGAATTGTACGCAGGGTGCGATTGTGGTTTAATGACATGGCATTGATGAAAAAAGAGTGGAAAGAACAGACAAATGTCTGGGGCAGTCGGCTTGGATGTTTTCTGGCGGACACGGCGGTGATGGCGGGAGCCTATCTGACCGCGTTTATCCTGCGGTTCGATTTTCAAGAGCCTTCATGGGGGTGGCGGCAAGTCGCGTTCTCTTTCGTGACGGTTTGGATCGTGCAGAGTGTGGCGCTGACGCTGTTCGGGTGCAACAAGTTGTTGTGGCGTTATGTGAGCGTGGGGGATGTGCCCCGGTTTGTCGGAGCGATCGGGGTCTCGACGGCGGTCTTTGTCATCCTGCGCGTGTTGTTCCCTGAGTTCCGGGGGTTACGTCCGCCGTACAGCATCACGTTCTTCAACAGCTTTCTGGTTGGCGGCGGCTTGCTTGGCATAAGACTGCTGTGGCGCTTCGTGGCGGAAGGCGAGTATGCGTGGGAAGCTGTGACGCGGGGGCGCATGCGGCGGGTGCTGTTGGTGGGAGCGGGATCAGCGGGAAATCTGGTGGCGCGTGAGCTGAGGCGTCAGGGCGGGCGGCGGTTGGCGGTGGTCGGATTTCTCGACGATGATCCGACCAAGCAGCACGCGAAGATTCAGGGACATATTGTTCTGGGGCGGATCGATGATCTGCGCCATATGGTGCGCAAACACGCGGTGGAAGAGGTGATTGTCTCTATGGCGCGGGTGCCGCGCGATGTGATCCGGCGGGTGGTAAGGTTGTGCGAGCGGGCGCATGTTCCGGCGCGGATAGTACCGGGGTATTATGAATTGATCGAGGGAAGTCTGACGGCGTCGAAAATCCGCAACGTCGATGTGGCCGATCTGCTGGGACGGGAGGAGACCACGCTGGACGGGCGGGCGGTGGTCGAATTGCTCGGACAGAAACGGGTTTTAGTGACGGGGGCGGGCGGGTCGATCGGCAGTGAGTTGGTGCGGCAGGTTCTGCGCGCGGGTCCTGCGTTGTTGGTGTTGGTGGAACGTTCCGAGAACGCCTTGTACGAGATCGAGCGTGAGGTTCTTAAAATGGGGCTCGAGACGCCGGTGGTGGCGCTTTTGGCCGACATGGGCGAACGGCGGAGGATGGAGGAGCTTCTCGGGCAGTACAAGCCTCATATTTTGATCCATGCGGCGGCGCACAAGCATGTGCCGCTGATGGAACAGAATCCGGTTGAGGCGGTGAAGAACAATGTGTTGGCAACGCGGATGCTGGGCGAATTGGCGGTCGAACACAGCGTGGAGCGTTTTGTTTTTATCTCAACGGACAAAGCCGTGAAGCCGGTTTCGGTGATGGGGATGACAAAACGGTTGGCCGAGATCGCCTTGCAGGATCTGAACCGGCTGAACAAGACGCGTTTCTCAGCAGTACGCTTCGGGAATGTGCTCGGTTCGTCGGGATCGGTCGTTCCGCTCTTTTGTGAACAGATCCGAAAAGGCGAGGCGGTGACGGTGACGCATCCAGAGATGGAACGTTACTTCATGACGATTTCCGAGGCGGTGTCGCTGGTGTTACAGGCGGCGGCGTTGGCGAGGGGCGGCGAGATTTTCGTGTTGGATATGGGCGAACCTGTGAAGATCGTGGAACTGGCGGAAGAGATGATTGCGCTTTCCGGGTTGCGTCCGTATGAGGATGTCCCGATCATGTTTACGGGAATCCGGCCTGGGGAGAAATTGTTCGAGGAGCTGGATGTCAGCGAGCGGTCGGCGTACAAGACGGGGCATGCCCGGATTTATGTCAGTAAAATTCACGAGGTTGAGGCACGCGAGGTGGCCGGCATGCTTGCGACGTGTGAGGCGCTCAGCAAGCGATGCTTGAATGCGGGGGATGTGCGGGAGGCGATCGGGAAGTTGAAACTCGATGCGTGTTTGCCGAACATGGAGTAATTCAGGAAGACATATGGATGGGAAGCGGTTAAACTGGACGCGAGTGGCTGTGGTGGCGCTGTTGATTGTGCTTGGGTGGATCAACTACCGCTACATGATTCTCTACACGATGCACATGTTTTCTGATCCGTTGGAGGACATGTCGCACGGGTGGTTGGTGCCCTTTGTCAGCGGCTATGTGATCTGGCGGCAGCGTAAGGCGTTTCGACTTGCCGCCGGCCTGCCTTCGTGGCGCGGGTTCCTTTACGTCGGCCTTTTCATGGTTTTTTGCTGGTTTGGGAGCCGGGGAGAGCAGTCGCGGCTTGAGCAGGTCTCCTTCATCGGGCTGCTCTGGTCGGTGTCGTATGCGTTTTGGGGCAAAGACGTCGCGCGGCTGATGTTGTTTCCCGCCGGGTTTCTGGTTTTCACCATTCCGGTTTCATCGTTCACCGATTTTTTCACTATCCACTTGCGGATCCTGTCCTCATCGATCGCGACCGGAATTCTAAACGGGTTCGGGTTGAATATCGAACGTTCCGGTACGGCGTTGTTTTCCCGGGCTGCAGGGGCGGCGTTCAATGTGGATGTGGCTGATCCGTGCAGCGGGATACGTTCGCTCTTTGCGATGATGGCACTGACGGCCACTTATGCCTATTTCACTCAGAAGACTCTGTTTCAAAAATGGCTGCTGTTTGCTTGTTCGCTCCCCTTGGCGATGATCGGGAACATCTGCCGCATTTTCTCAATCTGTCTGGTCGCGACGTGGTTTGGTCAAAAGGTGGCGACAGGGTTTTACCACGACTATTCGGGGTACGTTGTTTTTCTGGTGGGGGTTGTTCTGATGATACAGGCCGGGAATCTCATCGAGAAAGGATGCCGGATGTGGCGGCCTGCAGCGTTGTTTCCTGAACGTGCGCCGCGTGTGCCTCAGGGGGAGAACGTGGCGGTGGCGGTGGAACAAAGGCCGAATAGCGCTCATCATTACGTTGTGGTTTGCGGGGTTCTGTTCATGATGACGGGGGTGGTTATCTTCAAGTTTTCACTTCCTGCGCCGACGTTTGATGCGGCAGACTTTGTGGCATCTTCTCTGCCGGAGGCCATCGGCGAGTTCACCGGTGACGTGCCGTGGTTCTGTCACAACGAACAGTGTGCGGAGGCCGTTGAGGAGCATCAGTTGCTTGAATCGGGGCAACGGAAGGCAAACGGGTTTGTTTGTCCTTCTTGCGGAGGAGCGTTGCATGGCGTTTCGTTGGGCGAGGCGACGGACTTGCCGAAAGACACGGTGATCCTGAAGCGTAATTACCGGTCGCCTGACGGGGTCTGCTATTCGGTGAGTGTCGTGATCGGCGGGCGGAGCCGGGGCAGCATTCACCGCGCGGAATTGTGTTTGCCGGCGCAGGGATATGTGATGCTCGATGCGGGACGATGGGCTCTGCATCTTCCCGCGGGCAAGCCACGCGTGATCCGCAGGGTCACGGCACAGCGGCCTGGCGGCGCCAAACTCAGTTTAGTCTACTGGTTTATGAGCAAAGACCGGGAGAGCTGTTCCCATGCCCAGCGTATTCTGTTGGATGTGTGGGACCGTTCCATCCACAACCGTATTAACCGCTGGGTGATGGTCGCGGCGAATATTTCGCCGGCGTTAGAGTCGCCCGAAAGCGTGACGAGGTTTGAAGGGTTCCTCGGGGAGTTGAATCCGAAGATCATCAAGCGGCAGTAAATTTTATGACAGTGAATTGGGTGACAGAACTGATTGATTATTCTGGAAGTGTCCTCGTCCGGGTAGCAACGGACGGGGTCAAGTATGCGGCGGCATTTTTCGGGGCGCTGGCGGTGGCGCTCATCTTGACGCCGCAGTTCCGCGAAATGGCCCGTGCGGTCGGGATGGTGGATCAGCCGAGTGCGCGCCGGATCAATAAAACACCGATTCCGCGCGGGGGCGGGGTCTCGATCTTTGTGGCGTTCCATCTTGTGCTCGGCGTGCTGGTTCTTGTCGCAGGGGCGCCGATCAGTCAATCGTTCTCCTTTTTCTGGCAGTGGCATTTCCTGTTGGCCTCGGGGGTTTTGGTGGTGATCGGGCTGATCGACGATCGGCGCGGCATGAAACCGGTTGTGAAATTGGCGGGACAGATCGCGGTGGCGCTCATGCTCTATTTTTCGGGTGTTCATGTGGGCGGCATTCTGGTCGCCTTTCCGCCGTGGCTGGATTGTTTGGTGACGGTGTTTTGGATTGTAGGGGCGGTCAATGCCTTCAACCTGATTGACGGGTTAGACGGTTTAGCGGCTGGGTTGGCGTTGATCGCTGCTGCGGGGATGGCCGGAGCATTGCTTTTTACGGGGAAATCGGTGGAAACATTGCCGTATCTGGTGCTGGCGGGCGCCTGTTTGGGGTTTCTCCGCTATAACTTTCATCCGGCCTCGGTTTTCTTGGGGGATTCCGGCAGCATGTTCCTTGGGTTGTGCATTGCGGTGTTGCCACTGATGACGGGGTCGCGCAAAGAACTGGTGGCGTCGCTGGGCATGCCGCTGCTGGCGATGGGCATTCCGATTTTCGACACGCTGTTGGCGATCTGGCGGCGGTCGATAAGGGCCTTGTTGCCGCAGGGTGTGGCCAACGCCAAAAGCCGGATGCAACTGATGCTGCCGGACAAGGAGCATCTGCACCACCGGGTATTGCGTGATACGATGAACCAACGCACGGCGGCGGTCATCCTCTATTCAATCAGCATCGGCCTGGTGCTGGTCGGGTTGGGGGGGACGCTTCTAAAGGGGCGGGCCCCGGGACTGTTTCTGATCGCGTTCATCGTTGCGATTTTCGTGGTTGTCCGGCATCTGGAACGTGTTGAACTGTGGGACACGGGACGGTTGTTGTCGGGTAAACACGGAATGATGCGGCAGGGCCTTCTGGTCCCCCTGTACATCGTTTGCGATGTTCTCGCCTTGTGTGGCGTCTGGATGTTTGCCCGCTGGGTGTTTGAGATGCCGCTGGGGCGCCATGACTTCCTTTCCGATCTGCCGATGTTTGTGGTGCCGGTCTTTGTGGTTCTGGTGATAACAAAGACCTACTGGCGTGTTTGGGGGCGCGCGCAGATCCGCGATTTCGTGGTGTTGGGGATCGCGGTTTTTATGGGCACAGTGGTGGGGTTCGGGCTGGTGTGGCTGTTGAGTGACGGCGATCCGGGACGGATGCGGTTTTCAATTTTGTTTGGGACTTTGGCGTTTATCCCGGTTTCGGGTGTCCGGGTGTGGAGGGAATGTATCCGCGGTGTCATGCAGATTCTTGAACGGCACATTTTGCCCGATAAGTCCGGGGTTTTGCGTTTCCTCGCCTATGGCGGCGGGATACGGTTCCGCAGTTACTTGCGCGAACTGACGGAACGCCCGGGGATGAATGACCGCGTGATCATGGGAATCATCGACGACGACATTCCCCTGAAAGGGCGCATCATCGCGGGGCACCGCGTGCTAGGGGGAATTGATGGGGTCGTCGAGTGGGTGACAAAATACCGGATTGACGGAATCATCATCACCTGCCTGATGGAACCGGAAAAAGAGGCGCACGTTGTGTCGGTTTTTGAAAAGTTGGGTGTGCGTGTGTCGGTTTGGGCCTGTGACGAAAAGATCCTGGCGGATACGCGCCGTCTGAAGGAGAAAGGTTGAACGGTGAAGAGTTACCGGAAAGAGTTGTGGTTCAAAGTCGGCGCCCGGCGGGCGTATGTGAATATCACGCCGGAGGTGGAGGCCTGTCTGAAAGAGAGCGGCGTCCGCGAAGGGCTTTGTCTGGTCAATGCCATGCACATAACGGCGAGTGTGTTCATCAATGATGATGAAGGCGGGTTGCATGCGGACTTTGAGCGGTGGCTGGAGAAACTCGCGCCTGAGAAACCGCACAGCCAGTATGCGCACAACGGCGCGGAAGACAATGCGGATGCGCATCTGAAACGGCAGGTGATGGGACGCGAGGTGGTGGTGGCGGTGACGGACGGCAAGCTCGACTTCGGACCCTGGGAACAGATTTTCTACGGCGAATTTGACGGGTTGCGCAACAAACGGGTGCTGGTGAAGATCATTGGGGAGTGAGTATGTTGTTTGGGCTGATGAAATTTGTCACCTGGTTGCTAAGCCCGCTGGCGCTGGGGCTGGCCGGCATGGCGGCAGGCGGGGTCCTTGCGGTTAGGCGGGACACACGGCGTATGGCTTTGGCGGCCTATGCGGTGGCGTTTGTGTGGTTATGGGTCTGGTCTTCGCCATGGTTCTTCATCTTTTTCGGGGGAGCGCTCGAGCGGCAGTACCCGCCTGCGCCGGTGGACGTGTTGCCGCAGGCGGATGCGATTATCGTGTTGGGCGGGGGAATCAACTCGCCGACGCCGAAAACGGTGTATGCGGAACTCTATGCGGGGGCGGACCGCGGGTGGCATGCGGCACGCTGTTTTCATGCCGGCAAGGCCCCGGTGGTTTTGTTTTCCGGTGTGGGGGAGGGGCCGGGGATGAAGCAGTTTCTCGTTGATCTTGGGGTGCCGCCTTCCAAAATCATGTTGGAGTCAGAGAGCAAAAACACCTATGAGAACGGCTTGTTTGTCCGTGAGAAGCTGAAGGCGATGGGGGCGAAACGGGTGATTCTCGTGACATCGGCTTGGCACTTGCGGCGGGCCGTCATGACGTTTGAAAAAATAGGTGTAGAGGTGATCCCATCAGGTGCGGATTACGAGGCGCTAACCGCTAAAGCGACGCAGACGCCGGCCATGATGCAGTTTTACCTTCCGAATCCTGACACGTTGTATAAGAATTCAGTGATCATGAAGGAGTACCTCGGTTATTGGGCGTATTGGCTACATTTGCATTTTTCGGGTAAGGGGTAGAACGGTTACCGACGCGGCAGGACCTTATGGGAAGAGGTCGAATATGGGTGCGATAGATCTGGTCAACAATCTTGCCTTGCTGGTTGCGTTGAGCGTGCTTTCCGGGTTTATCCGGAACCGGTACACGCAGCGGCGGAATGAGCCTTTCCTTCAAGGGTTGTGTTTCGGTTGCGTGGCGGTGATCGGCATGGTGCATCCCGTGGTCATGGCTCCAGGCCTGATCTTTGACGGACGCTCTGTGGTGATCAGTTTGTGCGGGTTGTTTTTCGGGCCTGTGGCCGCAGTGATCGCCGGCATGATGGCTGTTGTTTGCCGCATCCTGCAAGGGGGGGCGGGGGCGCTCATGGGCGTGCTGGTGATCGTCTCATCGGTCTTGTTGGGAGTAGGGTTTCATTATCGGCAGACCCGTCAGGGTGTGGACATGTCCGTCTTTCAGTTTTGGGTTTTTGGCTTGCTGGTGCATGTCGCCATGTTGGGGTGTACGTTTGCGTTGCCTTCCGGTATGGGGCTGACGGTTTTAGGGCGCATCGCGATGCCTGTGATGGTGATGTATCCCTTTGCGACGGTCTTGATCGGGAAAGCCTTGTCTGACCAATTGGTGCGTGAGCATTTCGTTGGCGCGCTGCGGGAGAATCAGGAGGAGTTACGGACGACGCTGTATAGCATCGGTGACGGTATTATCACTGCCGATAAACGGGGGCGTGTGCGGCAGATGAATCCGGTGGCGGAAAAATACACCGGCTGGACAGAGGCTGAGGCACGCGGAAAAAGGTGCGAAGAGGTCTTCCGCGTTATCCGGGAAGAGACGAGGGAATTTTTGGAAAATCCCGTGGAACGCGTGTTGCGTGAAAATAAGACGGTGGGGTTATCCAATCACACGTTGTTGCTTGGGCGTGATGGGAGTGAACGGCCGATCGCCGACAACGGCGCGCCCATCCGTGATTCAGAGGGCGAGATAACGGGTGTGGTTCTCGTGTTCCGTGACCAGGCCGCCGAACGTGCCACGCAGAAAGCGCTGAAAGTGGAGCGCGATAACCTGCGGGCCATTATGGCGTCGTCGCCTGACGGGGTTATGGTTTTTGACCGCAATATGCGGATTGTCGATGCCAATTCGGCGGCGGAGCGTTTGTTCAACCGCGTTTTCGCAGACGTGTATTATCGTCCCTGCGGCGATTTTCTTGGCTGTTTCTACCGGCACGAGGATCCGCGCGGGTGTGGTCATACCGAGCACTGCTCAGTGTGTGAGTTATCCGTTGCCATCCAGTCGGTGTTTGAGACGGGGCAGGGGGTGCACGAGCGTGAGACAGAGGCGATCCTTGAAGATCAAGGCACGACGCGGAACGTTTGGTTCCAGTTCAGTATGGAACCTGTTGTGTTAGACGGGCGAGGACATGTGATTGTCACGCTGCATGATATTACGGCACGCAAACAATCGGAAGCGAGTCTCAGACGGCTCGAGTGGATGCTCTCCCAAAAACCGGAAAAAAGAACCCGCGCAGAATTTCTGCCCAGCTATGGGGATCTCACCCAGCTCAACCGAGAAGGACGCATTCTAAAAACGGTGGGAGCTGAAATGCTCGCAAATATTGTGTCAGAATTTCTGGATCTGCTCGGCTCTTCTGCTGTGGTGTATGAGGCGAATGGCGAGTATGCGCTCAGTCTATATGATTCAGGGTGGTGCCGGTTGTTGAATCAGGCATCCCGGCGATTATGCGATGCCGACGACAATCAGGAGGCGTTGTTCTCGGGGCGTTGGAAGTGTCACGAAGCCTGTTGGTCCTGTTGTGCCAAGGAGGTGGTCGGTCGGCGTGTGCCGATGGATATCACCTGCGCTGGCGGTATCCGGCTGTACGCCGTGCCGGTGTTGGCGAATGACGAGGTGATCGGCGCCATTACGTTCAGCTATGGTGATCCGCCGCGTGACCCGGACACGTTGCATGCGTTGTCGGAGGCCTATCAGGTGGAGTACCTCGAACTGTTCCGTGAGGCGCACGCCTATGATTCGCGACCCCTCTACATCATTGAGATGGCGAAGGGGCGTCTGCATACCGCGGCCAAACTCATCGGGTCGTTGGTTGAGACGCGTCAGGCCGAAGAGGGGCGTGTGAAACTTGAGGGTCAGTTCCGCCAGTCGCAAAAGATGGAGGCGGTGGGGCGTCTGGCGGGGGGCGTGGCTCATGACTTCAACAATATTCTGCAGTCGATTATCGGGTACAGTGAACTCCTGTCGGAGAAAGTGCCGCAAGGAAGCGATCCGCATACGTTTGCGTGCGAGATTTTATCCGAAGGCAAGCGTGCGGCGGCTTTAACCCGACAGTTACTGGCCTTTGCCCGCAAGCAGACCATCGATCCGGTTGTGTTCGATCTCAATGAAGCGGTGGGAACGACGCTCATGATGTTGCGCAGGCTCTTGGGGGAGGATATCGATTTGTGTTGGCGGCCTTCGGCGGAAGCGTGCCGGGTGAGAATGGACACGAGCCAGCTCGATCAGATACTTGCCAATCTTGCGGTGAATGCCCGCGATGCGATAGCGGGGATCGGACGGATGATGATCGAGACCCGGAAAGTGGTGTTTGACGAAGCGTATTGCGCGGTCAATCCTGGGTTCACGACGGGGCAATACATTATGTTGGCGGTTAGCGATGATGGTTGCGGCATGGACCGTGCGACATTAGACCGGATTTTCGAGCCGTTCTTTACGACAAAGGGACAAGGCAAGGGGACAGGGCTTGGGTTGGCTACCGTGTATGGGATTGTCAAACAGAACCACGGGTTCATCCATGTCTACAGCGAAGTGGATAAGGGCACGACCTTTAAGATCTATTTGACGGAGCAGAAAGATGCCGTGGTGGGTGAAGAAATAGCCGAACAGCAAAGGCCTCTGCCGCAAAAGGGAACCGAGACCGTCTTGCTGGTTGATGATGAGGAGGGGTTGTTACGGTCAGCCCACCGTCTTCTCGAACGGTTGGGGTACACCGTTTTGTCGGCCGATGGCCCCGTGGAGGCGTTGAAGGTGTCCGCCAGTTACGAGGGGCCCATCCATCTTTTGCTGACCGATGTGGTCATGCCGGTGATGAGCGGGCGGGATCTCAGTCAACAGCTTCTGGTGGAGCGGCCGGACATAAAGTGTGTTTTCATGTCGGGGTATACCGCCAATGTCATTGCGCACTGCCATGTGCTTGAAGAAGGCGTGCTCTACTTGCAGAAACCTTTCTCCAAGGCCGAGTTGGCAACGAAGCTTCGTGAAGCGTTGGAGGGTGTCGGCCGGCAAGAGGGCGTTTAACCCCTGTGGGCCCGCTGTTGAGTCATGCGGACGGCGAGGGTGATGGCACTGAAGAGACTCGATGGGGAAGCCTTCCCCTGCCAAGCGAGATCAAAAGCGGTGCCGTGGTCGGGTGATGTCCGGATAAGGGGAAGCCCGAGAGTGACATTGACACCGGTATCAAAGGCTGCCATTTTGAAGGGGATCAGGCCTTGGTCATGATACATGGCCACGTAAGCGTCGAACGGGGACGCGGAGGCAGGTGAGCGGAGCCAGGTGAAAGCGGTATCGGGGACGAGCGGGCCGGAGGCGTCAATGCCTTCGGCCCGTGCTTTTTCCAACGCGGGAGCGATCACCGTCTGTTCTTCATGCCCGAAGAGGCCCTGTTCGCCGGCATGGGGGTTGAGCGCGAGTATGCCGAGGCGCGGGGAGAGAATGCCGAACTCTTTGCAGGCAGCATGGGTCAGGCGGATTGTTCTCAACAAGGAGGGAATGGCAAGCAGGGAAGGGACGTTGGACAAAGCTTCATGAATGGTTGCCAGACTGATCGTGAAGCCAGGCGAGTAGAACAACATGCAAGGGTCTGGCGTTCCTGTAAGGTCGGCGAGAATTTCTGTGTGGCCAGGGAACCGGATGCCTGCTTGATGTAAGGCCTCTTTGTTGAGTGGAGCGGTGACGAGGGCATCCGCAAGGCCTGCTTGCCGGATATCCCGGACAGCGGCGCAGATCCACAGGAAAGCTTGCGCGCCGCAGGCGCGCTGCACGGTTCCGGGGATGATACGTGAGGCGGCTTCAAAGGGAAAATCGAAGAGGATGTGGCGATCCTGCGGCAGAGAGGTCACAGGATTACCGTCACAGGGCGGTAAAACAGCCAAACGGTTTGGGATGCGCAGCCCGGTAGCGGTCGAGACGCGTTCCAGGAGCGACCGGTTCCCGTAGACAATCAGTTGACAAGCATCCGCCAGCACATCAGAGGACAACGCATTCAACACCAGCTCGGGGCCGACACCAGCACCATCGCCGAGGGTTATGGCGCAACGCGGTCGGACTGGAGACATGGCCACCTCTGATAGGGGCTTGAAAGGAAGGTTAACTGACGTGTTTAACGCTGTTGAGCGTTCCGTGGTCGTTCTGGACCCAATCTGCGCATTCGGGATCCGCGCACCATGTGCCATCGATCACAAACTTGTACTGATGCGTGCCCGGCGCGAGGGAAAGCGTGGTGGTGTAGAGACCGTCACCGTTTTTGTCCACCATTTCCTTTGCCGCCGGATCCCAGTTGTTGAAACTGCCTGCAAGGAAGACCTTGCTGCCGATTTCGGCACGAACGCTGAAGGCGATGCGTTGGGTTTTAGGGGCGGTTTTCTTGGCAACTGGCGTGACGGGTTTGGCTTTAGCGGCCGCTGATGTGCCGGCCTCAACCTTCTTGACTTGTACTTTTGCTTTGATTCTCATGAGTTTTATCCTTTTAGTCTTAATGTTGTCCCATTATCCTTAACCGGCGCATCAGCGTCAAGTAAATCCGGCAGAGCCGGCATGCGGAACCGAGTACCGGAGTATGCAGGTGACGGTCGACAGCCGGGGACAGGGTAAGGGGCAAAAAAGTGTCAAAGAGCGCGATTTTATTCGGTAAAAAAGAAAAGATTTTTTTTTCAGCCAGCCTATTGACAACCGGGGGGTGCTTAGCTTAATATACACCCCGTTCAAGCAACCTCCCCCAGGTTCTTGAACGGTGTGGCCTACCGCGACGCTTCCCCCGTGATCGCG
>JAQVSS010000390.1 GCA_028700415.1 Kiritimatiellia bacterium
CCCCGTGACTTCGGGCGTCAAGCGCCAGGCGGGATCGTCCAACAGGCCGTCCACCTTTGGCGCAAGGTCGAGCGCGTGGCAAGGGTAGACGTTTTCATCGCCAAAGGCTTGGCGCAGGGCGGCGTCCGTGAACACCGACAGCCGTCCCAATGACAGTTCCCCGCCGACTTCAGCGGGCGGATAAAGCTGCAGGCAGAACGGCACCTTCTGCGGCGGCGTGCGGAACCGGATTTCGGCCGTCTGCCGCGTGCCCGCAGCCGTAAACTCGCACACGGGCGCGGCCCACGCCCATCCGGCGTTTTCGGTCTGCCGCATGACGCCGATCTTCGCCGTCCCCGGCCCCTCCACGCGGACATCGCCGCGCAGGCAGTAGTCCGTGTCCGGCGCCAATCCGGTCACGACGCGGTAAATTTTGAAATCGCCGGCCGGCCGCTTCCTGGCCATCGTCAACACCCCGTTCGCGACAAGGAACTCGCCGGTGTCCTCGGGAATGTTCACCGGCGTACCCCAGCCTGCCGGGGTTTTCAGCTCCGCCTTCCCCAGCATGTTGGCGAGCATGCCCGCCGCGCGGGCGGACGGAGAACCGGCTGCCAAGGTGACGCCAAAAGCAAAGACTGTCAGGGCATGAAGCGTTGAGTGCCGTGTCATGGCGATAGCTCTCCCGTGTTTGTTTCTTGCAACAAGACTGCTCACCTTCATCAGGATAGTTTATTTAAAGGGGGGTTACAACTGAACACGACAACACCCGGCTGAAAATTCCGGGCGGTTGGATCTGCCGGGCACCTCCAAACACCTGACGGCGAGACCCCCAGAAGGGTGTCGCCGCCCGCGTTTTTCCTTCCCTGTTTCTGACACGGCTGTTATGTTGGTTTTGACATGGCCGAACTTTCTGTTGCCTCAACGACCGCCGCCGGCGGGATCTCCGGGGCGGGAACAATCCCGCCCCTCGCCCTTTTTGCGCGCGGCCAGCACATCATCACGATACCGTGTCACATCAACCATGAAGACCTCTCCCTCTGCTTCCCGCCAATGGGAGCAACTGCTCGCCCTCACGTTTGCCCACGCCGTTGCAGACACCTATGTCGGCCTCATCGCGCCCGTACTCGTGCCGATGCGCGACCATTACGGCGTCTCGTTCGCACTCTTGATCTTTGTCGTCTCCCTGTTGGGGCTCTCCTCCAACCTCTTCCAGATTTTCATCGGGCACCTGCAGACCTCCCTGACCCGCCCGGACCTCATCAGCGCCGGCGTTCTCTTAGCCGGTCTTGCCGTGTTCATCCCCATCCTGCCCCCCGGCCCGTTCTGCGTGGTTTGGATGTCGCTGCTTGCGTTGCTCTCAGGCCTCGGCGTCGCCGCTGTACACCCTGAAGGGTTGCGGGCTCTGCACGGCCTGGACAAAATCCCCGCCTCCCTGACCACCTCCGTTTTCATGGTGTCGGGATTCATGGGCTTTGCGGGCGGCGCGATCCTCTCCTCAACCCTCACCGAGCATTTCGGGTTGGGGAGTCTCGTCTGGCTTTATGCCATCGCGCCGGTCGCCGCGGGCACGCTCTTCCTGAGCGGGCTCCGTCTCCCGGACGACACCGCCCACAGGGAAAAGCCCGGTGTACCCGCACGCCCGGACAACATCCCGGGCATTCCCTTCGCCCCGCTCTTTCTCATCGCCGCCGTTCTCGCGACTTCTTCCCAGATCCAAGCCACGCTGCTTCCGTCCTACCTGCACGGGGAGGCCGGCTATTCGCTCTCCTTCAGCGGTTTCTCGTTCACGCTTTTCGGCCTCGGCGGCATGGCCGGCGCGATCTTCTGGAGCCTCCTCGCACCCCGCCTCGGCCATTTGAGCGTACTCTTCTATACGGCCCTGGCAGGTGCGCCGCTCACCGCCCTTTACCTCGCGGCCGCGCCGCTCACCGTTTCCGCTTCCGGGCTACTGGCCTTTGTCGGCTTCATCGTTTACACGGGTTTCCCGCTCTGCATCACCCTCGCGCGTTATGCGGACTCCTCCCTGAGGTTCGGCACACGTATGGGTTTAATCAGCGGGGGTTCTTGGGGGATCGCCGCCTTGGTGATGTGGGGAATCGGGCCGCTGACCGCCTATACGGGACTGGGGCTTCTGCTGCATCTCATCTGGGCCGGTTATCTCGTCGCCGCCCTGATGACGTTCCGCCTGATGCGACAGCCAAAAACATAAAAAAACGCGGGCACGGCCCGGCAAACCCTTTCCCGGCGTTACAACTTTTTACCGTTGCCGCACACCTAAAGATACCGTATGGTGTTCCCGGCTTGAAGTCACGCCGCAGCTTCCGTCATGAAACTGATCGCTGAAAAACCGTCTCCCCTTTCCGCCACGGACCTCGTGGCGTGCACGCTCGTGCGCGGCCGGGAATTCGGCGATGTCTGGCATCACCATCCCGCTTGCGAAATCACCCTCGTCCGTCACGGGGGGTCGGAGCGCTGGGTGGGCGACACGCTCGAACCGCTCATACCGGGGGCGATCGCCTTCCTCGGCCCGGACGTGCCGCACGACTACCGCAACGTCCCCCTCCCGAACCGCCAACCCCAACAGGTGGAGGCGGTGGTGGTTCACTTCATGCCGCACCTGCTGGGCGAATCGTGGTACTCCTGTGCCCCCATGGATCCGCTGCGCCGCCTGTTCGAACGCGCGCGCCGCGGCCTCCGGGTTGGAGGGCGCACGCGCGACCGCGCGGAAGATCTCCTTGTGCGGATGACGCGCGAACACGGCCTGCGTCGCCTGATCCTGCTGCTCGAGCTGCTGGACCTGCTGGCAAATTCCAAACACCTGACGGAGATCTCATCCGAAGGGTTCCTCGTCGAGGCCAAGGCTTACACGTCCGACCGCATCGGCATCGCCTGCGCCCACATCGAGCAACACCTGACCACTCCCATCCGCGTTCCTGAACTTGCGCACACGCTGGGGCTCAGCGAGAGCGCCTTCAGCCGCCTGTTCAAAAAATGCACCAACAGCACCGTGCCCCAGTACGTCAACCGGTTGCGCATCGCCCATGCCTGCCGGTTGCTGGCGGAGACGGACAAAACCGTCGCGGAAATCATCCGCGCGTGCGGGTACCTCTCGCCCGCCCATTTTCAGCGCCAGTTCCGGAAAATCCACCGCCGCTCGCCGCAGGCCTACCGCCTGAGCCTGCGCAACCTCTCCTGAGCGCGCCGGCACCGCACCCAGGAACAAGAGGCGTCTGCCACGAGATTGAGCCTGAGCAGACATCCATGCCGACTCTCAAGTCACCCATTGCGCCTTCACTGGATGTGAGGGCCAGGTCAGAGCCCGCGCAGAAGTTCTTCCGCGTCATCGGCAAAGTAAAAGAGCCGGGACGAATGGAGCGGCGCGTAGAAGGAGAATTCGCCGACTCCTTTCGCGACCACCTCGCGGTTGAAGACGTCAATGACCGTCGTCTTCCGCGGCAGGCGGATCGTTTTTCGCCCGGCGTTACGAGCATGGAACGAGAGAAAGCGCTCGTTGGCCTCGAAGACATCGAGTGAGTCTGCGAAGACGTGCACACCCGCAGCCTTGGCGAGGGTATGAAGAAGCGGCCCTTCCAGAAAATAGGAGCCGGAGAAGACCGTCTGCGCCTTGCCAGTCCGCGACTGTGCCAGCCCCGCCGCACCGTTGGCGTAACGGCCGAGGACCTTGTCAGGCTTGACTGCGGCGAAGATCGGAGCGAGCGGCATGTGCCCCTTCGGATACGTGAGCGATCCGACCTTGGTGCCGTCATCGAGCGTCACGCCCGGATCGGTAACGTCCGCGCACAGCTCGAAGTCCATGCCGGTCAGGGTCTTCATGTTCGCGAGCGAATTGCCTTCGTTCGAGGTGTAGCCGGGCGCGTAGGTCCAGAGGATCGTGCAGTCGCGGTTCCGGAGTTTCTTCGCTGCCTTCAAGAGCGACGGAGTGAGCTTGGTGCAGGACTGCATGATGTAGAGCTTGTAG